>CAZWCZ010000191.1:0-1004 GCA_964632165.1 uncultured Lachnospiraceae bacterium | reverse complement strand
ATTCCATCAAAGGAGGATCACGCCATGTCCGTTACGCTCAAATGTATGACCTTTAACCTCCGCGTTGCCTGCGAGGGAGACGGCATCAATATGTTCTTCCGCCGCGCGGGGCGGGTCTTGGAGGTGCTGGAAAAAGAGGCACCCGACATCGTGGGTTTCCAAGAGGTGACCGACCCCATGCGGGCATGGCTCCGGGAGCACCTGCCCCGCTACACCTTGCAAGGCTGTGGGCGTGAGCGGAACTGCCACGGAGAGTCCATGCTGTTGGGCTACCGCACCGACAGCTGTGAGCTGCTCGGGCTGGAGAACTTCTGGCTCTCCCCCACGCCGCAGGTTCCCGGCTCGACCTACGGGGAGGATCAAAGCCCCTGCCCTCGCATGGTCACAGCGGTGCTCCTGCGGCAGGACGGCTCGGAACAGCCCTTCCGGTTCTACAACACCCACCTGGATCATGTCGGCAGTCGGGCGCGGTACCTGGGTGCCATGCAGTTGGTGCAGACCATCTCGGAGCGGAAGGAGCCTTTCGTCCTAACGGGGGACTTCAACGCCCTGCCGGACAGCCCCGAAATCCGGTTGATCACCCGTGCTCTGAGTACACGGTCGGTCGTGGACTGCTCGTCCGCGCTGGCGGGCACCTTCCACGGGTTCGGTCAACTGCCCCCCGAGCAGCGGCAGAAGATCGACTACATATTCACCGACGGAGTCTGTCGGCAGTGCTACGCCGTCGAGGACATCCCGATTGAGGGACAGTATTACTCGGATCACAACGCCGTGGTGGCTCTGATCGAGCTGCCCTGACGAGAGGAGGTACATCATGCCCAAGCAGACAAAATCGGTCAAAGAGGAGCCGTCCCGCGCTAAGACCGCATGGAAGACCGTGCGGGACACCGTTAAGACCGAGTTGAAGGATGCCGCCGAGTTGGCCTCCCTACAGAGAAAGCTCTCCAAGGCCGAGAAAGAGAAAAAGTCCCTGCTCTGTGAGCTGGGACAGATCTATTACCGCC
>CAZWCZ010000190.1:0-1009 GCA_964632165.1 uncultured Lachnospiraceae bacterium | reverse complement strand
AATATGTGTTTTACGGCGTATCGAAGGCTGGAAACAATACCGGTTATTACACGATTGTGATCGACCGTACCGTAAAGGAGCCGAATATCGCTAACGTGAAAAACGGTGTAACCGACGGCGACGTAACGATCGATTGGACGGACGGAAATGTGGACGAGTTTGCACCGATCGTTAAAGTAACGGTCAACGGCAAGGCGTATGCGAAAGGCAGCACGATTTATACGATCGACACGGGTGTTTACAAGGTGTATTGTGTTGACGCAGCAGGAAACGAGTGGACGAGCGAATTTAGGTCAACGAAAAATAATATTCTCACCAAAACGTTCCAAAAGGAATTTTACGAAGCACCGGATAAGGACGGCAATCATTTTACTTTTGCAAGCTACGACAACGCTTTTGCCTTTGCCGTAATGAGAGAAAAAGGATTTGTTCGCACAGGAGAATGGCAAAATGCGTCTTGGGATACGGGCATTGCAATGGACGCAAAAGATAGCGTCAATGCAAAGAACGGCACGTATTTCATTTATAAGAAATCCGGCAGTCCCGATGAAGAAGTCGCTTATTTTACCGAAGAAAGACTAAACGAAGTCATTGCCGAATACGCAAAAATCGGCATCAAGCATTACTACTATTGGGAAAAGGAATTTTCCCCGATTGCAGACGGCGAAAATCTCTATTCCTATTCGGATAATAAAACGATTCTTGCAAACGGTATTCAGTTCGGCGAGCATATCGGAACGCTTGTAGACGGCGAGGAATTTGTAGGCGAAAGATTTGATACCGAAGGCAGACACACGATTACCGTTTACGATGAATGGGGTAACGCCTGCGATTATTCCGTTATCATTGTTCGCCACGCTCCGAAGATCAATTATGCGGTGGGCGAAGGAACGGACAATCTTGTGAGCTTTGACCGTACCTATTATTTCAAAAACGACGTAACCGTGTCTATTGCGGACGAGTTGGACGAATTTGCAATGTTCTGTGTTTACGATAAAAACGGCGATTT
>CAZWCZ010000189.1:0-1011 GCA_964632165.1 uncultured Lachnospiraceae bacterium | reverse complement strand
ATGCAATCTGTTTCATTTGTGTTGTCGAGTAAAGCTAACTGTGCTATAATATAGGCAATTTACAGATATTAGGAGAATAACCTGCATGAGAAAACATTTATATCTGGGTTTTGTGCTTTTTCTGGTCATTGCAATATGCGGATGTTCCAGTGATCCAATCGACCCTCCCGCACAGAAAACATTTTCGCTCAATGAATTATCCCCTAGCGGTGGTTATTCTCTATCTACCGACACTATGACTTGTCAAGTTCTTGTCACTGAGCAGAGCGAATATATTTTCTATTCTAATTCCGAGCGTACCATGATTTGCTACATGGATCAGGAAGAATTGATTTTACTGGATGATTCCGAGGGAACAGCGACGTACTATACCGAAAATATTGCCGACCAAGCGATGGAGTTTGCCCATCCGCTGGCAAATCTTTGGAGCGAACTTAGCAAAATGGATTTTGCCTACCAATCCAGCGAAAACGGTCTGGATATCTATTCCGCTATTACAATCAACCAGGTCACAGACCAGGAACAAATTCCATATGTCATGTATGTAATTGATATGACATGGACGGACGAAGAAAACTACATTTTTTCCTACTATGTCTATGAAGATGGTGCTACGTTGATCTCAGCGGAGGCTCCCGACGAGATCAACCCCTTGCTCAATTCCGAAACCAAATGGAAAATTGACTTGGATACAATGTCTATCCAAAACACCGAAACCCAGAAGAATATCCCATTTTTGATTACCGCCACGACAACAGGTGAAGCTATTTCGCCTGATGGCAGCAACACGGTAACAACCGAGCAGACCATTGAAACAATCCTCTATTATGATCCCGCAGTGCCCAAGGTGACGGCTATCCAATATGTAAACGATGGCGTAGACGGTTCACAGATTGAAGTTCTGTATGAGGCAGCATTTGAAAAACCCGAAATCACCGCACAAATGGAAGAAATGGACACGACTACGGCGCAGTATTTGATTATGCTTGCCTCTGCACTGGACGGTTTGCT
>CAZWCZ010000188.1:0-1016 GCA_964632165.1 uncultured Lachnospiraceae bacterium | reverse complement strand
TTTCTATGTGGGAAGAAGTGGTAGAAAGAAACGGTAAAACCTATCAAAGATTTACATATATAGGAAGAAACGATGAAGAAGAAATTATTAACAATATTAACTCTATTAATGTTTAGCATTATCGGGATAACTGGATTTGGGATTAATATAAAAGCAGAATGTATATCTTCAATTAAACTAGTTGAAGAAACAAAAATGACTGAAAATGTGTTATATCAACACTAGCAAATGATGTCTAGCCCTAATCAACAAACTACAAAACAATTAAGAGAAGTTTATAAATATACAATGAAACCATCACAATATGCTAAACTTGCAACAAGTACAACTCCTAAAACATGCACAAGATGTGGAGAAACTGAAGGAGAAAAATTACCTAAAAACAGTATTATAATAAGTTGTAAGAAAACATCACTAGCAAGTATATTACTATCAATAACAGTGCTTGTAGGATGTATGTTAATAAGAAGAAAAAATAAATAAATAATAAATAAAATAAAAAATAGTTCTTCAGTTTATTTAAACAATAAATGCGTTTGAAGAACTATTTTCTCATATTTGACTTGCCAAAAGTAAAAAAAAATAGTATAATATACTAGCAATGGGCTAGTAACTGGTTTCGACGGGTTATTAGAAGTGATGTAAGCATGTCGTGGTTGTGCACGTTAAAACACCGAGGTTTTTAAATAAACGCAAACACAAATTATGCTTTCTGCTAAGCTTTAAATAGCAGGCCCTCGTAAAATGAGGTTCATCTCTTATAGTGCTTGTCTACGTGTGCTTTAAGGGAAAGAGAGTAGACTTTGAAAACATATTGTGGTCGCAAATATGTTTTTGAGATTTAGGGACTAGTAATAGTTAATTTTGTTTATTTAATTAATTGTTACAAAATCAATAAATAAACTAAACATGTAGAAAACAAAATGGATGATGATTCGGACCCGAGTTCGAGTCTCGGCTAGTCCACCAATAGATATAGTAGACGAATATGCTAGATTTGAATTTATCGATGGCAG
>CAZWCZ010000187.1:0-1022 GCA_964632165.1 uncultured Lachnospiraceae bacterium | reverse complement strand
TCACCCTTCATCAGCGCGAGTAAAATTTGTGGGTGAAATTTTGAAATTAACTCAAGCCTGACAATGACCGCATGACCAGATCGACATCCTTGTTCTCTAATTCTTGGATAATGTGCAGGTAGGTCTTTTGCGTTGTTGTCATGCTGGCATGACCGAGACGACGTGCAACGCTGGCTATGGAAACCCCGGCAAACAATAGCAAGGATGCATGAGTGTGTCGCAGTCCATGAACAGCGATAATTGGCAAATTCGCCTTTCGACAATGTCGTGCCAGAATATCATTGACCGTGGAGTTGTAAACCCTCTGTTTCGTCACAAAGATCGGCTTCTCCGGAGAAAGTTGACGCACGAGGGCCGAAAACTGAACCACGGTCTGCCAGTCAATTTGAATTTTTCTGACTGAGGAAGCGTTCTTTGTAGGAAGAAACCCGCCTTTTTCTTCTTTGTAATTCCATGTCTTACTGATAGAGAGCGTTTGATGCGCGAAATCAAAATCCTTCGGCGTCAGCGCCAGTGCTTCGGAAAAACGCATCCCTGTCTTGGCGATCAGGAGGATCAACCAATCCCAATTGATGTGTTCCTGCAGATCAAGGTCACAAATAAGTGAATGCAGTTCGAACTGATTCAAATATTTGATTTTCTTTTCTGCAGGGGTTTTCCCTTTGATAATGGCTTTGCGTGTCGGGTCTCTTTCGATAAGCCCATCATCAACGGCATCCATGATTGCACCTTTCAACTGATGATGAAAATCCATTGTGGTCTGCCGTTCATGGGATACGGCATAGTCGTTGAGAAGTTGCTGATATGAAACTCTGGTAACATCACAGAGTCGAAGCTGTGGAGCCAGTTTTTCCAGCCATGCATGGGTCATCAGATATTTCTTCATTGTGACGTCTCGGATGGCCCCTTCTTTGTAAACTTTGATCCATCGTGCGTAATAATTGCAAAAAGGATCAGTTTTTCTGATTTTGTTTAACATAATAGTACCTCAAAAAGCAAATACTCACGCTGATGAAGGGTGA
>CAZWCZ010000186.1:0-1048 GCA_964632165.1 uncultured Lachnospiraceae bacterium | reverse complement strand
CAACCAATGGTTTTGGAGACCACTACTCTACCGTTGAGCCACTCCCCTATATCTTCTATTCTACTATACAAACCAAAAATTGTCAACAAAATACATAAATTTTATTTTAATTTTTACAAAAAATATTGACAAGGCGGCCAACCTGTGATATTATTTAGGCACATTAAGGAGATATAAATATGATTAAAGCAAAATTAGAATATAAGAATGGAAGTTATACTTTTTTGAATACGTGCACAGTAAATTTTGTTGGAGACACAAGTGTTACAGAAAATTTGGACACTCTGTTTTGCGACTATTTGAATGTGGGCGAAAAAGTGCTTGTTGAAAAAATGCGTTATATAGCAAATGAAGAAAAGAAAAATAAAGAAAAAAGACGCGCATTGCACAATCAACTTGCTTATATTCAATCTAGCAAAAAATTTAGAAGTTGGACCAATTCTTCTGACTCAAAAACTGTTAAGGAAATCAAGAGCAAAATAGATGCACTCAACGACAAAAATGCTTTACTGGACGTTGAACTTGACGAGATAAATAGCCAATTGTCAAAAATCTCTCACGTTGATAGCGAAGATGAAATCAACAAGCGTGTTCTCAAAAGTTTGGGATTTAAATCAAACGGCAAAATTCAAATAGATGACTCAACAAGATATGTCTTTGAATTTAGCGGTGATGAACAAGAATTGAATGAAACCGTTTTGAAAAGAATTGAGTTTTTAAAGAAAAAAGTTAAAACAGAAATGGAAAAATTTGTTCTGGGCAGAACAGAAAACAAAGGAATAACCAAATAAAAAATGCCACAAACGTGGCATTTTTTTTGCTATCAAAATTGATAATAATATCTATTTTGCAGTGTCAAAATATCTTGACTCTCTAATAACATTGATTTTGATTTGACCTGGATATTCCATTTCACTTTCGATTTTCTTGGCAATATCCCTTGCAAGCACTTGCGCTTGCTCGTCACTAACTTGTTCAGGTTTTACCATTACTCTAACTTCCCTACCTGCTTGGATAGCAAATGCAGAGTCAATACCAGCAAAACTTG
>CAZWCZ010000185.1:0-1053 GCA_964632165.1 uncultured Lachnospiraceae bacterium | reverse complement strand
AAAAAAATTAAAGTCATATAGACAAGAGGTGAAAAAATGAATAACATACCGTTCTACAAGCGATTGATTTACATATTAGCCGCAGCGGCAGTCGCTCTGATCGTCGGATATTTGATATATACGGGGAGCGTGTTGATGTGATGAGGATCAATTTTGAAAAATACAAAAAGGACTACAGGCACATAATATGCACCGCCTTCACCCTTATCTCGTTCGCCTGCGGAGTCCTGTTTCCAAACTCGCTACCGAGATTGGCGGAAAGCCTTCGTGATCTTTTCGCATCGTTTGCGTATTATGTAAACAAGATGATTTTACCCTACAACGTTATCGTACAGCCGACAATTATCGAGGCACAGAGCTGGGCGTTCTGTGAAACGCCTTGGAGAACCGTCGAATTTCTCCCGGAGAGTTGGGAGGAATTTCAAAGGTTCTGGAACGCATACGGTGATTTGCTTATTGATGAAAACAATTTCAAAAACTATTTCGGCAGTATCGGAGATCTTGCACTGTACGGCAGTCGTGCCCTTCTCGCTCTGATGTCCGTGTTCTTGATATTTGTTATCAAGTTGAATGATCTTAAGGAAAAGCAGGTTACGGATCGTAAGCTGCAATCTGAATCGCTCGTCAAATTTAAGAGATTTGCAAATAATAGAATCTATCCCGTAGTTCGTTGGATAAAGAATTTCGTCGACTTTTGCAAGGACAATTCGGACTATCCGAAAAGCTGGCTCGCTCTTTGGTGCTTACATTTTAACGTATATTCAATCGTGATCGCATTTGTCGGATATTATGTCTACTTTGTAGCGAGCTTCGATTTTCTCACCATCTATCCCCAGCTCCTAAAGCTCCAAACGGATCTGACGCCGATGATACGGTTTCTGCCGGGGATCGTGTGGATCATTATCGGGATATGGATATATAACCGTATATGCCGCTCGCTCGCATTTGAGCGGCTGTATTATGCGGAACGGGCGAACCGTGCGTTCTTGCGGGATCGTGGAGTTCTGAGCGTGGTATACGGTCCGATGGGCGTCGGTAAGACGCAAATGATAA
>CAZWCZ010000184.1:0-1056 GCA_964632165.1 uncultured Lachnospiraceae bacterium | reverse complement strand
CTTTTTCTGAATTTGGGTATAGAAAAAGCAGGAGACCTTTTCAGATTTCCTGCTTAATTTCTGTCCACCGACAGCTATTATTTTGTTGTAATATTATTCATGCTCTGCAACAGTTTCAGATTCGTAAAATTTAATATCCGACGAAAATCGAACAGGCATTTTGTGTTCTTTGTCAAACTCCAAATCGGATAATTCAACCAATATATTTCTCCCATATTCCAATGGAATTACTGTAAAAAGTAAATCTCGATCATTCTCAAACTGTAGTTCAATATGTTCTGGCTTATCAGAAGATATTACAGCAAAACGAACCTCATTCTGAATTTCATAGCCTTCTTTAACCTTATGAAACACAGACTCAAATGAATCTCTCATTGCTAAATCATAATATTTTATATCTGATAACTTATCATCTAAATCATAATGAACCTTACCATAAGCATACGAAAGTTTTGAAGCCATAGCAGCTTTCTCGAATTTTTTTATAAATACTGATGTGTTCTTTACAACCATCAATTCTGTACCATCACCTTGCCATAATGGTTCGATATATTCCCATGGTATCACATAATAATATTTATTATTTTCAGCATCGTAGTGGTTTTCACTATATTTCAGACCATACATACAGTAAATATAGGCATTATTGTTTTTGCGAATAAGAGATGTATCTCCTAATAAGTGCCAGCTCTTTTTTTCATCAACCGAATATAATATTCTGCACGGTTGATTTGTTATTGCACCCTCTAAGTTATCTTGCTGTCCTCTTGTCAGACCGTTCTTTTGAAATGCCATTTGAGGATTCATGAACAATCTGTATTCATCATACAATGTTTTGTTATATTCTGGTTTTGATATTCTCAACAACAATAGTAACTGTTCTGTCATATTCTCTCCTTACTCAATCTCGTATAAATGTGCTATCAAGTTCTTTTGATTGAACTTTAATTAACTTTCGGATTCATTATACCTCATTCAATCATTAAAATATAGATGCATTCTATAAACTTGCTGTCGGGGAATGATTGCTTGCAATCGTTTCTCGGCGGCAAGTCC
>CAZWCZ010000183.1:0-1069 GCA_964632165.1 uncultured Lachnospiraceae bacterium | reverse complement strand
ATCTGGAGCTTGACCAGACCCTGACTTCCCGCGACATCATCAACACCAAGATGCGCGCCATTCTGGACGAAGCCACCGACCCGTGGGGCATCAAGGTCAACCGTGTGGAGCTGAAAAACATTCTGCCTCCCAAGGACATTCAGGACTCCATGGAGAAGCAGATGAAGGCCGAGCGTGACCGCCGTCAGGCCATCTTGCAGGCCGAAGGCCAGAAGCGTTCCGCTATCCTCATCGCTGAGGGTGAAAAAGAGTCCGCCATCCTGCGGGCTACCGCCGAGAAGGAAGCAGCCATTTTGAAGGCCGAGGCGGAACGTCAGGCTGCCATTTTGAAAGCCGAAGGTGAGGCCGAGGCCATCCGGGAAGTGCAGAAGGCACTGGCCGACTCCATGGGGCTGCTGAACGAGCAGGCGCCCAACGATCAGGTCATCAAGCTGAAATCCATCGAGGCCATGGAAAAAGTGGCCGATGGCAAGGCCACCAAGATCATTATTCCCTCTGAAATGCAGGGACTGGTGGGCTTGGCCAACGGCCTTGTGGAGGGCACGAAGGAGAAGTAAAATGGCAAAGGAAGAGAAACGCTTTGATACGGTTTATGAGCAGGGCGGATTTGGCAAGGAAGTGCAAATTTGGATTGACCGTAAGACCGGTGTCAATTACCTTTGGATATCCGGCGGCTATTCCGGCGGACTGACTCCCTTGCTCGATGCCTGCGGCAAACCGGTGATCACCCCTGTGCCCCATGAAGAATGACGCCCATTCCCACCCCATCCGGGGTGGGAATTTTTACGGACTTTCTACAGTGTAAATAGATATAACCCCAATTGGCGAAAAAGAAAAGACATGGTATAGCAGGTTGCCCCCCTTTGTTGAGGCTGTAATTCATAAATGTTTTCATTTTAGTACCCCCAATACGACCAACGCAATGTTTCCTAATCGATTGTATCTATGCATTTCGCTATGCCGGTTTTTAATTCCGGAATTCTTTCTTCAATTTGTATCAGCCCACTTTTGAGCTCCTTGTTAAGAAGTTCCAGCTTCTCATTTTTGCTGCCATTGATATAATGATCAT
>CAZWCZ010000182.1:0-1071 GCA_964632165.1 uncultured Lachnospiraceae bacterium | reverse complement strand
CGGCCACCACATTGCTCATGCGATAGTTATAGCCCACTTCCTCATGCTGATACCAAGGAGTATTTTCTCTTGCCTGCATTGACCATTTGCGGGCTTTTCTTGCTGCTTGCTGATCGTTAGTCAACAGGCAGCCCCCAGCCGACCCGGTGATGATCTTGTTGCCATTGTAGCTGACGGCAGCATAATCGCCAAAAGTGCCGCAGGGTCTGCCACAAACGATCGCCCCCATCGCTTCCGCCGCATCTTCGATCAGAAGTGCGCCATGCTTCCGGCATATTTCTTTGAGCAAGTCCATCCGTCCGGGGAAACCGTACAACTCCGCACTGACGACCAGCTTCACATCCGGATATTTTTCAAATGCTTTTTCCAGTGCCATGGGATCCATATTCCAGCTGTTTGCTTCCGTGTCGATGAACACAGGAATGCCGCCCTCATATACCACCGGATTCAACGTTGCCACAAAGGTCATATCCGAGCAGAACACCCGTTTCCCTTCCAGCGCGCCATGGCCAACGGAAGGCTTTCCATAGAGGCGTTCCCCGGCAGCCTTGACGCACAAATGCAGCGCGGCTGTGCAGGAGGATAGTGCCACCGCATATCGCACGCCCGCCTGTTCGGCGGCAATGCGCTCAACTTCGTTGATGTTCTCCCCCACTGTACTCATCCAATTGGTTTCGTAAGCTGCGGTCATGTACCGCAACTCCTCGCCGTGCATCGTGGGTGTCGCCAGCCAGACTTTTTTCTCAAATCGTTCCATTTGCTTCCTCTTACCATTCCGGCCGCTGATATGTACAGCTTTACGCATAGCATTATACACTATTTACTATCGAAATGCAACCACTAAATCCCCCGCCCTCTGCCCAGCAGGTTGATATGCCCTATTCCAATATTTCCCAGAAAAAGTGATAAGGGAAGGTTTGCAGCAGGTTTTCCCGGCAGGCCATCGCCAGAAACCAACTCAGGAAGAAGGCCACCATCACATACCGCGCCAGCAGGGCGGTCCTGCTCCAGCGGACGCTGCGGCAGCAGATGATCCGGGGAATGAGCAGCGGGATAAACGCCATGTAATAG
>CAZWCZ010000181.1:0-1072 GCA_964632165.1 uncultured Lachnospiraceae bacterium | reverse complement strand
GATTACCTCTTGAAAATGCTACTGGTAGAGAGGAAGCAACAAGATTTTTATCTATGACAGACATTGATTTTCTCCTCCTTTATATAAGAAATTATCTCCTAATAGAATATCTAATGTAATCTTATCACGATAAGAATAGGGTATTCTAACAAGAGGAATGTTGTTTTCATAAGCATAAAGGTTCTTTCGCCTATCGTGTTCGTGGGTCTTTTCATAATCGCCCCAATTGGTGCCCTCATTATGTTGAGGTCCATCAAACTCAATTAAACGAACTACTTTATCCTCTTCATTTAAGATTGCAAAGTCATAGCGAAGGAAGCCACCTTTTACTCCAGTTAGTTCAGGAAAAGTTTTTTGAGGAAGATAATTAATGTTGTTTTCTTCTAAAACTTGTTTAATGTGAAGTTCTCCTAATGAGGTTAGACAGCCGCAACTTTTTATTTTTCCCGCAATAAGAGTATCCTGTAATGTAACAATCTCTTGTCCGCAATCACAATGACACTTCCACGCAGACCTGATGGAGCCATCTTTTCTTTTCTTCCCCTCTTCACGAGAAAGAACAGTAAGTATTCCAAATCTTTTTCCTACAAGGTCTGTTTGTGTTATTTCTCGTATCGTGTCCGCGTGAAGACAACCGCAAGAACGAACATTACCGTGGACTAAACCTCTTGCTCGTTTAAAAACTACTTTTCCGCATTGGCATTCACATTCCCAAAGCGTATGCCCTTCCTCTTTATCAAAAGTGCTTCCTACTACGGTTAAACGACCAAAGGTTTTTCCAAGTAAGTCTTCTTTTAACTTTTCTGCGGCAAATTGTCCCGCTTCACACCCACAAGACCTTGTGCGTCCTTGTAGTAAAATGGGTCCATCTACACAAGTAAGGTTTCCACATTCACATTCACACAGCCATCTTCCTCTCTTTGTTTTTACCATTCTTACATATTTTACAACTTTTAACAAGCCAAATTCTTTCCCTAATAAATCTTGGTCGGGCTTTCTGCTTCCCTCGCGAATAAAATCTTCGTATTCTCTTCCTTTGCAATCTTTTTCCATTTAGTTTTCTCCTTTATGC
>CAZWCZ010000180.1:0-1103 GCA_964632165.1 uncultured Lachnospiraceae bacterium | reverse complement strand
CCGCAGAGGAAGTAGGTCGTGCCCATGATCCACAGGCGATTCATGCCCGCCTCGATGACAGCATCCTTATTCTCCCCGGTGGCGAAGATCAGGAGCAGTTTGTCACCACAGGCAACCACCACCACCCCGAGACCGATCCCGATAGCCGAGACCAGCGCGACCGCCGTGAAGGATATTTTTTTGATACGCTCGTAGGTGCCCGCACCCACATTCTGCCCCACGAAGGTCAGGGCGGCGGTGTAGACCGAGTTCATAGCGGTGTACAGGAAGCCGTCTATATTGCTCCCGTATCCATTTCCCGCTACCACGATGTCACCGTAGCCGTTGATGGTGGACTGGATCAGCACGTTGGACAGCGAGAACAGCGAGCCCTGCAGACCGGCGGGAAGTCCCACCACTACCATACGCTTGAGGCGTTCCCGATCCAGAGCAAAGCCGGTCACGCGGCAGGGTCCCTCCTCCCGCAACATATGCACGAGGATCAGCCCGGCGGCTATGTACTGGGACGCGGCGGTCGCGATACCGACCCCCATAGCCCCTAAATGAAATCCCGCGACCATGATGATATTCAGGATGACATTCGCCACGCCGGAGATGGTCAGGAAGATCAGCGGATGCTTGGTATCGCCGTTCGACCGCTGGATGGCGGCCAAATAGTTGAAGAGCAAACAGCCCGGCATACCCACGAAGTAGGCCTTCATGTAAGGGATCGCACGCGGGAGGATATTCTCGGTCGTGCCCATCAGGGTTAGAAGCGGCTCGGCCATGAAAAATCCAAATATACCCAGCAGGACACCGCCGATCAACGAGACCGACAGCGCGGTGTTGGCCAGTCGGCGCACGGCATCATAGCGTTTCGCGCCGATATCCTGTGCCGCAATCACGCCCGCACCCACCGACAATCCCATGAACAGATTGACGATGAGGTTTATGAGCGCACCGCAACAGCTGACTGCGCCGCCCTCCAGCTCGGATTGCGCCCCGCCGAACTGTCCGACCACCGCCACATCCGAGGCGTTGAACAGGAGCTGGAGCACGCCGGTCGCCAGCACGGGCAGGGTAAATTTGATCATGCGCCCCAGTATGGGGCCTTCTGTCATATT
>CAZWCZ010000179.1:0-1106 GCA_964632165.1 uncultured Lachnospiraceae bacterium | reverse complement strand
CCCTGCAATTTCTGAACTGCGGGCGAAACGCTTCCAATCAGGCCATCACCTTCGCCCAACATTTTAAGCAGACTCAATGGCGTTCTATCCTGGAATCCGTCATCAATGTGACAGTTTCCGTCGCGGCGATACTGATCCTGCGGCGATACGACATGATGTGGGGTATGTACGGCGTGCTGATCGGCACCATCGCGGCTCTGCTCTACCGCACCAACGACATGATCATCTACGCGAATCGACGTATTCTGAACCGCAGTCCATGGTGTACCTATCGCCGCTGGATCGTCAACATTCTCCTGTGCATCGGTACGAGCATCGGCGGCAAATATATTCTTGCCGCTTTGCCTACCGATTCCTACTTCTGGCTGCTCTTGTGGGCGGTTGTCAGCGTCATCGTCTTGGGGATCATCTTCTTCGGCGCGGCCTGCCTGACCGAGCGCAAAACCGTCATCTTTGTCAAGCAAAACCTGCGGTCGTTGCTGAAACGAACTTCGCAAGCGTAAAAAGGAGCGGAAACATCATGAATTCAACTTCCCCCCTTGTATCGGTCATCATTCCCGCCTACAACACCGAACCCTTCCTTGCTCGCTGTTTGGACAGCGTTCTTTGCCAGACCCTACCCGACTTCGAGCTGATCTTGATCAATGACGGCTCCACCGACGGCACGGGGGCTATCGCCGACCGCTATGCCGAGTCCGACGGTCGCGTGAAGGTCATCCACAAGGAGAACGGCGGGGTGTCCTCGGCAAGAAACCGAGGGGTGGAGGTAGCACGGGGTGAGTTTATCACCTTCGTAGATGCTGATGACATGGTCGCTCCCACTTACTTGGAAAAACTCTACGGCAGATTGTGCGAAACAGGGGCAGACATCGCCGTATCTGGCATTCTGGACGATGTTTCCGGATATACACTGACCATCCAACAGAGCCGTGTGTATACGCAAGATCAGATCCGACCGGACAGCATCCACCTGCTTTCGGTCTGCTGGGCTCATATGTTTCGACGTTCCACCATGACGGTCTGTCGCTTTGCCGAGGACATTCGGTACAGTGAGGACACACTCTTTACTACACAGAATTTCTTTGGAAGGCCCTGCAATACGCTGG
>CAZWCZ010000178.1:0-1109 GCA_964632165.1 uncultured Lachnospiraceae bacterium | reverse complement strand
CAGATGTCTTAAAGGTCGGCAAGCAGATAATTGACGCAAACAGATTTACTTCCCCCAATGCCGCCATATGGATATACGGAGCAATATTCGTGATGTATTTTCTGGTATGCTTTCCGCTCTCGGTAGCTGCGAGGGCTGTTGAAAAAAGCAGAAAAAGGGGCTGATATAAATGTCTGAAGCCATTATAGAGGTAAAAGGACTTCGCAAGCAGTTCGGAGAAAGCGTTATTCTTGATAATTTATCTATAACTGTGAATAAGGGCGAGGCTGTTGTGCTTGTCGGTCCATCAGGCTGTGGGAAAAGCACGTTACTGCGATGCCTTAATGGACTTGAACCGATACAGTCAGGTTCAATATTTCTTCACGGCGAACCTGTTGTTTACGGAAAAAAGAACCTTACCGATATACGCAGGAAAATAGGAATGGTTTTCCAGAATTACGATCTTTTTCCGAATATGACGGTTCTGAAAAATATTACCCTTGCTCCGCAAAAGGTGCTTGGAGTTGATAAGCGTTCGGCAGAAGAAGAGGGCTTGCAGCTTCTTGAAAGGGTCGGACTTTCGGGCAAGGAAAATTCCTATCCGAATGAGCTTTCGGGCGGTCAAAGGCAGCGTGCGGCAATAGTAAGAAGCCTTATGCTCCACCCTGATATAATGCTTTTCGATGAGATAACGGCGGCACTTGATCCTGAAATGGTCCACGAGGTGCTTAAAGTCGTTCTTGAGCTTGCGAAAAGCGGCACAACAATGATGATAGTTACACATGAAATGGCATTTGCCCGTGCGGTAGCTGACAGGGTACTTTTCCTTGACGGTGGAAAAATCGTTGAAGAAAACACTCCCGAAAGCTTTTTTACATCACCGGAAACCGAACGTGCAAGGCAGTTTCTTGGCACTTTTGAATATTGAGCGAGGGGAAATATTATGAAAATAAAAGAAAAAATAGCAGCTTTGTTGTCAGCGGCGGCAATTCTCCTCTTTACAGCCTGCACAAATTCATCATCGGACGGCAGAGCTTACCGCACAGTTGATGAAATAAAGGAAAGCGGCACTATAAAAATAGGCGTTTTTTCGGATAAAAATCCATTCGGCTATATCGACAGCAATGGAG
>CAZWCZ010000177.1:0-1129 GCA_964632165.1 uncultured Lachnospiraceae bacterium | reverse complement strand
TTCGACGCTCGATGAAGCCGCTGACGGCAGCTATCATATCGGCGTTTATATTCGGCATCGCGCACGGTCACCTCATATCCGCAACATACGCTTTCATACTCGGTCTTGTACTCACATACCTCTATGAAAAATATGAATCCGTAATCGTACCGATCATTTTTCACATGGCATTCAACGCCTCAAATTATATTCCGATCATGACCGCCGACACCACAGTCCCGGAAATGCTTATCATCGTTATAACAAGCGCAATTGTTTTCGCAATATGCGCGGCAATCATTATAAGCGGTCCGCCGCACAAAGAAAAAGAAATCGACAAAGGAATTTGACAATATGCTTTATCTTTATAATTCAGCATCACATGAAAAAGAACAGTTCGTACCTCATACTCCCGGCAAGGTCAGCCTTTATACCTGCGGCCCTACCGTATACCACTATGCTCATATAGGCAATCTCCGCTCATATATCATGGAGGACATCCTCGACAAATACCTCCGTTATTCCGGATATGATGTCAAGCGCGTTATGAACATCACCGACGTCGGTCACCTCACAAGCGACGCGGACGAGGGCGAGGACAAGATGCTCAAAGGCGCAAAGCGCGAAAAAAAGACAGTCCTTGAAATCGCGAAATTTTACACAGACGCATTCCGCTCGGACTGCAAAAAGCTCAACATCCGTTGGCCCGATGTAACCGAGCCCGCAACAAAGTGCATTGGTGACTACATCAAAATGATCAAAAAACTCATCGCAGACGGATACGCTTACGAATCCGGCGGCAATGTATATTTCGACACATCGAAGCTTAGCGATTATTATGTTTTCAACAAGCACAACGAGGAGGATCTCGCTGTCGGCGTTCGTGACGGCGTTGAGGAAGACACGGCAAAGAAAAACAAATGCGATTTCGCGCTTTGGTTCACAAAGAGCAAATTTGACGATCAAGAGCTGAAATGGAACAGCCCGTGGGGGCTCGGCTACCCCGGATGGCACATCGAATGCTCCGCGATCTCCATCAAACATCTCGGTGAACATTTGGACATACACTGCGGCGGCATAGATAACGCCTTCCCACACCACACAAACGAAATCGCGCAGTCCGAGGCTTATCTCGGTCACAAATGGTGCA
>CAZWCZ010000176.1:0-1134 GCA_964632165.1 uncultured Lachnospiraceae bacterium | reverse complement strand
TGCTTCTAAATCGCAATATAATGCCCCCAGTTTCAGCAGCGAATTAAGTTCTGTTCCGGTTGTATCCACCAAAAAATCCAAATCGCTGGACTCTGTCGCTTCACCACGAGCATACGAGCCAAACAAATAAATTGCCGGAATATGGTACTTTTCAGCCAGAGGCGTGATCCGATTGCGGATCTCATCAATCGAGTATACCATGTTCATCCCTCCTGACACTTATATTATATACAATAAAACAGCAAAAATCAATTGCAATATGCCCTTCAGAAATGCCTGATCTTTGCACACCGTACATTGCCATTTGACTGTCTATATGATAAAATAAACGCAAGCAATCTAAGAAAGTCAGGGGTAGTGGAGCATGGGGCGTAGGTATACGGAATCCGCTTTGCGGGAGATTTTTTGTGATGCAATGGAGCTTTTTACCGAATGTTTGGAGACAGATATCTGCATAGAAAACACTGCGTTGGCATTCTTTACCCCAGATAATGGCAAAGAAGTGTATGAATCATTTTGCGGGCAGTATTTTCCAAAATATCTGGAAGAAAACTACCAGCAAGATGGCTATTTTGAAAGCATTGCCGCCCAAGCTTTTGTGGATGGGCAGCAGAATGGCATTCTGTTCCGGAGTGATATTGGTTTTCCTGATTCAGAAGTATTTTACATTTTCCTTCATGAAATATCTCACCTTTTCTGCACCCGCAATGAAATAAACGGAGATAACTTTTTTCAAAAATACTGCATGGGAAGCGGAGAAGAAGACGGCATGATCAATGCAGGTTATGCTGTCTGGCGGGAAGCGATTGCAGACATTATGGCCAGTTCTGTAATGTCGGAAGCCCCAACTGCAAGACTGTCATGTCTAAAGAAAGAAGTAACGTCTCTTTACAATAGCCTTTCTGTCTCAAATCCAGATTCCAAGAAATGTATGTCCCTGATCCTTGCCTATATCATGAGTGCTGCAGAGGTCGCAGGGACAGAAGACTGGGAGCAAGCGGAGCGGGCGATCCGCAAAGTATTTTCCTTTCCGTCCACCATGATGTTTATTCTGAAACTGGTATTTCAAAATCTCCACGAACCGCCGTTCTGGAGCATTACCCCGGAATTTATTTTCATGCTGGGGCAAGCCTA
>CAZWCZ010000175.1:0-1147 GCA_964632165.1 uncultured Lachnospiraceae bacterium | reverse complement strand
CTTGTACAGAGATGATTTGATAATCGTCCGCATTGGATTTTGCACTTATAGAATGATCAAAAAACAACTGTAAGGAGATAAATTCAATGAATAACAATTATAAAAGATACGTAATATTTTGGCTTAGCCAAGCAATTTCTCAATTCGGAAGCTCCATGACAAGCTTTTCGCTCATTTTGTGGGCATATACACGGAACGGAACGGCAATGACGGTATCGCTTATGACCTTCTTTAATTACGTTCCATACGTAATTGTCAGCTTGTTTGCCGGAACGTTTGTCGATACCCACGGCAAGAAGAAAATCATGCTGGCGGCGGATAGCATTGCCGCAATATGCTCTTTGTCCGTATTGGCATTGAATGCGGCAAACGAATTGCAGCTTTGGCACATTTATCTTGTGAATTTAATTATCGGTTTAACGAATGCCTTTCAAGGACCTGCTTCCTCCGTTGTGCTCGGGAAGGTCGTACCGAAAGAAAAAATCGCACGGGTAAGCGGAATGAATTCTTTTTCAAGCAATCTGGTTGCCGTTGTCTCGCCCGTATGCGCAGCCG
The DNA here is from genome assembly GCA_964632165.1 of uncultured Lachnospiraceae bacterium. Lineage (GTDB taxonomy): Bacteria > Bacillota > Clostridia > Lachnospirales > Lachnospiraceae > SIG299. The sequence continues at coordinate 592 of CAZWCZ010000175.1, read as the reverse complement.
CTTTGTTCGGCTTCGGAGGGTTAAAACCGATAATCGCCATTGACCTGATGAGCTTTTTATTTGCATTTTTAATATTATCGTTTGTTGTGAAAATTCCCGAGGATAAGGTTATAAAAAACGATAAGAGGGACGTGCTTGGCAATTGCAGGGACGGATTTTTGTATCTTAAGCACAATCACGGCGTTTTTGCCGTAATAATAACCATGGCGTTGCTTAACTTCTTCTCGAGATTGACTTACGAGAATATCCTGTCTCCGATGATACTTATGCGAAGCGCAAATGATTCCGTGGTGCTCGGGGCTGTAAATGCAATAATGGGCGTTGGCGGAATTTTGGGCGGTATTGTAGTATCGACCGGAAGAGTCAAGGCAAACAGCGCAAAAATGATATATATACCGGCAATATTATCCTTTATGCTCGGCGATATATTAATGGGGTTGGGCAGAAACGGCGTTGTCTGGTCGGTCGCCGGATTGATGGCGAGTGCTCCTATTCCGTTTATTAATGCGGGGCAGATGGAAATAATGTATAAAAACGTTCCCGATGAGATGCAGGGAAGAATTTTTTCCGTAAGAAACGCAATTCAGTTTAG
>CAZWCZ010000174.1:0-1160 GCA_964632165.1 uncultured Lachnospiraceae bacterium | reverse complement strand
AAATAAGATTGGAAAAAACTGCAACTTTCGAAGCGTAGCAAGGCAGAAATCCAACATGAAAGAGGGATTTCTGGTCAGATATGCAGATGACTTCAAAGTAATGTGCAAATCGTATTCCGAAGCACAACGATACTACCATGCCATAGTTGATTTCCTAAAATCAAGACTTGGTCTTGAAATCAGTCCTGAGAAATCCAAAGTAACGAACTTGAAAAAGAATTCGTCAAATTTTTTAGGATTTAAGATAAAAGTTGTGCCGAAAGGAACATCACGATATGGATTCGTGGCGAAAACAGATATGTGTGATAAGGCAAAAACTAATGTTGCCAAAAACATCAGAAACTGTGTTATACAGATTCAATCCCATACGACAGTGGATAATATCGCCCGATATAACAGCGTAATCCTCGGCATACAGAATTACTATAGGATAGCAACAAATGTGTACAACAATCTTGACAGAATTAACTATTCACTTATACGAACCCATTATAACAGGCTGCGAATAATAGCAAAACGAGTACGTTTTAGTGATACACCTCTTGATTTTCAGAAAAAGACAAAAGGATTATCGGCGGATAAGAAAATATACCAAATAAAAAGGATAAATTTGATACCTTTAACTGGTGTACATCATAAACCGCCTATGAATTTTTCTCAAGACATTTGTAATTTCACAAAAAAAGGAAGAGAGAAAATCCATAGCAATCAAAAGGTGGTTGATGAAGCAAACTTAGAAGCATTACAGTTGTATTTTAATAAGGACGAAACAACGGAATTCCGAAGCAATGCCATTTCCAGATATGTTGCTCAATACGGTAAGTGTTATGTGACAGGAGAACGGCTTACTCCCCAAAATGCTGTAATAATCCGAATAGTGCCAAAGGAAAGAACGGGCAAAGACAGATACAGCAATATTGTTATTATTTCTAAAAATGCAGAACCTTTGATTTATGCTGATGCAACAAATCTGAATGGATTAGACGAGAAGCAAAAGGAGAAACTGAACAAACTTCGTGTAGCTAGAAAACTAAAACCTGTTAAATAAACTTGTAAATCTACTTGAACACGATGGAACGCCGTGTGCGGTGAAAGTCGCATGCACGGTGTGGAGTGGGGGAAAAGGTGGAGATAACATCAAAGCCTTACCTATCACTATA
>CAZWCZ010000173.1:0-1179 GCA_964632165.1 uncultured Lachnospiraceae bacterium | reverse complement strand
GGCTTCACCTTCCAAAGCTATAACGCCGATGACTTTATGGAGGCCGCTCGCCGCTGCATCCATCTGTATCGTGATGACAGGGCCGGATTCCGCGCCTTGCAGCATAAAGATATGTGTCAGGACTTCAGTTGGGACAAGCCCGCTCAGCGCTACATGGAACTGTTCCGTAAAATGTGCAGCTGGTAAGCGCCCTGTTGTATTTCTCAATATTCCGATTTTCTTGCCCCCACGGTGCTGTTGCGCCATGGGGGCATTTCTTCTTTGCAGGCAAAATTTTTGCAGAAAATTTCGGATGGAAAACCATGTTTTTCACATTTTTCACAAAAATTCAGGCACTCGGCCTTTCAATATTTGTTTTTTTATAAAAAGTTGTAAATTTTTAATTTTTTCATTGATTTTCTGGGTGTTTTGTCTTACAATAGGGAAGCGACTTTGGGAGAATGTCCCCAAGATAGGATGTGAAACTTTTGCTGAATATCGTACTGGTTGAACCGGAAATCCCCCAGAACTGCGGCAACATCGCCCGCACTTGCGCCGCCACCGGCTGTCGGTTGCATCTGATCCGCCCTCTGGGCTTCGATATTTCCGAAAAAGCCGTCCGCCGCGCCGGTCTGGACTATTGGGATCTGGTCCAGGTGCTTGATTACGAAAATCTGGAGGACTTTTTCTCCAAAAACGACGTCAAGCAGATGTGGTGTCTGTCCACCAAAGCGCCTCGCAGCTACACGCAGGCTCAATTTGAAGACGGATGCTATCTGTTCTTCGGTAAGGAGACCAAGGGCCTGCCCGAGGATTTTCTGGAAGCTCATCGGCAAAGCTGTGTCAAGATCCCCATGCGAGCAGAGGCTCGCAGCCTGAATTTGAGCAATGCCGTGGCCATCACGGTGTTTGAAGCCCTGCGGCAGCTGGATTTCCCAGGCCTGCAGGATTACGGTAAGATGAAATTTTAATGGAGGTTACATATTATGAACTACAACAAGAAGTCTATTGAAGACATCAATGTTGCCGGCAAGCGTGTTCTGTGCCGTTGCGACTTCAATGTTCCCACCAAGGATGGTAAGATCACCTCTGACAAGCGGATCGTTGCCGCTCTGCCCACCATCCGTTACCTGGTAGAGCACAATGCCAAGGTCATCCTCTGCTCCCACATGGGCAAGCCCAAGGGCGAGTGGAAGCCCG
>CAZWCZ010000172.1:0-1183 GCA_964632165.1 uncultured Lachnospiraceae bacterium | reverse complement strand
TGATTGCCTACCGCAAACGCAAATTTGCGATTTTGTGATATCCAATTCGTCGGGGAGATTTTAGGGTTGAAAAAGTAGAGCGTCTCGGTAGAAAGCGAGTAACCTTCTATACACATTTTTGCGACAATTATGCTTTCTTCACTCGGTGTTTTGTAAATGGCACCGTTTGCGGTTGGGGCAAATTGAACGCCGTATTTTTTATCAAAAATTACCGAATATATGGTGTTCGGAAATGCCGACGAACGCACACGATTTAAAATCACGTTACCGACTGCCAACTTGCCCTGTATGGATTCACCGCCCGCTTCGGCATTTATTATACGGGAGAGCCAATAAATTTCATCATCTTTATATACTTGGCTTGCGGTGCGTAAAAGTCGAGTGTCTCCGGAATAAACTTTGTATTCGTTATCTGTATCACTCCATTCGACTTTTGAATTCAGTGCTTTTGTAAGCGGTCTTATCGGAATATAGATTTCTCCGTTTATATCTATTACTTCATCCACGGTGTAAAAATATCTGCCGTTGGCGACAATATACAACTTCCCTTGTGTGGCACTTATTTCAAGTCCTGTTCCCACAACAGTGGCGGTTTTTGTGGATTTATTATAATCATATGTAAAATTTCCGAGCCAATCGCAGAATTTGAACATGGGAACGTACGTGGTGCCGTCAATACCGTAAACCTTATTTTGTAATACCTGCCTGCCGTTTATATTTACGTTCATCTTGTACGCTCCGAGAGGCAACGACGACAAGGGTTCGGTCTCGGTTTGGAGATTTGCGGAGATGGTTGACACGGCGAGTGAATTTTGCGTGCCAAGTGCCAGCATTGCACAAACGAGGGATGTGCAAATTATTGTCTTTTTTTGTAATTTCATTTTGCGTTTCCTTTCATTTTACAAATTTTATGTAATAATTATACAGGGTGGCAAAAAGATGGTCAACGAACAATATCTGTATATAACGGCAAATAAATGTAATTTTTTCGGGATTTGAACTGAATATGGAAACGCAGGCATATTTTAAATAAAAAATTTCGGGATTTCCAAAATTTTTTTGAAAAAACTATTGACAGACAGACAAAACTGTGATATAATAACCAAGCGTTCGATTTGAGATCGAAATGTTGGCGGGATAGCTCAGTTGGCTAGAGCAACCGGTTCATACCCGGTAGGTCATG
>CAZWCZ010000171.1:0-1184 GCA_964632165.1 uncultured Lachnospiraceae bacterium | reverse complement strand
ATAAACTCATCGCCACAGGCGACGATATACGCATAAACGGCTCGCATTATACGGCAATAGTTTTGGGCGACGTCAGCTGCGACGGCAAAATAAACGACGTCGATGTCGAATTACTTAAACGCAATATACAGCTCGGTTCGGTGCCGCAAAGTGTTTCGACCAAGCTGTTTATGACCGCCGCGCTCGGCAAATCGTCCGATTCAAAAACCACCGTGGTATCTTATCTTAAGCTCAAACGTCATATGAGCGGAACCTATGACATATACGAGAGCTATAAAAAGCCCTTGTCGTCGATAGGCAACGAAAGCGGCTGGAGCAATAACTGGAACTGAACCGGTATAATAATTTAAATATAATAATTTAAAAAGGGGGCATCTGCCCCCTTTTTGTTATGCCACGGTGACTTTTGTATCAAACAGCAGTCTGTCTTCTCTGCCGCTTAAGCAAAACAGGCAAACCCCTACCCGATGCTCGCCTTTTGTCAGCAAACCGCCGAGGTCTATTATATTGCCCGATGTCGTGTATATCAGCTTACCGTCGCTGTAAATGTGATAAAAACCTTTTGCCCTGTCGTCGATATATATCTTGTTTGCTTTGATTCGAGCGCCTGCATTCATGCGTGATGTCCTTTTAAAATAAGATTTTTGCCGCGTTTATCTGTTCGACACACATATTTTAGCGCATTATCAATTTGTTTTCATCTCAAAAAAATCGCGTTTTTGTCGCAAAAATGTCGCAAAAAACCGCCTGCCCATATGAGCAAGCGGTGTTGAGATAATATGCGATTTTTATAATTAGCCTTCGCCGTTATCAAGTGTTGCCGTTGTTTTGAGTGTTAGCTGTTTTTTGGGTCAATTTGCCTTCGCTGGTGATTTCATACGCGGTGTAGACCACCGATTCGTTTTCCTTATGACTTTCGTTGGCTGTGGTTTTAAACTGACCGCTGACTACATGGAAATAATAGCCGTCGGATTCTATGCAAAGGTTTACTTTTTTGAGATCTTGAACGTTTTTTGTATCGGCTGCAAGCCAATCTGTATATGCGTTTTTGGCTTTTTGCATTGCGCTGGATTTCTTAGCATTCTCAACAATATTTGAGAAGGTAGGGATGAGAACGGCGGCGAGAATGGCGATAACCGCGATAACGATAACAAGCTCTACGATGGTAAAGCCTTTTTTGTTTT
>CAZWCZ010000170.1:0-1184 GCA_964632165.1 uncultured Lachnospiraceae bacterium | reverse complement strand
GCGTGCGGCAAACCGCCTCTCGCGCCCTGTAGGGCGGAGGCCATGCCTCCGCCGCTGCACGCCCTCGCCCCCCGCGTTTACGAGGGGGGGCGTCGCCGTTAGGCGGTGACGGGGGGAGCAAATTTGCCGTCCCGAGCGAAGTCGAGGGATCTTCGCACCGAATGTCCCATGAAAGGTGACGGAAAAGGCGGATTGCCACGACGCTTCGCTCCTCGCAATGACATATGGGAGAACGGATTCTTCGACTCGCTTGCGCTTGCTCTGATGTGCGCCCGCAGGGCGGCTCTTGGCGAGTTGCAATGACAGGTTTTATTCGGGGAAAGGGCACGCGCTGCGGCGCGTGGCGGCAGAGGCATGGCCTCTGCCCTACATTGGCTGTGCGTCGTGAGGTGCGTCGGGGATGGCACGCCATACGGGGAATGACAAAGAGAAGGCCGCTGTCTTGCGACGGCGGCCTTCGGTTTATTCTCCTTTGGGGGCGTTATTCGGTTTTTTGCGGTGGTAATAATTGCGGCGGCGGTTATTTTGTTTGCGCGGAGGGTTCTGCGCCGATTCGGCAGGTGTGTTCTCGGCCGCTTTTTTTGCGGGACGCTCGGGCTTGGGCTCGGGTTTTTCCTGCTTTTGGGACGGCTTTTCCTGCTTGGGAGCGGACGGCTCTTTCGACGCTGCCTGCTTTTGTCCGCCCTTTCCTTTGCCGTGGTGGCGACGGGAGCGGTTTCGCTCTGATTTCGGCGTTTCGGCAAGCTCGGACACTTCTTCCGGTGCCTGCGGTTCCTCGACGATGCTCTCCTGACGGTAACGGAAACGGATCGGCTCGAGCGTCTGCGTGTCTTCTGCCTTTTCCAAGCGACGTACGCGCTTCCCGCCGCCGGAGATCGGTGCCCAATCGTCGGGCGCGACATCGTCGGCCTTTTTTGCCTTACCGTTGCGCCAAACGGCGATCTCGTCGACGGCGAAAGTGCCGATGGTGTCGGGGTCGGATTCCAGACGCACCTTTACCTTTTGCCGCAGGAGATTGACCTCCGTGATCGTGCCGCGACCCTCGGGTGTGTCGACATAGGATTCTTCCTTGGGCGTGTGACGTAGAAGATCTTCATAGGCATCCTGCTCGTATTTGAGGCAGCACATAAGCCGTCCGCAGGTGCCGGAAATTTTGGTCGGATTGAGGCTGAGCGACTGTGTTT
>CAZWCZ010000169.1:0-1186 GCA_964632165.1 uncultured Lachnospiraceae bacterium | reverse complement strand
CACTTTAGTGGCGAGGTACGCCCAATCTGTGTTAGAACTAATTCAGGGGCGTGCCTTGAAGCGGGGGAAGGGGGACCGCGATAGCGGTGGATGAAGTGTGGCTTACACAGCTCCGCTGTGTAAGCGCTAAGATATAAGCTTTAAATTTAATTCCGTGAATAAGGTGTTCTTCCGCATCGGTCACTGTATTCAGCACTTTTGCTTAACGATCCCTCAGTCGCCTTTGACGACAGCTCCCTTTTTCAAAGGGAGCCGTCAGCGTAGCTGACGGATGGATCTCCGAGGGTATTTTGCGGATAGGCGATTATGCCTTCTACGGTTGCACTTCTCTTGATAACTTCATTATCCCCGAAAGCGTCATTTGCATCGGCAGAGACGCATTCTACGCTTCCTCTATATCCTCTATTTCCTTTAAGGATACCACCACTTGGTACAGAACTGCCGACGCTACGAGCATGCAGGAAATGAGCGGCGGTACGCGCACCGATGTCACCGATGACGCCACAAACGCCGGTTACTTTACCTATGCCTACGGTAATTATTACTGGTATAAGCTCTATACCGTCACCTTCTTCACTCATAACGGACTGTACAGGGAGCTTGTCGGTAGCTACGGTCAAACGCTGACCAAGCCCGAAGATCCGAGCCGCGACGGCTATGATTTCGTTGGTTGGGACGGTACTGTCCCCGAACGCTTCTCCGCTGAGGATATCTCCTTCACCGCGGTTTGGCAAGCACGGACTTTTGGTATAACCTATGTCGCCGCAGGTGAAAACACCCTTACCAAGGATGGACAAGCGCTCAAGGGCGTGTTCATGACGGACGGTGCTCTGACGTCCGTTACGTACGGCGTTACCGAGATGCTCGATACCGCATCCTCGAAAACGTACGGTGAGTATTATAATTTCCTTGGTTGGTGTCTGAGCGAGGAGTACGCCGCGGATAAAATGCTCACCGACGAAAGCGGTAAGCTTATTGCTAACATTGCAGGCTATACCGATGCAAACGGCAGGTTTATATCCACCGAGACGGTCACCGTCTATGCTCAGTGGCAACAGGTGTATGAAGGTGTGTATATCACGAGTGCAGATGACCTCAAGTCACTTGGAGCGACCGGAAATTATCACATTATCTGTGATATCGATATGGGCGGTGCGGAATGGACGCCGATCAGTAAGTTCTCAGG
>CAZWCZ010000168.1:0-1186 GCA_964632165.1 uncultured Lachnospiraceae bacterium | reverse complement strand
AGGTTCAAATCTCTAACACGAACTGCGAAAAATATCTTTTTTATAGTCCATTCGCAACGGTTTACAAGTCCGACCTTTTTAGGTTCGGACTTGTTTTCTTTCAATGGTAAAGGCGGCCAGTCCGAGTGGACTGGCCGTTTTCATATTAAAATTACTTTGAGATCACCGCTACATGGTCATTTTCGACTGTCGCAGAGATTTCCGAAATAGGCGTTTCAAAGGACTCGATGATTTTTTCGCTGATGGGATCTTCCAGCTGCCGCTGAATGGTGCGCCGCAAATTCCGCGCACCGTAGGTCACGGAATAAGCTTCCTTTACCAGCAGGCGTCGGACACTTTCATCCCAACTGAATGCCAGTCCCCTGTTCGACAAGCTTTGCCGCAGTTCCTCCAGCATGATATCGGCAATGCCGAGGAAGTTTTCTTCCGTCAGATGGTTGAATGTAATAATCTCATCCACACGGTTGATAAACTCCGGTCGCAGAAACTCACGCAAGGCGCCCATTGTCCTCTCTTTGACCATGTCCGTATCGCTGCGGCCAAATCCCAGACCGCCCACACGGCCCTCGGAGCCTGCATTGGAGGTCATCACGATGATGGTATTCTCGAAATTCACCACTCTGCCCTGTGCATCGGTGATTCGTCCGTCATCCAGGACCTGCAGCAGCACATTGAGCACATCGGGATGGGCTTTTTCGATTTCGTCAAAAAGAATGACGGAGTAAGGACGGCGGCGGATTTTCTCCGTCAACTGACCTGCTTCATCATAGCCGACATAGCCAGGAGGCGAACCGATCAGCTTCGAGACCGTATGTTTTTCCATATACTCGGACATATCCAGTCGGATAAGGCTATCCACACTGTTAAACAAATCATCCGCCAGCTGTTTCACCAGTTCTGTTTTACCCACACCGGTGGGACCTACAAAAATAAAAGATACCGGCCGTTTTTTAGGACTGATACCGACACGATTGCGCCGAATGGCACGGGAAACCGCTTCCACCGCCTGATCCTGACCCACGATATGGGCTTTCAGCCTGGCATCCAGGCCCTTGATCTGCTGATATTCCTGAGCCTTTATTTTCGAAGCCGGAATCTTCGTCCACAGTTCGATGATATGTGCCAGATTTTCCATCGTCACCGCAGGTTTTGGCAGTTTTTCCAGTTCCTCGATCTGCGCTGCCAG
>CAZWCZ010000167.1:0-1204 GCA_964632165.1 uncultured Lachnospiraceae bacterium | reverse complement strand
GTTATCTCGTTATGGCTTTAACGGCCTTTTCAACACCGGCAACGGCAGCGCCGGCGACGGCGGTAACGGGTGTGGCAACGCTTGCCGCAACGGTGGCGGTTTGCGCGGCGGTCTGCGCCGAAGCCTGTGCCGCTCCGGCCGCCGCTTTTGCAGTACCGCCCAAGGCTGCCGAGGCAAGCTTTTCCTTGGCGGCAAGTGTTGCCGCTCTCGCCTCGCTTGACATCGATACTACAGCCGTTTCCGTCTCGCTTGAAAACATCGTCACACGGACACAGCTTTCCGGCTGCAGAACGGTCGGCCTGATACCCTGCGGGTCGACAAGCCTGTATACCACCTCACACGATACCTCGTCGTAGATAACCTTGTCAACCTTGTACGCGGTAAAGGTAAGTGTGTTATCGTACTGGCTTGTTGCCCATACCGTATCACCCGCGTTAAAACTGTGTGTCGTGCTTTCCGTGGCGACTTTCACGCTTTGCGGCGTCGTTGTGCTCACGTGAGCACGTTGCTTTATCTCGTAGAACTCCGCGTATTTATCACCCGTTAAGGTCTTTACCGCCGTGCCGTCCTCGGTCGTTGTTATCGTCCACGTTTTGCCGCCGCCCGTAACGGTGAATGTAACGCCCTGCACATACCCGTCCTCGGCGGTTTTGGTTACGACAAGGCTGCCTGTTATCCGCTCGTTAACGGCCTGTATCAACGCGCCGTTCTTGTCGATGCGGATAAGCCAGCCCGCAACTCCGTCCACCGTGGTATATATCGCCGTTTCCGCCGACACTTCCCATTCCTCCGGCTTGTGCGGTTGCCAGCCGTTTTGCGCCGTTTCCGTTATGAAATACGTTCCCAACGGCAACGAATCGAAGTAGAGCACACCGCCGGCGTTTGTTGTGCCCGTAAGCGCTTCGGACAGCGTTCCGTCCTCCGCAACGGGGTAAACGCTAAAGCTTATGCCGCTTACGCGGTTGCCTGCCGTGTCGGACTTCATTATGACAACATCGGCTATCGTCTTTCGGTTAACGGCGTTAACCGTAGCCGCCGTATCGCCCGGGCCTAAGCCCGTAGCTTCGTCTACGGTGGTGTAGCTTGCGGAGGTTGCCCCCCGTTATCTCCCACGCCTCCGGATTATGCGCTTCCCAGCCGTCAGCCGCGTTCTCTGTCAACAGGTAATAGCCGAGGTTAAGATCTTTCCATTCGGCTATGCCGT
>CAZWCZ010000166.1:0-1213 GCA_964632165.1 uncultured Lachnospiraceae bacterium | reverse complement strand
ACATTTTGCAATGCACGCCCAACGACCTTTTTGAAGAATATTATAATAAATAATGAAAGTGCGCCCGTCGCCACGCTCGCAAACAGAGCATTTGCGGAGCAAATGCAAGGTTCAAGCATATAATAATAATACAAGAAAATCCCCTTGCGGCAAAAGCCGCAAGGGGATTTTTGGTGCACCAAAAAGAACTTCGGGAACCCCTGTTTGCGCAGAGGTTAGTTATTACCTTAAATGCTCTGCTCGCAAACAGAGCATTTGCGAGGCAAATGCAAGGTTCAAGCGTATGATATGTATGAAATTCAAAAGCCCGAGCGCAAGGCTCGGGCTTTTGAATTTGGTGCACCAAAAAGGACTTGAACCTTCACGTTTTGCAACACCGGATCCTAAGTCCGGCGCGTCTGCCAATTCCGCCATTGGTGCGCAAACGGGGCTCGCCCCGTTTATTCGGATTATGCGTTTGCTTCGAGCCAAGTCTCTGCGTTTGCCTTGCTCATTCTCTTAATGCTCTCGGCAGGGTGGATCGAGCTCTCGCCGCCGTTTGCATAGAGATAATAATTGCCCTTTTCCGTTACGAAGAGGATCTCTTCATAGCCTGCGGGATCGCCGTAGCTTCCGACGGTGATCTTCTTTACAAGCTGATCCTTTTCCGTATCGTAAGTAACCTTGCAAATTACCTTATTCATTTTCATTCTCCTTTTCAAGATTTTCGGGTATATTATATACTTTTTTCTCGGGTTTGTCAAAGGCTTTTCGGCGATTTCTCCCCCTTGTACAAAAAGTATAAATCAAGTCCTGCTAATTTGTGCAAAATGACTTAATATGTTATTTTTCGCACGGGTTTACGGCGTCAAAATCGAGATTATTTTCTCTGCGGTGCTTTGAATATCGCTATCATTCGTTACGTCGACGGTAAAATCGGCGTATTTTTCATACAGCGGTGCACGGATCTCGAAAACGTCCTGTAGCGTTTGCCCCTCCTCCATCACGACTCCTCGGCGGCGGAGGCTTCCGAGGCGCTTTTCAAGCTCCTCGCAGGGCATTCTGAGGTAGACGACGGTGCCGTTTTTCTTAAGATTATTCATTGCCTCACGACCGAAAACCGCACTTCCGCCCGTTGCGATAACGGCGTTATGGACTCGCAGCTCGGCAAGCGTTGCGTTTTCAAGCTTCAAAAATCCCTCGTTCCCTCTCTCTGCGATTATTTTATGGAGGG
>CAZWCZ010000165.1:0-1226 GCA_964632165.1 uncultured Lachnospiraceae bacterium | reverse complement strand
AACAGTTTACGATCCTCGGAAAGGACACTCTCGTGCCCATCCTTATTTTATATAGTTGACCGTCAAAATCACCACCCCCAGCACGACCAATATCCCGCCCGTGATGCGGTTGAGCAACTTGGGGGAGACACGGTTGGCGATCAGTGCCGACACCTGCGCGAAGATCAGCGTGCTGACCACACACAGGATCAACACCGTCCAGTCCGGTGCGCCGCCGATGGCGAAGTGACTGACCGCACCGGTCAGGGCGGTCGCGCTCATGATGAACACGCTGGTTCCGACGGCGGTCTTCAACTCGTACCCCAGTACCGATGTCAGCACCAACAGCATCATCATGCCGCCGCCCGCGCCCACAAAGCCGCAGATAAAGCCGACCAGTGCACCGCAGATGATGGAACGGATGGCCTTTTGCTGTTTGGTGGCAGTGGATAGCCGTGCCTTGGGAGCCATCACCGGCTTGACAATAAATTTGATTCCCAACAAGAGCGTCATGAAGACCGAGAAATTACCCATAGCAGTCTTGGGCAGCAAGCTGGCGACCGCACTGCCCACGGTGGTAAAGGCCAGCACCGAGATCATCATGATCAGACCGTTGCGGATGTCCAGATTCTTGTTGCGCCCGTAGGTCACGGCCGAGGCCGCGCTGGCCAGAACGTCGCTGGCCAAGGCAATGCCGACGGCTAAGTACGGATCCATGTCCAAAAAGGTGACCAGCATGGGGCTGATAACAGCGGCGGCACTCATGCCCGCAAAGCCGGTGCCGACCCCCGCGCCCAGACCGGCCAGTATGCAAACAAGTATAGTTCCGGCAAGTGTCATACCGTTTCCTCGCTTTCCTCGCGCCCTGCGCGGGCGATATTTTTTTCCATTATTTCTGTCATGCGGTTGAAAGCCTCCCGATCCTCCTCGCGGATACCTTCGGTGAGCAGAGCACCGAAGTCTGCCTGCATCTGCCGCCCCGCGTCAATGATGGGAACGGCTTTCTCGGTGGGGGTCAGCCGTCGGATGCGGCGGTCGGCGGGGTCATCCTGCCGCGTCAGCAGACCCTCGCGGATGAGGGTCTCCACACCCACCGATGCCAGACCGCTCTTGATGCCCCGCAGGGCACAGAGGTCTCGCGCGGTGTTGTGGTCGGGGTTGTTGGCGCAAAACAGCAGGATGTCGAGGCAGGTCTGGTTGATGCCGAAGCGGCGACAGAGCGGCGAACTCATGGCGGCGTACAGATT
>CAZWCZ010000164.1:0-1227 GCA_964632165.1 uncultured Lachnospiraceae bacterium | reverse complement strand
GCCCATTGTCATTTGCTTTTTGATGTCCGGGAACGACAACGGTGTGTTCATCAAAATGATCTGCCGTAATTAGATCCTTCCACTGGTCAGCTAAAGTGCTGCTGACTGCGTCGGAAAATGCTTTTAATATTCCCATTTTTCGCTCTCTCCTTTATAAAGTTTGGTTTGTATCGCAGTATTTGCAACGTACTGTTTGCCCTCGCAAACCGGATATGGGAGCCATGCATCCGATACATTTAGCGGTTAATTTGTCGGGTGATTTAGCTTTAAAATTTATACCTACTGACCCTAAAGTCTTTTTTATCCCTCCCAGTAGCGAGTCATCGGAGCTATCGGAAACCGGATTTCCTGTCAGAACGAGGTTGATTTGCTCGACCCATTCATCTGCGGTGCTCTTTCCTTGCAAAAAGCCCTTGAGCGGTTTTTGATTCGGAAGAAGAAATATTTCCTCCCCGTTGAAAAAGAAAATCTGCAAATTTCCGTCTTTCGAGGCAAATGCTTGGACTTGACCGTTTACGACTTTGATTTGACGAATGGGAAACTTGATCACATTGTAGGTGGTCTTTTTGAACAGACCGCTGTTGGTTTCCACACAAATCAAATTTTGATTGGTTAGAACCAGTTCAGAGCATTTGTGATCGTGATTGACTCCGTCGCATTGAAGAATAATGCCCTCGTTGGGTGCCAAACTGTAGTTGCTCATCAGAGACCTCCTGAATAAATAAAAAGTGCGGCTACCGAAGTAACCGCACAAAAAATGCAGACTCCGATAGTCGCCAAACCAATCTGCACAAACGAGTTTCCTCACACGAACAGAAACGGAACTTGCATTTTTTTCAAATTCAGTATGTTCGTGTGACCAGAGCAGGAATGCGAAAAAAGCCTAAAGGAGCATACATCTCCTTTGGGAAACGAGTGTTTGTGCAGTATGAAATTGGTTTGGCAAAGTCATTATACCATCATTTTTCTAAAAATGCAACCCCTTTTTGGATTTTTTTGAAATGAAACAGAAGTCGGGGTGTTTTCCCGGTGGCTATAGGCTTCGTCCAACATACATCGTTAAATGCAGCGCATGAAAAATGCCCTGCCGGAGCAGGGCACGGAAAGAGCCGCTTATGAATCCTTTAAGAAAATGCTGATTTAATGAGGTGGTGCATATTCGGTACAGATTATTTCGTCTGCGATTGCGAAAAACTCAAGATGTACCGGATGTACATCGAATTTTTC
>CAZWCZ010000163.1:0-1236 GCA_964632165.1 uncultured Lachnospiraceae bacterium | reverse complement strand
GCCGAGCCGTTCTCCATCTTGTTGTATATCTCGTCCATGACATAGCCCTGCACGACATCCTTCTGTTCCTTAAGCTTCTCCAATGCCTGCCGCCACTCGGCCTCGTCGTCCGAGTTGACATCCAGCCCCAACAGGTACTGCGCCGAACCGAAAGCATCGCGGGAGTTGTTGAACTGCAGGATATTGCCCGCGTTGCGCTCGTCCCAGAGGAGGTTCCAGCTCTGCGCCAACAGGTTGGGGTCGTCCTCCGACACCATCGTGGTATTGTAGATCACGCCCACCATGCCGTACATATAGGGCACCGAGTAGACACCGCCCTTATCGTAGTAGTCGTACTTGGCGTTCTCGCCGTAGAAATCCTCGTGAAGGTTCGCAACATTCGGGATATTGGTATAATCCAGCGGCAGGAGCATATCCTCGTCGATCATGCGCTGGATCATGTAATCCGATGGGATAACGATGTCGTAAGCCACTGACCCGGAGGACAGCTTGGCGTACATATCCTCGTTGCTGGAAAAGGTGGAGTAATTGACTTTGACCCGCTCACCGTAGGTCTCGTAGTACCATGTTTCAAAGGCCTCGTTGGCATCCAGCGTGCCCTCCGAGCCGTCCGACATATATTCGCCCCAGTTGTAGACGTAGAGGGTCGTGGTCTTGCCACCGGTCTCCCCGCAGGAGGACAGAAGCGGCAGGGCGCATCCGATCAAGCAGACCATAGCCAAGCCGACAGAGATCAGGCGACGCAGGAACGACATATTTCTGTTTTTCATGCGCGGACACCTCCCTGTTTGCGTTTGCGCGCCGACTTGAAGGAGCCGGCGAAGTTCACCACCAGCAGGACTGCCAGGATGATGACCACGATCAAGGCGCAGAGCGCGTACATACTGAACTTGACATCGTGCGCGGTTTGGTTGTAGACATAGAGCGGCAGGGTCTGGAAGTCGGGGGAGCTGACGAAGTGGGAGATCACGAAGTCATCCAACGACAGAGTAAAGGACATCATGAGACCCGACACGATGCCGGGCAAGATCTCGGGCAATTCCACCAAGAAGAACGCCCGCGAGGGGGTACAGCCGAGATCCTGTGCCGCCTCGGACAGCGACTTGTCCAGTGTCTTGAAGCGCGGCATGACCGAAAGGATGACATAAGGCAAGTCGAAGGTCACATGGGCGATCAAGAGAGTGCCGAAGCCGAAGGTCGTGGAGGTCTTGAGGATGGTCGCCGCCGCCACGAATA
>CAZWCZ010000162.1:0-1237 GCA_964632165.1 uncultured Lachnospiraceae bacterium | reverse complement strand
TGCTTATTGAAATTCAGAGAAAAAGGATGCTCGGTTTCTCCGATCGAGCAATATTTACGGTCGATTGCCATCTTTTCCATAAGGAAATCCGAGAATTTCTCCTGAAGATGTTTGGGATATTCGCGGAACGTAAAGGAATTTTCGATCTGCTTTTTTTCCGAGATCTTATGAACAAGCGGGACTATCGCGTCGCGGAGCTTACCGAAAAATTCATCGCACTTTTCCTGTGTGAGTCCTCTTTCGTATGTATCGAGCAGTGTGTCGTAGGGGTCATTTTCCGGCTTATAGTAAAGCGCGAATTTCTTTTGCGTATCGAATATTTT
Organism: uncultured Lachnospiraceae bacterium; assembly: GCA_964632165.1. Taxonomy (GTDB): domain Bacteria; phylum Bacillota; class Clostridia; order Lachnospirales; family Lachnospiraceae; genus SIG299. The sequence goes on along the minus strand of CAZWCZ010000162.1, from coordinate 914 downwards.
TTGCAGGTACGGCGCGAACAGCGCATAATTGTTTTCTGTCTTTGCGCGCTTCCAAGCGGGATTAGCTTCGTTAACGAGCACGGAAAACGCAACATATTCGTCCTGCGGTATACTTTTCATGTATTCGTTCTGCTTTTGGTATTCCGTTATCTCACGGCGCATTTTTTCGTCAAGCTCATCCTTATGAGAGACAAGATATTCCGTTGCTTCCGTCATTTCAGGCGAAGTTTCAAGCTCATAGGTTATGTTTGAAAGTATCTCCATAGCCTCATTGCGTTCTTTTTCGCCACCGACGGGGGCTACTGTTTCCGCATCATACTGCACTGCGGTCATTGCAAAACCATAAGCAGCAAGCGTTTTCTTAACTTTTTTATATGTTTCAAGTGCTGTTTTGATATCCATAAATATTCTCCTTAAATATTAATCATTTGCAAGCACGGGGAGCGTGGGATCATAATGTTCCATCAGCTCAAGCTTAAATTTATTTGCGTAATGTCGGCGGTCTATTTTTGCCTTAAGTTCTGCGTCATCGCAAATACCCGTTCTTATATAGCGATCGAGCGTTGCATAGGTAAAGCCTATGTTATCCTCGTCAGTTTTGCCGGTGAGGCCGTCCGACGGCGCCTTATCGACAAGCGAAGACGGCAGTCCGAGAACACGACCGACAGCCTTTACTTCATCAACGGTAAGCAGCGCAAGCGGAGAAACGTCTCCGGCAGCGTCACCGTAACGTGTACTGTACCCTATCCAATCTTCGGACAAATTACAAGTATTGATAACGCGTCCGTTATTGGACTGCGAAATGCAGTAAAGCGCGGACATACGCAATCTCGGCGCAAGATTCACAAGACTTTGCTCGCTTATATTCGGCACAGATGCCTTAACGGAATCTACTATTCCGTCATACGCCGACT
>CAZWCZ010000161.1:0-1256 GCA_964632165.1 uncultured Lachnospiraceae bacterium | reverse complement strand
GTGTCGCATTTTGAGAAAAGCACGGATTTTGTTTCAAAGATGTCATTATTTTTTCGTTCGCGCCGCATTACTCCTTTGTATGGTCAATGATCGCCCCGTTTTCGTCGATAAACTGCTCATACCAACCGGCATTGTCGTACACATAGGGAGTATCTTCACTTTTGAGAAGGCTCTCCGGCAGGGTGATGAGCAAAACACTTAATACTGCCAAAATCGCCACGCCACCGATCACATCCCACGCTTTGATATGAGTTTTCACAAAATACACGATATAGGCAATCCCCAAAGGCAACCAACATACAAGTGCAGTCAGCAGTCCCGGCGTGTAGAACGGTGAATAGACTCCGCTTTCCAAAAGCAAGGCACGGGAAGATGTTGCTCCCAGCAGATGGATGACCACCTCCGCAAAGCTGAACAGCATCACGGCAAAGCTCATTTTTCGCTCATACTTGTTTGTCTGCACCAAGATGAACCAAAGGAGCGCGCCGCCGAAGTTGGTGATCATATCCGTCAGTTCGTTCATGGGATAACGGTCACGGAGTATTGCCTCGGAGGATATGTTGTAGAAATAATGAAATCCACCAGGCATGACCCATTCTTCCCACACATGGAACACAAGGACAATCACGGTGAACGCCCCAAACTTTCTGAGAATGCTCCAATCTTTCCATTTTACGATGAGCTGTACTGCCAGAATGATACCCATGATGAGCATTCCATACAGCCAACCTGTTTTCACAAACCAATACCACATATACGCCGCCCCCTTATTCTTTCTCCGGGATCACCGGCAAATAGAGGTAGCTGTCATACTTGCCGCCGGTATAAATACGATGTCTTCCCTTGTTATGATCTTTCGGCATTTCGGCGGTATCTACCTTAGAGCCGGCAAACATTTCCTCACCGCCGATGGTGTACATTTCCGGCTTTTCGTCCGGCATATAGGTAAAGCCCTCTTTCGGCAAGTTGATTTTTGCCATTTTCAGTTTGAACGGTCCCGTCCACATCTTCTTGGTCTTGTAGGGAGAAACGGTCACACGGAGAATATCACCCTTCTTGAATTTCAGTCCCATTGGCCAGATGAGAATGTCTAATGGGACGATTTCTCCTGCGTGAAGTTTTTGCTCCTGTGCCATAGACTGACGGGGATTTTCTTCCGTGCTTTTCGTCTCATCCAACGCTCTGAGGGATGCACGAATATACCCCTTTGCAGACATATCCATGCCCGGACCGAGGGTGAATTTGTAAGGCAGACC
>CAZWCZ010000160.1:0-1263 GCA_964632165.1 uncultured Lachnospiraceae bacterium | reverse complement strand
ATTTGGTGTTCCAGCTCCCAAATCAAGCGCGATACCAAACTTCGCTAAGCCCGGAAGGGGACATGTAGTATTATACACGGTTTTTTGAAAAAAGCAATCCCAAAGTTGCGATTATGGGTGTTGAAAGTGGAAAATGATTGGGATATAATGGGGGCAAAGGATGTGGTGTGATGCAGAAAAGAGGAATCAGCCAGGAAGGGCTGAAGGGGATTGCCTGTGTGGCGATGCTGCTGGATCACATCGGGGCGACGCTGGTCCCGGCGGAGGGGCTGCGGATCGTGGGACGGATCGCTTTCCCAACTTACTGCTTTTTGCTGGCAGAAGGGGTTTTTTACACCAAAAATCCGGGAAAATATGGGCTGCGGCTGCTGATTGGCGCTGTTTTGGCGGAAATCCCCTTTGATTTGCTGCTGTTTCACGAGATGACGTGGGCACATTGCAGCGTGATGGTGACGCTTTTGCTGGGGTTTTTGTATGGCGTGACGGCGGCCCGGATGGAAAAAACGCTGTGCCGGGGGATGATGCTACTGCCGTTTCTGGCGGCGGGAGAAATACTGGGCAGTGACTACGGCGGTGCGGGGGTTGCGATGATCGCTTTGTTCCTGTGGACCCGGGAAGCGCCCCACAAGCGCCTGCTGCAGGCGTTTGGACTGGCCGGGATCTGCTGTTGCATGAATTCCTATCTGCTCCGGTGGGGGCGGATCGGTGTGCCGATCGAAATGTTTGCGCTGCTGGCATTGATCCCGATCGGCGGGTATCGGGGCAGAAAAAGCAGCGACAGCCGATGGCTCCAGTGGGGATTCTATTTGTTCTATCCGCTGCATTTGGCAGTGCTGCTGTGGCTCCAAAGATGTATTTTTTAAAAATGTTCATGGGGTATTCACAATTTCGTGATTTGATAAAGGTAAGAAATTTTTAGAAGGAGGCGTTTGTATGCCTGGTCCAGGTGGTCGTCATGGAGGAGGTCCGGGAGGTCCCGGCGGTGGTTTCGCAGGCCCGGGAAGAGGGCCCGGTGGCCCTGGCGGTTTCGGAGGTCCCGGTGGCCCGGGAAGAGGTCCCGGAGGTCCGGGAAGAGGCCCAGGAGGCCCACGTCCCGGATGGGGACATCGCCCGATGATGGGCGGATGGGGACACAGACCCCCACCCCGCAGATCCGGCTGCTGCGGTTGCCTGTTGCCGATCATCGGCATTGCCGCCGTGGCGGTTGCAGCGCTCTTTTTTATGATCTTCTGACACAAAAGCGGACGTCTGGGACGTCCGCTT
>CAZWCZ010000159.1:0-1265 GCA_964632165.1 uncultured Lachnospiraceae bacterium | reverse complement strand
ACACCTGTTGCACCGGCACGGCCGGCAGCTGTCCGAGCGGTTACGTCTGTGACACCTCCGGAAAAGTCTGTCCCGGACAATACGTTTCTAACGGATGCGCGGTAAACTGGGTAAATTTTGAAGAATGCCACTATATTGACGGCATAAATTACGGCCCGCTGAGCTATTGGAATGCCGCAAACATGGGATTGTAACGCTCATACAGAGGAGAAAAACTATGGTAAATTATAAACATATTTTAGCCGTAGGAACGGCTGTTCTGCTTCCGGCAAGCGTTGCTGCGGTTCCGTGCGGACAACTTCCGACATGTGATTCGCTCGGTTTTACCTATTCGGCGGCCGACTGCGGCACGCTGAAGAAGCTCAAATGTCCGTTCGGCGATGCCTATTTTTGTTCGGGGAGCAACTGTAAGTCGGTGAGCGTCAGCAATACGGAAAAATGTACCAAGTATTGCGAAGAAGATAAAAATGTCTGCGTCGAAAAACGCGCTATGACCTGTTCGGAGCTGCTCAACGCCTTTGATTGTTACAGATATAATCATAACAGTACGATTTCTGGCACAATCAGCAAAGACATTTGCGTTTTCGGTACGGTAACACAGGCGACAGGATATAGCAGTTCGCTTACTTTTACGCAAATGACCGTTTGGGATGCGGGAAAGCGTTTTCCGGCCTGCGAGAGCGAGATGACCGGCCGCGCGAAACTTGACTTGAGAAGTGCTTCGATTACAAATTACGCAACATTTCGTACGGATTTGGATCTTGATTCTATTACATACAGTCCGCAGAATTCCGCTCAAAGGTGGAACGCTGCTTTCTTTGGCAATACCAACATTAAAGTTACCTACGCCTCTTCCAGAACTTGGAGCGGACAACTGAATATTAGCTTTTATGGCACCAACGATACAAATCGAACCGAGAATCAGGTCGTCATCGAATGCGAACCTGCAGGTACCAGGTGGAGTCCGTCAACATGTGACATCTCTATTGACAATTGGAATGCCGATGTAACTTATTGCTCTTACTTGGGTTCATCAATCAATAATTGCGACGACGGTTCTTCCGACTCTACATGTTATGCCGACATAGATATTACATGTGGCATGGACGACTATGATGAAAATGGTACCTGTAACAACCAAAATGACCGCGGATATTGTAACCTCAATTGGTAAAAATTAAATTAGACCGGTTCAAAAATCTCTGTGCTAAATATTTCCTTGTCTCCGGTTTTATGAATGCTTGTCAGAAGCAAAAGAGATTGGG
>CAZWCZ010000158.1:0-1283 GCA_964632165.1 uncultured Lachnospiraceae bacterium | reverse complement strand
CATACTGGTATCCAATCCTCCTAAAATGTAATCTCCGCCGATTTTTCCAGAACACAAGAATATGTCCCAGGTACTGGAACAGGGAGTCACCGTCAATCCCCATGACTGAAACCACCGCCAGTGGGATCAGCGTCACAGTCATGACCACAATGCGGATGGTGGTGGACATAGGGATCCATTTCAGCTCCGGGTAGCCTACCATCACCACCAGAAGCAATGCCTCAATGGCATTCCGGGTTTCCACCATGCCGCCAAAAAGTTTACCGGAATCTGTATAGTTTGCAGGGATAGCGTATACGTTGCTGTATTCCTTTTCTTCCATAGGGTCACCTGCCAATTCGATAAATATATGCGGTTGTTTTGAAACGCCCCAGCCGCAGGGCTTCATTATGGTCAGGAACATAGATGTCCACCCGATTCCGGCTGTTCTCGATGCCACTGCCACCACGATCTTCTACGGTATACATAACACCATTTATCATGATTTGCGTTCCAAAGGGATAGTAGCTGGACATGGCTACCATACCGGTAGCAACACGCTTTCCGCTGGCGGTAAGGCCCTGGGCATTGGGGCCACAGCACTTGGTGCAGGCACAGTAATGGGTCACATCCACCTCCAGTTCATAGAGAGGCTCCCCATAGGCGGAGCTTCCCACATCCTGGTCAAAATCCACACCATTGGGGCGGCGGAATACCAATTCACCATCATATCTGGGGGTACTCATATGGACACCGATGCCGCTTTCTGAGTGAACCCATTTCCGATTCCCCGCATCATCGTACCCGGCAAAAATAAGAACATGGTCAGTAGTCCCACTGGCATTGAGCAGGAAGCCCAGATCTCCGGGCAGCAATTCCGATGCGGTGATTGGCGTAGAATTGGTATACTGTGCCCAGGAACCAGCCTGAATGCTGACACCCAGAGCGGTTTTATAGACCCAGTCCGTAAAACCGGAGCAGTCCAGACCATAGGGGCGAATCGTTCCGGTAGAGCTGGAACCGGCAGCCGTTACCAGTTTGGGGGTGTTCCACTCGTCATTCCAACCGGCTTCACTCTTGCCACCCCAGAAGTAAGGGACTTTTCCCACAAGAGACAGGGCGGTTGTCAGGATGTGCTTTCGGGTGGCATTGCAGTCGAGACTGTTCACGAAGGCAATCAGCTCCGCATCTGTCAAAGGAACGGAGGAGCCGCTTCCCAGCGTGCCATAGAGGGTCATTTTTAAGGCATTTGCCATATTTTGAATGACTTCTCCATAGGTCAGATTGAACTGTGGATAGTTTGC
>CAZWCZ010000157.1:0-1284 GCA_964632165.1 uncultured Lachnospiraceae bacterium | reverse complement strand
GTGAGAAGGGCAAAAATATGCACGATTTCAGAATTTTTTTGAAAAAAATAAAAAAGTCCATTCAAAACGAATAGACTGAAAATAAAAAAGGCTCTTAACCCCTATAAAATATAAGAATTAGAGCCAAAAGAAAACGCCCACACTATCTTTCGATAATGTGGGCGAAACCTTTTAAGTTATGGTGTATTTCGCTAAATTTTGATTAGCGCTTTTCGTTAATAGCGGCCTGTGCGGCAGAAAGCCTTGCGATAGGCACGCGGAAAGGCGAGCAGGATACATAGTCAAGCCCTATGCTGTTGCAGAATTCGACAGACGAGGGGTCACCGCCGTGTTCGCCGCATATACCGACTTTGAGGTCGCCGCGGGTAGAACGTCCGAGCTCGGTAGCCATCTTCATAAGTTTGCCGACACCGGTCTGATCGAGTTTTGCAAAAGGGTCGTTCTCATAGATCTTGTGAGCATAGTAAGAAGGCAGGAACTTGCCTGCGTCGTCGCGGCTGAAACCGAATGTCATTTGCGTAAGGTCGTTTGTGCCGAACGAGAAGAATTCCGCTTCTTTTGCCACATCGTCGGCTGTGAGTGCCGCACGGGGGATCTCTATCATCGTGCCGACTTTATAATGCATATCGCTGCCTGCCGCGGCAAGTTCTGCGTCCGCGGTGGTGACGACGGTCTTTTTGACAAACGCCAATTCTTTGACTTCGCCCACCAGCGGTATCATTATTTCGGGCACTATGTGCCAGTCGGGATGAGCGTTTTGAATATTGAGAGCGGCGCGTATAACAGCCTTTGTCTGCATTGCGGCGATCTCGGGATAAGTTACGGCCAGACGGCAGCCTCTGTGGCCCATCATCGGGTTAAACTCGTGCAGTGAAGCTATGATGGCGTTTATAGCCTCAACGGTCTTGCCGGTTGTCTTTGCGAGTTTTTCGATATCTTCGGCCTCGGTGGGAACAAATTCGTGCAGGGGGGGATCGAGGAATCTGATGGTAATTGGGTTGCCCTGCATTGCCTCATAAAGAGCCTCAAAGTCATGCTGCTGCAAAGGCAGTATCTTTTCGAGCGCGGCCTCACGGGCTTCGACCGTGTCGGCGCATATCATCTCGCGTATTTCGGCGATCTTGTCAAAGAACATATGCTCTGTGCGGCAAAGTCCGATGCCTTCGGCGCCGAGCTCATAAGCTTTGCGAGCGTCTCTTTCGGTGTCGGCGTTGGTGCGCACTTTGAGCCTGCGATATTTGTCGGCCCATGCCATGATGCGGCCGAATTCTCCGCCTATCTCGG
>CAZWCZ010000156.1:0-1286 GCA_964632165.1 uncultured Lachnospiraceae bacterium | reverse complement strand
ACTGGCTCGCAATGACGTGTGTTAGCGTACAGCCTTTTACGTCTCCTGAAAACCGTCGATGAGGGCTTGGAGCTGCTCCACTTCTGCTTTTGTCAGCTTGCTTTTGGAGAAGGCGGCAATGAAGGCGGGCATGGAGCCTTCGAAGGTCTCCTGCACCATTTCCTCCAGCCGGGAGCGCTGGGCCTCTTCCTTGGAGATCAGGGCGGTGACGATGGCGTTCTCATTCTTCACAACCCCTCGCTCTGCCAGGCGGCGGATGACGGTGTAGGTAGTGGCTTTCGACCAACCCAGCTGCTCTTTGCACAGGGCCACCAGCTTGGTGGAGTTCACCGGCTCATGCTCCCACAATAGCAGACAAAACCGGTATTCGCTTTCAAAAATGGTAGGGGTCTCCATAATATCCTCCTTATCCCCGGGGGCTGTAATCCTGAACGGCCTGCCCGTCCTGGGTGACGTTGCCACAGCCGTAGATGGAAATTTCCTTAGGCAAGTCCCGGAAGGTGTTGCCGTCGATGTTCACGTCGTCGCAGTTGGCCAGGGTCACGCCGCCAATGCTGCACTCGTAGATCTCATTGCTGACGATTTGGATGTTTTTACTGCTGTTGGCTTCCACGCCCCAGGTGCCGCAGCCGTAAAGGCCGCAGTTTTCAATCAGGATATCCTGGCTGTTCCAGAAGGAGACCACGCCGCCCCGGCACGCTCCCGGCTCCTTGGTGTGGCCGATGGTCAGGCCTTCCAGATAGATGTTGGCGCAGTTTTCGAAATTCAGCACATAGGCATACCGGGGAACGGCAGAGATGGTGTTGGCCGTCCGGTCTTCCCCTGCACCACGAATGGTCAGGTTGGTGACGCTCTGAATGGTCAGTTCCGGGCCGTCAAAGGGATCTGTCCAATACCAGTATTCCCCGGAGGCCTCACCATAGCCGGTGGCGGTGCTCCAATCGATAAGCTCAGCGGCAACGACAATTTCCGTATCCGGAGCAATGGCCGCCAGGAATTCATCGGCGGTGGTGACGGTAACGGAGGTTTGGGTAGTGGTGATCACAGGGGTCACGGACAGGACAAAGGGTTCCGTTTCTGCCGGGGCCGTGGTTTCGGGGGCAGCGGGAACCGTGGGGGACTGGGTCTCGGGCACCACCGGGGCTGTGGTTACCACTTCGGGAGCAACCTCCCGGGCAGCACATCCGGCCAGCATCAGCACAGCCAGGGCAGCAGCAACAATCATTTTCCGTTTCATAAGATTCATCCTTTCACGATAATGAAGTTTAATGCATTAAACCTTTCTG
>CAZWCZ010000155.1:0-1293 GCA_964632165.1 uncultured Lachnospiraceae bacterium | reverse complement strand
TCGGCAGACTCACGCGGCACCGAGAAGAACTCGGTGTGCATGACATGGTCGGTGATCTCGGTCTCCTTGACCGGACGGAAGGTGCCCAGCCCCACATGGAGCATGACCGACGCGATAGCGACCCCCTTTTGGCGCAGAGCGTCCAACAACTCATTCGTGAAGTGCAGGCCTGCGGTGGGAGCAGCGGCCGAGCCCTCGGTGCGGGCATAGACGGTCTGGTAGCGGTCGTTGTCCTGTAGTTGCTCGGTGATGTAGGGGGGCAGGGGCATCAGCCCGATCTCATGGAGGACGTTGTAGATGTTCTCGTACTTGTCTCGGTCGTAGCCGAAGCGGATGAGGCGGTTGCCCTCCTCCAGAATGTCCACGACCTCCCCCGTTAGGATGCCGTCCCCGAACACCGAGCGGGAACCGACTCGCGCCCGCTTGCCCGGCTTGACCAAGCACTCCCATGTGTCCAACTCGTGCTGGCGCAGGAGCAACAGCTCCAGCCCCGCCTCGGGGCGACCCTCGACATGACCGTACAGCCGTGCGGGAATGACCTTGGAATCGTTAATGACCAAGACATCTTCCGGGTCTATGTAGTCCACGATATCATAAAAATGCTTGTGCTCCAGCTCGCCGCTGTCCCGATGGATGACCATGAGGCGGGAGCCGTCCCGGCGGTCGGCGGGGTGCTGGGCGATCAGCTCCTGCGGGAGCTCATAGAAGAAGTCGGAGGTCTTGAGCTCGGTGCTCGGGCGTTGGTTCAGGATGATGGTATTGTTCTGTTCCATATCTGTCTCTTGCTTTCTCGTATATATTCATGTACCGCACGGATGGGCGGCAGTCGGCATAGGATGTAGCAGTAGCCTACATGATTATTATAGCCGATACGAGAGCGAAATGCAAGGGGTTTGAGAGATTTTTCGGATAAAACTTCCATGTACATACCGTTCCATATGCCAAGAAAGGAGCCGATCCCATGCATCCGAATCAAAAGCCACTGTTCACCGGCTGTGCCACCGCGCTGATCACCCCCATGCTCCCGCGCCAAGACGACCGACCCTACACCCCGCCCGATATCGACTACGACAGCTTCAAACGGCTGGTGCAACGCCAGCTGGCAGCGGGAGTGGATGCTCTGGTCATCTGCGGCACGACCGGGGAGTCCCCCACCCTGACCGATGAGGAAAAGCGAGAGCTGTTCTCCATCGCCGTGGCCGAGAGCCGCCGCTACCGTGCGGACAGCGGGAGGCGGGTGCCGATCATAGCCGGGAGCGGGAGCAACAACACCCGCCGCGCCGTGGAGCTGTC
>CAZWCZ010000154.1:0-1301 GCA_964632165.1 uncultured Lachnospiraceae bacterium | reverse complement strand
TGGCAAACCACCGCAAATAAATTGGCAGGTTCTTGCCGATGACAAGGAAACCGGAAAATGCTATAATTCTATCGTGAAAAACTGGAGCTTCGAAAGAGGCTCCAGTTTTGTTATTATGAAGATGAAGGAGAAAAAGCAATGAGATACTGTTCCTACTGCGGTGCTGAGGTTTTAGACGAGGCTGCTTTCTGCGATAAATGCGGAAAGCAGCTTTCTACTGCTACCGGCAAAGAAATCGCTCCGGCTAAGAAAAATAAGAAATCCAAAACAAAATCCAAGCCTGCCAAGAAAGAACGTAAGAAGGAGGCAAAGCCCATCCCGGAAATTGTTGGCGAACCGGTGGATGATGGCTATGACGGTTATTACAACGATGTCCTGCCCCCGGATCAGGATCGTGCGCAGGAAGGCATGGACAAAGAGCTGATTCAGAAAATCACTTTGCTCTGCATCGGTTTCATTTTCATTATTGGCCTCTGTGTTGCCATGCTATATTTTCTTTGAGTGTTGCAATTTGGAGAGATGCGCCGTGTAATCTAGTAAATCATGAAAACGAGGTGCTGATTATGAAATACATTTCTACCGGAGCTGTTATGACCAAGGGAACGGAGCATATCTTTGAAGTCTGCAAAGGCAACCACAAGTTTGCACTCACCGGGAAGCTGGCCGCAGTCTGGCTCAGCGGACGGTTCGGCTTTTACAATGCCACAAGTACGTCCGAAATTCGAAATCTGGAACACCTGTGCCGTATGTGTCTGGCCGTCAAAGCAGAGGATTGTGATGCAGGAGAATACCATGCCCTTACTAATTGCACGCTGGTTCCCGCTACCTGCCGCTACCCGTATCTGGGGCTATCCGCTTTGGAGAAAACTGTACTCAGATGGCTCCGGGAAGCAGGGCTGCGCCTGACCATTGCGGAGCTGATCTATCTGAACGAGCATCATATTCTCCCAACCCCCACCTTACTCGGCAATGAGAACACGCAGAATCTGGTGGAGACCATCTACACCAGAGAGACCATTGGAGATAACATTCTGGAATCACAAATGGAACATGCCGATTCCAGAGATGAAATCGTAAATGCAGTTTTGCGGCTACTCAAAAAGAAGCGCATTGTTCTCCTGTAAGAAAGGGTTCCATATGAAAACAGAGTTTGCAAAAATCCCGGCACCATTGCAAAAAGAAATCCGACTTCGTTTTGTAGGAGTCAGCTTCGGATTTGCCATGGTGATTCTGGAAATCTTCTGTCAGGCAGATTGGAGATACTTCATACCTTGTCTGCTACTCATTTTACTTTGCGCTTA
>CAZWCZ010000153.1:0-1316 GCA_964632165.1 uncultured Lachnospiraceae bacterium | reverse complement strand
CAGCACCAGCGGCAACTCGGGTATCAACGACGACGGTCAGTACGCAGCCTCCTGGTTGGGCATGGCCTTCGCTTATCGTGACTACCTGGAGGCCAAGGGTCAGCTCCAGCAGTTGACATCGGATCAGACCGACGGTGACATTCCGCTGTACATCGAGTCCTTCGGCACCGAGTACACCACCGAGAAGATCGCCTCCATTCCCGTATCGGTCAAGCGTGCACTGACCTCAGCGGCGGATGTTAAGACCATCTACGAGGAATTGGCAGAACAGAACATTACCAATGTCAACTTCAAATTGACCGGCTATGCCAATGGCGGTATGTACGGAAAGATGCCGTACAAACTCAAGTGGGAGAAGTCGGTGCAGAAATCCGACACCGATGCCGACGACATGACCATGCAGGAGCTGTTCGACTACGCCGCCGAGAAGGATGGTCTGAGTCTGTTCCCGGACTTCAACTTCGCGTATGTCATGAGCACCGGCTGGTTTGACGGTCTGTCCATGCGGAAGCACGTGGTTCGTACCATCGACGACCGCTATGCCAGCCGCAAGGAGTACAGCCCCACCCAGCAGAAGTACGTCAGCTATTACCAGATGGCCATCTCCCCGGCCTATATGAGCCACTTCTATGAGGAGTTCATGTCCCGGTATCTCAAGATGGCTAATCTGACCGGCATTTCGGTCGGCTCTCTGGGTACGGCACTCAACTCCGACTTTGATGAGGATGAGCCGTACAACCGTGAGGATGCTCGCACCTTCATCGTGAAGGCTCTGGAGTACATCTCCTCTGCCGAGACCAAGGAGGGCAATACGCTGGAGGTCATGGTGGACGGCGGTAACGTCTACACCTGGAAGTACGCCAGCCATATCCTGAACCTCCCGCTGGATTCCAGCCGCTACATCAAGGCAAGCTACAGCGTTCCCTTCGTTGGCGTCCTGTTGCATGGTTACATGAACTTTGCCGGCACGCCTCTGAACATGGAGGGTGATGTCAACTATGCCAAGCTGAAGGCCATCGAGAACGGTGCCTCCCCCTACTTCCTGCTCTCCTACAAGAACACCGAGATCCTGAAGGAGTACTACGACTGGAGCCACTACTACTCGGTTCGCTACGACATCTGGAAGGATGACGTCGTGGAGCTGTATACCGAGCTGAACGAGGCTCTCCGTGATGTGCAGGACAAGATCATCATCAACCATGAGTTCCTCTCGGGCGAGCGTGTTCCGGATACCGATGAGCTTGAGAGTGACATCGGTGAGCTGTTCGACACGGTGCTGGATTACCAGCAGAACCAAGAGGAGTATGATACCATCC
>CAZWCZ010000152.1:0-1321 GCA_964632165.1 uncultured Lachnospiraceae bacterium | reverse complement strand
TGGTAGTTGCGGTATGCGAATATTTCGGCGTGCCGTTTACCGACGCATACGCCACGCGCACCGGAACGGTAAGCACAGGCGGCGGCAGGCTGAATCTGAGGGCAAAGCCTTCGACAGATTCTGCGATACTGGCGCAGATACCGAACGGCACGGTGATAACGATATTGGGCGAAAACGGCGGCTGGTATACCGCACAGTATGCGGGTCAGACCGGCTATGTTTTCGGGCAGTATATAACTATGGTTTCGCAATGATTATTTGAATAACGCGCATCAAAAACGGCAAAACTGAGATAGTATAATAACTATTAAAGAAAGGCGCTGTATGAAACGTTATCTCACGCTGTTCGGCTGCGGCGGATTTATCTATGTATTGCTTGAAAAACTCACTCGTCGACGCACGCATTATTCTATGTTCATCGCAGGCGGGCTCGCCCTGTCACTGATAGACCTTTTGCGCCGCCGTTGGAATGCTTTTGCATCGAAAAAGATATTGCAGATAACAGTCGGCGGTACGCTGATAACGCTTATAGAACTTGTGATCGGCATGTTGTTTAACAAAAAACACCGCGTTTGGGATTATCGCACAAAACCGATGAATTTTAAAGGGCAGATCTGCCCGAGATTCAGTTTGCTGTGGGGACTGCTCAGCGTTCCCGCAACATTCGTATCCGAACGTCTTTAACACCGATTACGGCAAAACCCCGAGGCATAAGTCTCGGGGTGCGTTTTTGCCTTGTTATCTCGGCATGAGTTTTTTCATGGCTTCGTTAACGGGGACTATAAGCAAAGCAAGCGCAAGCGATATCAGAACATGCGCAAAATCGGGGGTCACGAGTCCGAAAAGGTCACGCAGCGGAGGTATGACTATAACCGCAAGAGTGAGCACAAATGACGCCGCTGTCGACATCCAGATCCATTTGTTTTGTTTTTTGCACGCAAACGCCGATTTTTTAAGTGAGCGCAGATTAAATGCGTGAATGCATTCGCACAGCGACATGGTCATAAACGCCATCGTCGTGCCGGTCAACATTTCGTCGCCTGCGGCGATATCGTATGCTCTGCCTATAAAGAACGCCGCAAGCGTGAGCAACGCTATAAACACGCCCTGGCATACGGTGGCAATTCCGACATTGTCGGCAAATATTCCCTCGGTTTTATCGCGTGGCTTTTGCGTCATTATATCTTCCTCTGCCTCTTCCATACCGAGCGCGAGAGCGGGCAGGCTGTCGGTGATAAGATTTATCCAAAGGATATGCAAAGGTTTAAACAGAGACAAACCCATGACGGTGGTTATAAATATCGATATGACTTCGGCAAGG
>CAZWCZ010000151.1:0-1328 GCA_964632165.1 uncultured Lachnospiraceae bacterium | reverse complement strand
ACGATAGCGATGTTCCTCCACAAAACAGGGTCTTCTGCAAGGGTGGAATCATCACCATCCAATTTACAGCCACAGTGTTCACAGAATTTAGCATCGTTGGCTATTTCTTTTCCACAATTTTTGCAAAACATATTAACTCCTCAGTAACTTTTCTTGTGCCTTACGGCATAATTCTAATACTTTATCAAAGTCTCCGTCTAAATGAGCGTTGAGCAAAGAAATAAAATCATCTTTTGAGAACAGATTTTCAGAAAGCTTTAATTTATCGTACGCTTCTGCCAATGCGTGAACCCGTTGCTCTCCGCTGTAATCAAGGATTGACAGTAATTTTTTTAGTTTCTCAAAACAATAGTCGCTTGATACGATTTCAGAAAACGACGGAACCGCCCCAGTTTTTATTCCCTCATTTTTTAGCTCGATTTCGCTAAGAAAATATTTAGGGGAAACATGGGTTAGCTGATTATGTATTGCATTAACCAGAATTTCAAATGCTTCCTCATTTTTTCCTTCCTCTAAGAGAAAATCTACCTGCTGATATTGATTATTGACGAAAAGCCCCCAATTTCCACTGGAAATGTATCGCATTGCTTCGTAGGACTGGCGTTGCAGCTCACCCCAAATTAAATCACGCCATAATTTCTTCGGATAATTAGCCACCTTCTTGTTTATATCCCAAATTGAAATATCGAGACTTTTGTGAGAGTGCAAATATGGGATATATGCGTTATCTTTTAATTCAGATTGTCCTAGTTCGGTAAGAACATATCTACGTTTCTTAACCGCTTTTTCTAAAGCTTCAGGATCAATACCGGAAATTACTGCGTTTACTAAATCGGCTTTTTTTCCACTCGCTTTTAGCCCGTTCTCCAACAATATGCTCTTAAGCTGTGGGATGGTCAATCTTGATAATGATTCAGCGGCAGTAGCGGAACGGGTGAAACCTTTTTGTTGCAATGATTTCAAAAGTTCACTTGGGTCGGAAACGGCATACTGATAATACCAAAACTGCGGGAAATCGGTTTGGTCTGTTGTGTACTTATCAGCATACGATAGCATCAATATTTCGTGTGGCCGCAATCCGTTCGCACTAGGAAATGATTTCTCTTGCAATACTCGAATTTTCCGAACCTCGTCATATCTCTGCGCTCGAAGCTCTTGTGGAGTTGGTTCGTGAACGGTTATTGAAACGGATACATCCTTCTTGCTGTGGGTATTAGATTTTTGCACATTTGGCTTTTGCGGGGTCTTTTTCTTAAGAAAATCGAATAGCCCCATACTTCCACACCCTTTCCATATTTAAACATCGGCTATCAGCCGGGAAATACATA
>CAZWCZ010000150.1:0-1332 GCA_964632165.1 uncultured Lachnospiraceae bacterium | reverse complement strand
ACGGGGGAGCAGACCTGACGGCTCAGTCGGTCGGTAATGCCCGCACGATCGGCGGGATAAGGCTCGGCGTTCAGGTTCGCGTAGAGCGGGATAGTCGGTGCGTGGATATCCGCGCCGTCCAGCGCGGCACGGAGCACAGGCTCCACCGCCGCCATGTAGGGGGTATGGAACGCCCCGCTGACCGGCAGTTTGACCGCCCGTCCGCCCGCTGCCTTGATGGCGGCGCAGAAGTCGTCCAACTGGGCGGCACTCCCCGCGCAGGAGACCTGCCCCGGGCAGTTGTAGTTGACAGGCCAGACCTCTGTAAAGTCGGCGCAGACCGCCTCCACCGTCTCGGGCGGGAGCTTGAGAGCCGCCGCCATGCCGCCGGGGTGCTTGCCGGATTGCCATGCCATGACTTCCCCGCGCAGACACACGAAACGGAAGGCTTCTTCCGCATCCATCACGCCCGCAAAGGCGGCGGCAGGGATCTCTCCCAGCGAAAAGCCCGCCACAACAGCCGGGGTCACGCCCGCCGCACGAAGCGACTCGGCGATGGCGAGATCGGTCAAGAACAGGCAGGGTTGGGTGTTGGCGGTCTGACCCAACAGACTGCCGTCCGCCTCGGTGCCCTTGCCGAAGCATATCTCGGTGATACCGGTGCGCAAAGCCTCGCCCATGGAGAATATATCCCTTGCCACCGGCAGAGTCTCGGCAATATCCTTACCCATGCCGATGGTCTGTGCACCCTGTCCAGCGAACAGGAATGCGACCTTACTCATATCGGTGCTCATGCTTGCTCCTCCGTTCCGATGCTCTCCAGAGCCGCCTTGTCCATCGCCGTAAAGGACAGACTGCCCTTGCTTCTCACCTGTCCGTCCACCGTGACGGTGGTGTCAAAGCTGACGAGAGGCCCCGCGCCGCTCTTTTTGGTGACCGTGACCGTCATCACATCCCCGGGGATGATGGGGCGCAGGAACTTGAACTGATCCACCTTGAGCAGGACATACAGCTTATCCTTGTCACTGCCCTCGGCTTCCACGGTCAGGGAGCAGAGCTGGGCGCAGGTCTCCACGATCAGCACCCCCGGCAGGAGCGGGGTTCCCGGGAAGTGCCCCGCGAACCACGGGTCGTTGATGGAGACGGTCTTGGTACCCACAGCCGACACGCCGGGGGTCAGCTCTGTCACCCGCTCGATCATTTGGAAGGGCGGGCGTTGCTTGAGACGCTTATTGACCTCGTATATGTTCATCATAACGACAGCCCTCCGTCCATGGTCAGCACCTGCCCTGTCATGTAGGCACAGGCATCCGAGGCCAGCATGGAGACCACCGCCGCGACCTCCTCCGGCTT
>CAZWCZ010000149.1:0-1346 GCA_964632165.1 uncultured Lachnospiraceae bacterium | reverse complement strand
CACCGTCATTCAGCATACGCTCCGAGCCATCGACCCACTCTGTCCAACGACTGCCGCCGAAGTCGCCCTTCCATTCCATGGCAAGGTCGCCGTCTGCCTGTCGGTAGTACAGCTCGGCTCGTCCGGCGGTATATGCGGCTTCATACAGGGTCAACTTCAGGTCGTCACCGACCGCCATGCGAAGCGTGGGGGATGCCTCTAGAAATCTTTCCACATCTATATCGGCATCCACACCTGTCCATTCGCCGTTCTCATCCAGCCACTCACCACAGTACATGGACAAGGTCAGCGCAACGGCACGATCTCCCAGCTGCAGGTAGGGTACATAGTGCGGGATCTTATCCATCGGAACAGAGGAGTCGGAGAGATCGGTGTATGACTCCTCGGTGGTCTCGTCTCCGGGCGTGCCGTAAAGGTTTCCGTCACCGCTCGGCTGACCGGAGATCGACCCGTCATTTAAGCCGCCCGTGCCGACCGACGGCGTGCCCTGTGAGCGGTTCCACGGCGTCCAGAGCAGGGCGGCCATCGTGCCCAGCGCCACGACTACCGACACGGCGGCGGCTATTGCCCCGTTGTGCTCGGCAAACCAGCTTCGCTTCGAACTGCCGTCGGTTGCCCGATGACCATGCCCCTCGGCGGATTCCAGCATATCGTCGGGCAGATCGTTCAGGGCTTCAAACATATCGGTATTCTTCATATCGTATACCCCTCCTTCTGTAGATATTCCTTGAGTTTTTCCCGCGTGCGCATCAGGCGCAGGTTGACTGCGTTTCGGGTCAGACCTTGGTCGTTCGCCAACTGCTCGGGGGTGTAGGCGTACCAGTACCGTCCGACGAACAGGTCACGCTCCAGTGGCTCCAGTCCCCGCAGAAAGATGACCAGCGTGTCCTTGAGGCCGTTCGTGACCTCCTCGGCGGGGCAGACCTCGTCCAACTCGGTCAGAATGCATTCCAACTCACGGTTGCGCTTGCGGCGGTGCAGGTGGCGGTAGCGGTCTATGCACAGACAGCGACACAGCCGTCCCAAGTAGCCCTTGAGGGAATCGGGTCGCTGGGGCGGGATGGTCTGCCAGGCGCGGAGCCAGGTGTCGTTGACGCACTCCTCGGCATCCTCGCGGGAGGAGAGGATGCTGTTTGCAATGCCGGAGCAGTAGGAGCCATATTTGCGCTGGCTTTCGGCGAGCGCGTTCTCGTCCCGTGCCAGATAGCACCGTATGATGTCGTAGTCCTCCATGTCGGAACCTCCTTCCTTTCAAGTTTGACTCTTCACTCTGCATACCGACAGACAGGTGGGTGGGATTTCATGGTTTTCTTCAGTATATCACTTTTTTTTCGGTTTGTCAAACG
>CAZWCZ010000148.1:0-1349 GCA_964632165.1 uncultured Lachnospiraceae bacterium | reverse complement strand
TAATTATTGACGGAATTATAAACGCTATCGTTGAGAATTTGCCACTCATAATCGATGCAGGTATAAACTTGTTTACCACACTAATTCAAGCCTTGCCTGAGATAATCGAAATGATACTAACGGCAATACCTGAAATCATAACTGCGATTCTTGGTGCATTTACGGACAACATTCCTTTAATCGTACAAATGGGTATCGACCTTTTAACATCGCTTATCACGAACCTTCCTGTAATCATTATGGAAATCGTCAAAGCAATACCTGAAATCGTAACGGGCATTGTTGAGGCATTCGGTAATGGCGTATCGCAAATGTGGGATGTTGGTCAGAACCTTGTAAAAGGCTTATGGGAAGGTATCAAAAGCCTAGCGTCTTGGATATGGGATAAAGTCAGTGGTTGGGCTAGTGATTTGTGGAGTGGTATTAAGGACTTTTTCGGCATTCACTCTCCGTCAAAGAAGATGGCGTGGATTGGTGACATGATGATGGAAGGTCTAGCAAGCGGTATTGACGAAACTGCAGATGATGTTCTTAGCTCGGCAAATGGTATGGTAAATAATCTTAATTCTGTATTTGACGGACTTTCTGCAGACATGAGTGACGTTCCTACTGATTTTAATGTAGCAAGTGCTGTTGGTTCGGTAGCAAGCGGAACACAGTCTGCTCAAAGCGGATTGGTATTGCAACTTAATATTGGAAACTTTAACAACTATTCAAGTGAGGATATAACAAGCCTTACCGAAGAAATAATGGAAACTGCAGGTAATTTTGCAAAGAGAAAAGGAGTGGTGTTTGCATGAGTTATTTTATATTTAATGGAATTTCTAGCGAGAGCATGGGAATACGCATACAATCTAAAAATGTATATTCTGCTCCGAAATATGATGTGACTTTAACATCTATTCCCGGACGTGACGGTGACCTGATAAGTCCTAATGGAAGGTTTGCCAATGTCAATATTTCATATACTTGCTTTTTACCTGCAAAGTCCATTGCAGAGCTTTCGGATAAAATCACAAAGGTTAAGAATTGGCTTTATAGCGAACCTGATAGATATCACGACTTGAAGGATAGTTACGATACTAAGTTTGTAAGGAAGGCTCTATTTAACAGTAAACTCGATATTTCTGACGAGTGTATGAAGATAGGTTTATTTACGGTTTCGTTTTCTTGTAAGCCTTTAAGATATCTTATTTCAGGACTAGAAAAGCAAACGTACTCAAGTGCAGTAGTTCTGACAAATGAATTTAACTTTACTGCTAAGCCTTATATCAAAGTAAATGGTAGAGGAACTGGAACGCTTGTTATAAACAATAAGGTATGGAATTTTGAAACGCTAAACGGCTATA
>CAZWCZ010000147.1:0-1355 GCA_964632165.1 uncultured Lachnospiraceae bacterium | reverse complement strand
GCGTTGGCGACATTGGTCACAACACCGCCCGCGTGGCAGGACTCTGCCACCTGATTGGCAATGGCCGAGATGGGGAGCTTCAGGATGTCCTCGCGGTGCTTGCCGCCGCGATAGTACCGCTCCAAACTGCGACCGCCGCCCACACAGCTGCCCATGATAACGCTTACCCGCTCACTGCTGCCAAAATCCGAAAGACCTGCGTCCGACAGGGCTTCCCCGGTCGCCCGCAGGCACAGGGCGGCAGCCCGGTCAAGGGTGGGGTCATTCTCCTCCAGCCCCTTGACCTCTGCCGCGTAGTCGGCATAGCAGTTGGCGGTGTCCAGCGTAGTGGTGTGTGCAATGCCGCTCCGCGAGGCCAGAATGCTCTCCCAGCACTCCTCAACGTTACCTCCGATGGCACTGATCACACCAAGACCGGTGATCACACACCGGGTCTGCTTGTCTGCCATATTCGCCTCTCCTTTACTCCGCGTGAGCGACGACATAGGCGGCCAGAGCGTCGATGTTCCGGAAGTGCTCCTTGCCGACACCGGTCATGGGCACGCCGTACTCCTCATCAATGGCGGAGATGATCTCTAAGGAATCGATGGAATCCAGACCGATCCCGTCATTGAACAGGGGGGTGTCATACTCCAGACCCTCTGCCTCCAGACCCAGCCGCTCGCAGAGCAGCTCCTTGATCCGTGCTTTGACTGCATTTGCATCCATGTTCATGTACCTCTCTTTTTTGTAAATAAGTATTGTTCCACAACGATCTCTCGTTGAAATGGATTATATTTAGTCCCCCTCGCCGGGATGATCGGTATACTCCACGACCCGCACCGAGGACAGCACCGTACAGGCACTCATGACCGCCTCCAGCATGAAGACCGCTCCCATGAACTGTATCAGGAAGGTCATGCTGTCGGTCGGATACAGCGAAACGAACAGACCGACCCCCGTAGCCAATGCGGCCAGCGCGAGGATCAGCCACCAGAGCGGAATGCCGAACCGCCTGGCATGGCGAGCGACCTGTATCTTGATGATACCGTCCGAGAACACGAAGATACCGATCAGCAATCCGACCGATTCCACCGTCAGCGATGGACGGATCAAGAAGATCATGCCGATGCCGATGAGCATAAAGCCGTATATGAAATCATATTGGAATGCCAAGCGGTATATGTCCTTGGACAGGTAGCCCGTGATCTTGATGGCACCGAGCAGGATCAGGAAGATGCCGCACATGGTCTTCCAGGCGATCACGGGGAAGGTCGGGTCGACCAGCAACAGAACCCCCAGTACCAGCAGAAAGCCTGCCAGCACGACGTGTCCGAACTTCGCTATACGCATGGGTACCGCCGAATGCATACCGT
>CAZWCZ010000146.1:0-1387 GCA_964632165.1 uncultured Lachnospiraceae bacterium | reverse complement strand
GGGGATTTTTTAATTTTATAATTATCAACATAATAAACAAAAAAGACTAGCCTTGACTAGTCTTTTGTAGAATGCCCGAAGACACTTGTCTTGGTATTATTTTCGTTAATACCATAAAAAGCATTTCTGCTCTTGTAACTTTATTCTACATTAATATTTTATGCTAGTCAAGCATTTTTATTCACTTTGTTAATCCTTTTTTAAATCTAATGTTGTGTATTCTTTAATAATTGCATAATCAAGTTTTTCTAAAATTTCATTAGATATTTTTAAATTTCCCAAGTAATCATATTCATTTAACTTTTTTTGTATAGATAGTTTACTAATTGTTTTTATATGTTTAATACAAGCAAATGAATTGCGATTTTTATTTTTATTATAATAATTTAAACATTTTTTAATTTTTTTTAATTCTTGATAATTGGTTTTTGTTTTATATAATTGCTCTAAATTATCAATTTCGAGTTCATCATATAAAACATTTCCAATATTTATATTATGTTCACTATCATCTGATGTTAATGGTATTACGTGTAATACTGGGTTATACATTGTATCTTGTTTACTAATTACAATTGCATAATGATCACCGGAAAATTCACTTCCAATGTTTACTCCAAATTTAACTTTAACAATGTTACCTCTTGAGTATCTTTTAAATGTTTTTGGCTTTGTTTCAATTTCATATAATAAAGTTTTACTTTCGTCTAATTTTGATGTTTCAAATTCAGTATATTTATCTGCTAAATTATAATTTGAAATTTTTATGTTGTTGTTATGTGCTTCTAATAATTTTAAATATTTCTTTTTTTCTTTCATTTTCTCATCTCCTATTCTAATAAAAATTTAATGTAATTATCTGCCTCATCTTCATATTTACTTATGTGAAATTCAAATAATTCTTTGTTGCATTGGCATAAGTGATTTAACTCTATGTGTGCCAACTCGTGTAGTAAAGTTTTTCTTCTTTTGTAGTAAGAAAGACTTTTTCTTATAAAAATATTATTTATACCTTTGTAATTATAAACAAATCCATCTATTTTAATAGGTAATTCTATATAAGTTACATTGGCATTATAATATGCTAATATTTCTTTTTGTGTTATGTATCCATCAATTAAATCTTTTAACATTACTTAATACTCCTTTTTATTCTATTAAGTATCTATACTAGCATACTTATTTTAATTATTGAAATATAATTCATTATATATTTCAATTGGTATTGGAGACTGCATATATTTATCCGAATATCCTTGATTTTTTGCATCATTAATACTCATAATATAGAATTTTTTGTTTTCAAATTTTGAATTTTTCCATCTATTATATGTTAGATAAACTTCTTCATTTTCAGGTATAATAGCAACATAATTGTTTAAAAAAC
>CAZWCZ010000145.1:0-1392 GCA_964632165.1 uncultured Lachnospiraceae bacterium | reverse complement strand
ATCGGAGTGGTTTTGGATGTTGACCCGCGTGAGCGGGAGATGAGCGTCAAGTTTGACGACCGCGTGGCGCGGTACACTTCGGATATGTTGGACGATCTGGAGCACGCTTGGGCAGTGACGGTGCACAAGAGTCAGGGCAGTGAGTACCCCTTTGTCATCATCCCCCTGTACAGTGCGCCCTCCCTGCTCCTGACCCGCAATCTGCTCTACACCGCCGTGACTCGTGCCCGGCGCATGGTGATCTTGGTAGGACGCGAGGAGATTCTCCGCAGGATGGTGGGGAATGATCGGCAGTCCATGCGCTACACCGGTCTTGGCTATCGTTTGCGGGGGGAGTGACATGAAGGGGAAGCTGTGCGCGTGCCTGACGGATCTGTTCTTCCCGCCTCGCTGTGCGGCCTGTGGGGAGCTGTGCCGACCGTTTCGCAGTTTGAAAACGGATACCCCGCCTGCCCTCTGTGACGAATGTCTGCCCCGCTGGCAGGCGGCGAGCGCATCCCGACCGACGATCGCCGGGGGAGGTGACGGCGGGCATATCTGGCTGGTGCCCTATCGCCCGCAGAAAGCGGACGGAGTCCCCGAGCGGGTGATCTACCGCATCAAGCATCAGGATGACCGCCGCCTGATCGAGTGGGTGACGGCCGAGCTGGCACAGCCGGTGCGGGAGGTCTTGGCGCAGGCAGGCGTGTCCTCCTCCGAGGTGGTATGTCTCTACCCACCCCGCCGAAAAGCGGCTGTCCGACGAGATGGATTTGATCAAGCGAGGTCACTGGCAGAGGGTTTGGCGCGACAGCTGGGCGCGGCGTGTCTCCCTGCCATTCGCCGATGCTCGGACGGCGCGGGGGCACAAAAGGAGTTGGACGTTGCCGCAAGACGACTCAACGCCGAGGCATCCTATGGGATAGACGAGGCCTACGCGCCCCGCATAGCAGGGAAGTGGGTGCTCCTGGTGGACGACCTTGCCACAACGGGGGCAACCCTTGGTCGGCTGGCCGATCTCTCGCGCTTGGCGGGAGCCGCGGGTGTGTTGTTCGTTACCGTGGCGAGGACGGTCGAGAGAGAGAAAGAAAGCGACCGGGGTGTGGAGTGATCCGCACCCCCTTTTGTGCAGGTGCATATGCTGATGTCAGCTGCCGATCCTATCGGCACGAAAGGAGTGACGGTATATGCAACTGGATAAAAAGACCCTGGATCGTTTGCTGAACCTGAGTGACGACCAGCTACGGCTCCTGCTGGGGCGGTTGCTCTCGGAGTACGGGGTTGACCCGTCGGTGGTTCCGCTGGCACAGATGGACATCGGCAAGCTGCGCGAAGTTCTGCGCGGCGCGACCGACGAGGACATCGGCCGATTTATGCAGCTGTTGGGCGCGACGGGACTCGGAAAAGGGGGGA
>CAZWCZ010000144.1:0-1396 GCA_964632165.1 uncultured Lachnospiraceae bacterium | reverse complement strand
GTATTGAAAATAGCAGACTTATGTCAGATAAATATAGTTGAAACGGAAATAAGGTTAAAAAATTCATGCTAAAAATAGTATTTTTTTACATGACAAATAAACCGACTTAAGTCAGTTTTTTAAACTTATTTCCGTTTTTATATGTTTCTTTGCTACTTTATTTTAGTTAAAATATTTTTTCAAATAATTCTTCATCAAATACTTTTATAATTGCTTCTTTTGCAGTATGACCATCTAATGATTTTAAGGGCTTGTTGAGCAATGTTAAGTTAATATTCTTTATATCTTTTTTTGTATATTTGTCCACTGATTTTCCTTTAGGAAAGAATAATCTTAATTGCTTATTCATGTTTTCTACATTTGGTTTTTGGTTTGACACATAAGGGTCACAGAAAAACAATTTACATCTTTCTTCACCAGTTATTTTTGAATAACAAATACCATTTATGTCAGTAAAAACAGGGTCTCTATCCGTTAAAATTACTGGTATTAATTCAATAAAAGCATCTGTTCCAATTCTTTCTTCTAACTTATCAAAAAAATCTACAACCTTTTCTGTATTGGGATTTGTTATAATATCTAAAATAGTTACTTGCAAAGAGGGTAGTTTAAATGTTAAAATATTCTTAGTATCAGTTTTTATTGCACCTAAAAAATCAAGCTGCCAAACATATGTGGTTGGATTTTGATGCATATAAGCTAGATAGTCAAGATAAGTATGATTACTTCGGTCAATATTATTATTTGAGTAATCATACTTTTTATTATGCTTTCTTTTTTTATAATTTACAGCATAAGGTAAATCGATTTTTCGTGTTGTTAAATAGCCTTTATCAATATAACGATATAAAGTAGTAACAGATTGCTTTATAGAGACATTATTTTCAATTTTAATTTGATAGATAGATTTCTTTTCTTTGATACCTGATTTAATTAGATTATCAAGTTTTTTAAATTCATCTGCATCAATATCAATTCCTCTTCTTGAATTAATTAAATTAATATCAGCTTTGGTTTGAGCAGATTTAGCATCATATTTATATTTTGTTAAAGGACAATTTTGATATCGTTTATTGCAACCAGAACAAACATAAGGCCACCTTTCAGTTCTTTTACAACTTGTTATATTATTTCCGACTAAAATAGCATCTCTATTTCTTTTTACTTCTTTAGATATACTTGTTGGGTCAATGTCAAGCGTATCAGCAATTTCTTTAACCTTATAATTATGAGCAATACCAGATGCGATGATTTTCCTTTGTTCAAAATTTAAATGTTTCCAAGATTTTTTCATAAAACTTTCACTCCTTAATCAAAGCAAAGAAACACATAAATATTATAATCAGACTTATTTCAGTTTTCTATAGTAAAACGGAAATTCAAATAAAAATTTGCG
>CAZWCZ010000143.1:0-1403 GCA_964632165.1 uncultured Lachnospiraceae bacterium | reverse complement strand
AAGAGGTCGGCGGCAAAGAGAGCCGCCTCCTCGCCCCCCGTCCCGGCGCGGATCTCCATGACGACACTGCGGTCGTCGTCCGGGTCGCGGGGGATGAGCAGTTTGCGCAGAGCTGTCTCGGTCTCTGCCAACTCCGCTCGCACGACCAGTGCCTCCTCGACCGCCAGTGCCCTCAGCTCGGCATCCGGGGAGGAGGACTCTGCCACCGCCTCGGCCAATCGCGCCTCCAGGGCGCGAAAGGCACGATAGGCCGTGACCGTCTCGGTCAGATCGTTGTAGTCACGGATGAGCTTTTGGTAGGCGGCGGGGTCTGCCATGGTCTCGGGCAGGGTCAGCCGAAACTCCATGTCCTCATACCGCCGTGCGACCGGTTCTAGGCTCTCAAACATGGATCAGGCCTTGAGGAATGCCTCAAACGCGAGGTGAGCGGTGTAGAGGTCTGCCTTGGAGATGACCTCATAGGGGGCGTGCATGGAGATGACCGGCACACCGAGGTCGACCGTCTCGATATTGTGCTTGGCGATGTATTTGGCCACGGTTCCGCCGCCGCCGACATCGTTCTTGCCCATGTCGCCTGCTTGCCAGATGACTCCTGCCTCGGCCATCACGCGGCGGATCCACGCGACATACTCGGCGGGAGCATCATTGGTAGAGACCTTGCCGCCGTGGCCGGTGTACTTGGACATGGCAACGCCGCAGTTGATCATGGAGACATTGCGGCGATCGAACACCTCCGAGAAATTGGGGTCAAAGCAAGCCGTCACGTCCGAGGACAGGCACTTGGAGTTTGCCTTCATGGCGGTGAAGCTGCCACCCAGAGCCGTAGCGATCTCGGCGAGCAGGTCGGTCATCAGGTCGCACTGCATACCGGTGTTGCCGTCCGAACCGATCTCCTCCTTGTCGGCCAAGATGACCATGGAGGTGTGGATGCTGTCATCGGTGGCGAACAGAGCCGTCAGGGATGGATAAGCGCACACGCGGTCGTCGTGACCGTAGGCACCGATCAGGGAACGATCCAGACCCACGTCACGCGCCCGTGCAGCGGGGACAGCCGACAGATCGGCCGAGAGGAAGTCCTCCTCGGTGATGCCGTACTTCTCGTTGAGCAGGGACAGAATATTGAGCTTGATGGCATCCTTGTCCGCGCCGGGGAAGGGGCGAGTGCCCAAGAGCAGATTGAGGTTCTCGGCGGGGATGGCCGTTCCGAGCGGTTGCTTGCTCTGCTCTTGACCCAAATGGGGCAGTAGGTCGTTGATGTAGATGACAGGGTCTGACTCGTCCTCGCCGATCACGACATCCACGACCGAGCCGTCCTTCTTGACCACCACGCCGTGCAGTGCCAACGGCATGGTGACCCACTGATACTTGCGGATACCGCCGTAGTAGCGGGTCTTGAAGAAGGC
>CAZWCZ010000142.1:0-1489 GCA_964632165.1 uncultured Lachnospiraceae bacterium | reverse complement strand
TGGAAGTAATGCAGCCATTGAGTGTGAAAGAGTTGGGGTTCATAGAGAAAGGAACGGGTAAACACCAAAGTAATACGGTCTATGGTTCAGATGAATTATGTCCTACCATTACAGCCGTATCTTACAAGGAACCGTTGAAGATGGTTAAATGTCAGAAATTATAATTATCGGTTGTATGGACAACAAACTTGACCACACCTTTGAAAGTGCAAACAGGGTTTATGGTTCAGGTGGCGTTGCACCTACTATCCCAACTTGTGCTGGGGGGGGTATACAACCTAAAGTGATGGAAATTCAGAAAATAGTCTATGATGACTACAATTCCGCTGTCCGTGCTGACCAACGCACGATGACAACGTTAACTACTAACTGCGGTGCAACCGCATTAAGAAATGGGGTGAAGATCATCGAAGCAGCCGCATTAAGGATGGTTCGTACCGAAGAAGGTAAGAAGTTGCGTAAAGCCTACGAAGCCCACGAAGTTCATCATGGGTACAATGAGCATAGGCAGGCTGAACCCAGAACGGACGGACTGTGCAACACCATAACAACTGTTCAGAAGGACAATCACATTCTGGAAGTTGAAGGTATCGAAGATAAGTCCACTGTCAAGGTAAGGCAGGCTACTAAGCAGGGCTACATCGAATGTGAGTTAGGGGGGGGGGAGCAGATTTGAATTACCCTAATTCAGAAACACGCAGAGGGCGTGTAATTGGGAATGGGCGTGTGTGTCCCACCCTCACTACAAGTAGTAACCCTTGCGTGTTGGAGAAGTTCATTTATGAAATTGACGGCGAACTGTATCTTGTTCGTATTCGCAAACTCACTCCGCTGGAATGTTGGAGATTGATGGGGTTTAGTGACTCCGATTTTGAGAAAGCAGAGTCCGTCAATAGCAACACTCAGCTTTATAAGCAAGCTGGTAACAGTATCGTGAAACAGGTTCTTATGAGCGTGTTTTCTCAGATGATACCTGCCGAAACGAAGGTATCTTCCTTGCAGAAGAAAGCACTGGCGTTATTAGACCTGTGATGTAGGAGGACGCACATGAAAATCACTGACGAGTGCAAATTGCACTTACAAACTGCTGACCTGCTTCTGCAAGGTATTAAGGAGTCTATGGAAATACTGGAAAAAGGAGAATATCTACCTCCCCCGGAACACTCTATAAACTCAGTAAGCAGACGCATTGTTCAGGTCAGACAAGAACTGCTGCGGGTCGATCAGGAACTTCACCCTTGGCAGTAAAAATTTTACCACACAAACCCTCAATGCTTATTGCTGGAAATGAGCAATTTTAAGGAAAGGAGGAAAAGCCGGTGATTAAAAATACAGTCATATTCGACTGTGAAGTATTCGCCCATGACTGGTTGTTCGTGTTCAAGGAAGTGGAAACCGGGCATTACACAATCATTCACAATGACAATGACGCTGTGATTGCTTTCATGGAGTCAGACCCGTTCTTAGGTGGGTTCAACAACAAGCACTA
>CAZWCZ010000141.1:0-1521 GCA_964632165.1 uncultured Lachnospiraceae bacterium | reverse complement strand
ACGGTATGGAGCAGTGACCGCCGTCGGGGCGGGCGTGCCCCGATCCCCGCAGGCTCGGTCGCCGCAAAGGAACAGGTGCAGGCGCAGGTACAGGCGGCACAAAAGCCCGCTCCCGCCGAGCCGAGCCGTGAGAAGCCCGCCGACAAGCGCAAGGCAAGCTCCCCCGCACAACCGAACAACCGCGCGACAGGGCGTCCCACCCGCGTCACCCGACACGCCGCCCGCGAGACCGAGTTGCCGCGCATGGACGACCTGCTCATTGACGATACCCCCATCGAGCCGGATGTCAGCCCGGACGAGTATACCCCCTCGGATGCCGACATCGACCGCATCCTACAATACGAGCTGTACACCCCCGTCAGCCGCGTGATCCCCGAGGTCATCCCGGAGGGCAAGGTCGTCATCGTGGGGGTTCGCTTCCGTCCCGGCGGCAAGACCTACTTCTTCGCCCCCGGCTCTATCCGTTGCCAAAACGGACAAGCTGCCATCGTCGAGACAGCGCGGGGACAGGAATTCGGCGAGGTCTGCATGGGCAACCGCATGGTGGACAAGTCCCTCGTGGTGCCGCCCCTGCGTCCCCTGATCCGTCTGGCTACCCCCGAGGACATTGCGCATAATCAAGAGAACCATGACCGTGAGGCCGAGGCTTACCGCATCGGTGCCGAGCGCATTCGGGAACACGGACTGGATATGAAGCTGGTCGGGGCGCAGTACACCTTTGACAACTCCAAACTCCTCTTCTACTTCACCGCCGACGAGCGCGTGGATTTCCGCGACTTGGTCAAAGACTTGGCAGGTGTGTTCCACATACGCATTGAACTGAGGCAGATTGGCATCCGAGACGAAGCGCGCATGATCGGTGGTCTCGGTGCTTGCGGTCGTCCGCTGTGTTGCAGTACCTTCCTGTCGGATTTCGGGCAGGTGTCCATGAAGATGGCCAAGGAGCAGAATCTGTCCCTCAATTCCACCAAGATATCCGGCTGTTGCGGACGGCTGATGTGCTGTCTGCGCTACGAGCACGAGACCTATCGGGAGGAGTACCGCCGTTCCCCCGCGCAGGGCAGCTTCGTCATGACCCCCGACGGACCGGGTGTCGTGACCGAGGTCTACCCCATCGCAGGTGAGGTCAAGGTCAGTCTGCGCGGGCAGACCGAGCCGACCTTCCGCCGCTTCAAGCGGGAGCTGGTCTCGGTACAGGCTCCCGGAAGCCGTCCGGGTGACGGCACACGGGACGGTCGGCGAACAACCGAGGCGACCCCCGAGGACGATCTGACCGACACAGACGGCGGACAGATCTGAGAGATACCTGCCTGTTTTTCCATATCGGAGCAAAATATCGTATATTTGCCCGATATGAGCAAAAAATTTCATAAAAACCCCTTGAATTATTTCAGATTTATGATATAATAGGTAGGAGCTACGGGCAGCACCCGCCGTCCGAGCAATATTACACATAACGGAGGAATAGACCATGGCATACAAGATCAGTGACGATTGCATCTCCTGCGGCGCTTGCGCGGA
>CAZWCZ010000140.1:0-1560 GCA_964632165.1 uncultured Lachnospiraceae bacterium | reverse complement strand
CATACACAAAGCCCTCAATACTGCCGGCTGCCGTATTGCCGGCCATGAACACCTCCCCAAAGGAATTGACCGAAGACTGGATGATCACATTGGAAATTGAAAACAGGGAGCCCTGAATGCCCGCAGGCAATCCCAGCCGGATGATCTTCATTATCTGCGCCTTGTGGATGCGCAGTTTATTCAGGTGTAACTTCACCGCATCCGTCCGGCGCATCAGCGCCCGTACTACCAGCACCGCGGAGATCGCCTGAGAAATGATGGTCGCCCATGCCACACCGTCCACGGTCATCCCGAACAGGAACACAAAGATCAAATTCAGTATCACGTTGCACACACCGGCAATGGTCAGGTAAACCAGAGGCCCCTTGGTGTCCCCCGCCGCCCGCAACAGGGCGCCGCAGAAATTGTAGACCATGTTGAAGATCATGCCACCAAAATAGATCTGCATATACAGCGTCGCATGGGGCAGCACGCTCTCCGGTGTGTCCATCCAGCGCAGGAATGTCTCAGCGAAAGTAATGCCCACCACGGTCAGCAGCACGCCGCCGATCAACGCCGTTGGCAGCGCCGTATGTACGGTGCGGTGGATGGCCTCATCATCCTTGCTGCCAATGGCGTGTGCCAGTGTGACACCGGCGCCGGCAGAAAGGCCGATAAACAGATTTACGATCAGGTTTGTGATGGCACTGGTGGCACCGACTGCCGACAAATAAATATCTCCCTTGGAACCAACCACTACCAGATCGGCCGCATTGAACAGCAGCTGCAAAAGACCCGTTAAAATAATGGGAACAGTATAGACCACGATGTTGGAAAACAGCGGGCCATTGAGCATATCCTGACGAAAACGTTTCATGCTGATTCCTCTCTTTCTAATCACAATACAACAGAACATTATATGCTCTCTCGAACAAAACTTCAAGGGGCAACCGGCCGGAAAAGCAAAAATATTTCGGATGCAACCGGCAGTTGACAGTTGAAAACATTGACAGCCATGGTATAATAAAGCTATAAAATAGTAACAAGGTGAAACTATGAAGAAAATCTGTCTACTGCTGGTGCTCATTGTGGTGTTGGCAACCTGTGGTTGCGTCCCGGCTAATGACCCGGCACCCATTCTGGCCACCACCCGCCCTGTTTATTCCCTGACCAGTGCCCTCTGCGCTGACACCGGGCTGGAAGTAGGGCTGCTCATCAGTGAAAATGTATCGTGCCTGCACGACTATTCCCTCTCCACCGCCCAGATGAAAGCGCTGGAAAACGCCCGCATGGTCGTGATCTCCGGCGCCGGGCTGGAGGATTTTCAGGCGGACATTCTCTCCCGTTGCAATGTTCTGTGCGATGCCTCCGAAAATGTGGAACTGCTGGAAAGCGAGCAGTGCCACGAACACGAGCACGAGGGACATCACCACGAACACGATGCCCACATCTGGCTCTCCCCCTCCAACGCCAAAGTCATGGCGCAAAACATCTGCAACGGACTGATGGAGGAATTTCCCTCCTGCTCCGACATTTTTTCCAAAAATCTGGAGCAGCTGCTCACCCGGCTGGACGAGCTGC
>CAZWCZ010000139.1:0-1586 GCA_964632165.1 uncultured Lachnospiraceae bacterium | reverse complement strand
CAAACGACTTTTAACGACGAATGCGTGTTATTATTCCATTCATTGCCTTTTTCAATTGCTTCCCACTCGGCTCGAGTGCCTTTAAAATTAATCGTTTGTAAATTTCTACAATTATCAAAAGCACCGTCGCCGATAGTTTTTACGGAAGCGGATATTTCGACACTTTCTAAATAATAGCAGTAATTAAACGCATATTTTCCTATATTAACCACGGAATCGGGTATTTTTATTTCTTTTAACCCGTCGCACCCGAAAAACGCACTTATTTCTATGCTAGTAACCGACGAAGATATCGTTATGCTTGTAATCTGAATGAAATTTACGAATTGATAAGCACCTATTCTCGTTACCGTTTCGGGAATAATTAAGCTCGTTATTTTTTGATAACTTCCGTTCGAATTTTTTATATAGAAAGTTTTTGTTTGTTCGCTATAATACATCGGGTTACCATATTGACTTTCACCGTATTCGATATCGCAATAATCTTCGATAGACCCGTCGTAATAAACGTTAACTAAATTTTTACACCCGTAAAACGCATTTTTTGTAATGTTTTTAACGCTTGCGGGTATGGTTATGCTCGTAAGTCTTTCGTTATAATTAAAGTTTCTGTCGATTGCGGTTACGCCTTCGGGAATAACTGCATGCGTTACTACTTTATATTCGCCGTTTTCATCCTTTAAATAAAGTGATTTTGAAAAATAAACAGGCGTAGACGTAGTATCCATATCGTAAAAAGACACGCCGCACCACTCGCCCATCGTTCCGGCAAATCTAACGATATTTAAAGATTCGCACTCGCCAAAAGCCGTTTTGCCTATACTTTTTAGCGTTGAAGGAAGCGTTATAGCCCTTAACGTAGAGCAACCGTAAAACGCATCCGCTAAAATGTTTTCGCCGTTCGTAATTACCACTTCGCTTAATTTCTTCGTATAATAAACGTTCGCGTTAGGCGCAGCCGCACCGAAAACATACCCTATATGACTCACAATCCAAGGTAACGTAATTTTTGTAATATTTTCACAACCTGAAAAAGGAGCACTGTCGATATTCGTCACGCTATTCGGAATAACTATTTCCGTAAGCGAAGTGCAATTCGCAAAAGCACCCGAACCTATTTTCTTTAAAGAATCGGGGAGCTCTATGCTTGTAAGCGAACAATTCTCAAAAGCCCCGCTTTCGATTTCGATTAAAGAACTCGGAAGAGTGATGCTTTTTAACGAACCGCAATCGTAAAATGCAGTATTCTTTAAGGAGATCAACCCGCTAGGTAATTTTACTTCCGATAGCGAAACGCATTCCTTAAAAACTCCTATATTTATCTCGGTTAAATTACAAGCAGAAAGGTCTATCGAAGTTAAGCCGCAGCCCCAAAACGCAGTGTCTAATATATCGGTTAAACCGTTCGGCACCTCGATGTTATCAAGCAAAGCGCAATTTGCAAAAGCTGATTTTTTTATAGTTTTTAAACTTTCGGGTAAATTTATCGTTACCAGCTTAGAGCAACCGCTAAAAGCTTCGGTTCCTATAGTAATTAAACCGTTAGGTAATTTTACCTCCTTAAGCGAAGTGCAATCTTTAAAAGC
>CAZWCZ010000138.1:0-1586 GCA_964632165.1 uncultured Lachnospiraceae bacterium | reverse complement strand
GGCTATTGGCTTGGCAAACCTTTTTGGGGCAGAGGATATATGCCCGAAGCGGCAGGAGCACTCCTTCACCACGCCTTTGAAAATATCGGAATGACAAGGGTCTGGTGCGGTTATTATGACGGAAATACAAAGTCCAAGCGCGTACAGGAAAAGCTCGGCTTTGTTTATCATCACACTTGTGACAATGTTCCTGTTCCGCTGATGAACGAGGTCAGGATCGGTCATACAAACGTGATGACAAGGGAAGATTGGAAAGCAAAGGAGAGTAAGGATGAACGGTAATGTTGCAGTTCGGTTATTGGTTGCAGCCGGTGTGCTGATGCTGCTTTCCGGCGGTATATTCGCATTTGCGCAGCAGTGTATCTATGCGGCATTGGTGTGGGTCGGCGCGTTTGGTTGTCTGATTGCAGCTTTAAATTTCAAAAATTGAATAGTCATGCTTTGCGGAGGTGAAATATAAGTGGGCTTTATCTCCTTTAACTTAAGTTATTATAGAAACGAATTGCAAAGATTAGAATCTGATATTATGAGTCCGGAAGCGATCTATCGGGCGCAGCAGCTTTTGAAAATATTGGATGATCTGTTGGACGAAGGATATACGGAATTAAACGAAACGCTGGAAAAATCCTGCCATGGGGTGTCAAGACTACGAAGTTATTTGACAGCCAATCACGTTGAACCATTTCCTATTTACCATAGAGAACCGGCAGAAGCGGACGTGACATATGAACAGAATGAAATCGAACTGACAAGAGCGATCAATGAACTTATTGTGTGCGCAAAAGAAAGAAACATCGAAAGTGACAATACTTTTTTGACAGAGTTGATTCGTTTCTGTAAATGGGTAGGATATGAAGAAGATACGGCATATGTATTCCTGCTTCGTGATACATTGTTGCCGTACATCTATTATCAAAGTAAAGGTAGGACAAATATATATCCATGGTTGATGAGCAGAAAAGCATTGGCGATGCTTACGGGCAAAGAAGCTGTGGATAATGAGATCCGTGCTTCTATCATAAAGGCATTAGAACTTGACAAATGTGATACTTACGATGATTTTTGCAAAACTGTTTTGCAAGACATACGGATCACTCTTAAACAGTATCCGGAAATTGAAAGATGTTTTTCCGGCTTGTTGAGTAGTATAAAAGAAACGCATATTGTTGTGGTCGAGTCCGGCTGTTCCGGAACATTTCCAATGTTGCTTAAGAGTTTAGACGACCGGGTAGAGGCGAGAATGTATACGACCTATCCATATTTGTTAAAAACTTACGGCAATAGGGTATACTCGCCGAAATACGAGAAGATCCGATTATTTGAAACCCTGTATTCGCAAGACCTGTACTTTCAGTTTTCTGATTTTAGAGATCATCATTTCTATGTCAGGAAGTGTCAGAACGAAGAGGTAAAGAAAAATTCCTATGCAGAAGTAAAAACTATTTTGAGATACTTTGAAGAAGATAATTTTGATGAATTTGCGGAAAGATTAAAAAAATGTGATGTTGAATACATTCACCCTGTTAAGGAACATTCCTGGGGACAGCGTGTTGTTCGTTTCTATGACCCGGATAAGCATATTATCG
>CAZWCZ010000137.1:0-1600 GCA_964632165.1 uncultured Lachnospiraceae bacterium | reverse complement strand
CGCCGACCCCCTGCCGACCCGTCGGCAGGATATGTCCGTCCTCGTCCACCTGGAACAGCTCGGGACTGCGGTTGATGTAGTATACCCCGTCGCACTTTCCTGCCAGCTCGAACCAGGAGCCGTCGGCGTAGGTACACAGCCCCCGCAACTGCTTCTTTTCGTGACGCAGGAGACTGACCCGATACTCCCGGATCAGCGGCTCAAAGAACAGCGGTTTCTTCTCGGGATAGGGTTGCATGGGAACGATGGCTGGCGGGTCGGTGTCATACACATACACCGGGAACTCACAGCGAAGCCCCTCCCAAACCGCCGTCACATAGGTACGCCCGGGCGAGCGCGCCGTGATGCGCCCCGCGCGAATGGAGGCGACCTCCTTGTCATACCGGGAAAATTTGACCCCCGAGGTGACAGGTCTTACCTCATAGCAAACATTGATGGAACACAGCGGCAGGGTGCGGATCTCCCCCACTTTCATGCGCAAAAAATGCGGCTTTTCAAGGTAGAGTGCCGTCGGGACATAGGTCTCGGGGTCATCCCACTTTTCCACCTCGTGGTGGACGTTGGGCAGATCGCGCTCCGAGTAGAAGTCCTCGTCCATCAGCTCAAAGTCGTACTCATGCATCCGCGTGCCCCACAGCCCCCACTTGTTCCCGTAAGCGTAGGCCAGGAGGAGAGTATCCCCCTTGCGGATGTGGTGCTGTTCGTCCCCCGAGATACCGCAGTTGTGGAGCATCCAGCCGGTATGCCGGCGGTACTCCCCCACACGCCGATAGATCAAGCCGTCCTCCGACTCGTACACGGCCAGCATACTGTCCTCGCTGAACCGATAGTCGGTGGACAGGGCGATAAACTTGCCCAAGTCCTCACAGTAGACCATGTCGTAGGAGTCATTGGAGGCGCGCGGACGGGTCACGGCGACCCCTCGCGGCTCCAGCGTGGCAGGCCAATCCTCGCGGGTCAGGTCAGCCGTGGCCACCCGCGTTTCATGCACCGGCTTGCCGTTCAAGTCCTTGGACGTCCAGGTGTAGTAAGCGTACAGGACATCATCCTTGACCACGAAGGAGAATTCCCCCGCACCCCAGTTGTGCCAATCCTCGTCGAAGTAAATGATCGGAGCGGGTTTGCCCAGCCAATGCTCCCCACCGGGGCCGACCTCGCCCCAGCCCTTCCCGCACCAACGCTCAAAGGGGCCTGTCGGGGAGGTGGAGCGGGCGATATAGCCGTTGTTGCAGACACCGCCGCCGTTGGCAAAAACGGTGGAGGTGTAGCCTATGTAGTAGTACCTGCCGTACTTGAACACGGCAGGGTCGCAGACCGAGAACCAGTCCATGGAATCCGGCACGGGGGACATGACCACCCGCTCCTCGCTCCAGGTCTTGCCGCCGTCCTCGGAACGGCGATAGGTGAACCAGTCCGCCTCATAGCCGTCCCCCGGGGAGGCGAACCACGCCTCGCAGACTCCGCCGTGCACCATGATGCTGGGGCCGTAGCGGTAGCCCCAGCTCTGACTCTTACGGGGGGCATATATATCCTGCCCCTCGTCCTTGAGGATCAGTTTGAAATGCTTATCCATGGTCGTCTTACCTTTCTTTTCGGTGAT
>CAZWCZ010000136.1:0-1603 GCA_964632165.1 uncultured Lachnospiraceae bacterium | reverse complement strand
GTAACGGTCATGACCTGCAATGAGATATTTTGCAAGGAACGTCCGGACACCTTTTTTGAGACAGTGTAAGGGAGGAACGTATAGAGATGAAAATAGCAGTAGCAGGAACCGGATATGTTGGTTTGTCCATTGCAGTACTCCTGGCACAGCATCATGAAGTTACGGCAGTTGATATTGTTCCGGAAAAAGTGGAGATGATCAATAAAAGAAAATCTCCGATACAGGATGAATATATCGAAAAATATCTTTTGGAAAAGGAATTGGATCTGACAGCAACGCTTGATGCGGAAACGGCATATAAAGAGGCAGATTATGTAATTATTGCAGCACCAACAAATTATGACAGCAAAATGAATTTTTTTGATACTTCTGCAGTGGAAGAAGTGATTCAGTTGGTACAGAAGTGTAATCCGAATGCGATCATGGTGATCAAATCTACTGTTCCGGTCGGATTTACAAAGAGTGTACGTGAAAAATATCATTGTGACAATATTTTGTTTAGCCCTGAATTTTTACGCGAGTCTAAGGCATTATATGATAACCTTTATCCAAGCCGCATCATTGTTGGTACAGACATGAGGGATGTGGACTTAGTAAATGCAGCGGATACTTTTATTGCATTGCTACAAGAAGGTGCGATCAAAGAAAAAATTGAGACGAGAGTCATGGGATTTACAGAAGCAGAGGCAGTTAAATTGTTTGCCAATACATACCTTGCACTTCGTGTGGCCTATTTTAATGAGCTTGATACCTATGCCGAAATGAAGGGATTGGATACAAGGCAGATCATTGATGGTGTATGTCTGGATCCCCGGATCGGAGCTCATTATAATAATCCGAGCTTTGGATATGGAGGGTATTGCCTGCCAAAAGATACAAAACAGCTTTTGGCAAATTATAATGATGTACCGGAAAATCTAATAGGGGCGATCGTAGAGTCTAATCGTACACGAAAAGATTTTATAGCGGAACGAGTGCTTGAAATGGCAGGAGCGTACGAAGCAGGGGAAGCGTTTTCTCCCCAAAAAGAACACCTAGTAACGATTGGGGTATTTAGGCTGACTATGAAATCAAATTCTGATAATTTTCGGCAGTCTTCTATTCAGGGAGTTATGAAACGCATTAAGGCAAAAGGCGCAAATGTTATTATATATGAGCCAACTTTGAAAAACGGCATTACTTTTTTCGGGAGTGAAGTTGTGAATGATCTGAAAATATTTAAGAGCCGTAGTCAGGCAATTATAGCAAATCGATATGATTGTAGTCTGGATGATGTCTTTGAAAAAGTATATACAAGAGATTTGTTTCAAAGAGATTAGAAAAAAAATTAATTGTTGATAGGAAAGGCGGAATCTAGCCTTTCCTATCTTTTCCGGTAAAAGTTTTATTGCATTTCCGACCTCAGTTTTTCATAGATCGGTAGGATGACTTCTTCCTCTTCTTCCAGTTCCTCGGCGATCACATGGAGTGGTTTTCCCTTTGCCATCTTGCGGACGATCTGCTCTGTCAGCTTTTCTGTACGTCCTTCTTCGCGTCCTTCAGCTCGTTCTTCTTCGCGTCCTTCTTCTTTTAAGTTCTTCCTTAAAACATCTTCATTGACTTC
>CAZWCZ010000135.1:0-1633 GCA_964632165.1 uncultured Lachnospiraceae bacterium | reverse complement strand
ACGCATAAAGACACGCAGTCTGCCGTTTTCCCACACAAAGACAGCTTGTAAAGAGCACCTCTTAAAATAGATAAAGGAGGCATGATTTGTGGATACAATGGAAAAAGCGCACAGCGCACTTAACACGCAGGATACGCAGGATACGCAAAGCACACAGAGCACACAGAGCACGCAAAGCGCGCAAAAAGCGCTGGTGCGGCAGTTGACCGAAAGCGGTCTTGTGGACTGCGTGAAAACCTACGCAAAGCCGTATATGGAATTGATGACCTGCTATCGCTGTGCGATGATGGAGGTTGAGACCAAGTTTAACGTGCTTAACCAGGAATTGTCCCTGCAATATGACCGCAATCCGATTGAGAGCATCAAAACAAGGCTGAAGAGTACACAAAGCATTGTGGATAAGATGATCAGACGGAATTTGCCGATGACGGTGGAGAGCGTGGAAGAGAATTTGACCGATATAGCGGGCGTCCGCGTGATTTGCTCCTTCCCGTCGGATATTTATATGCTTGCCGATGCCCTGCTCCGACAGGATGATATTACCCTGATTCGCAAGAAGGATTATATCCGACAGCCCAAAGAAAACGGGTACCGCAGTCTGCATTTGATTGTGGAGACGCCGATTTTTCTGCACAACCGAAAGCGTATGATGAAGGTGGAGGTGCAGCTGCGCACCATTTCCATGGATTGGTGGGCAAGCCTGGAGCATAAAATCCGCTATAAAAAGAATATCCCGAATGCATTTGAAATTGAACGGGAGCTGTATGAATGCGCCGAGCTCAGCGCATCCCTGGATTTGCGTATGCAGGCAATTTCCGAATATGTGGAAGCCGCATCAAGGGAATTGTCGGAGCAGGAGACAGAGACACCCCTCGATGACACCGTCGATGCGACCGTCGATGCGACCGTTGATACCATTGTCGACGCAACCGTCGAGGAGTGAGGAGTGATAAGTGATAAGTGATAAGTGATAAGTGATAAGTGATAAGAGAGAAGAGAGAAGAGAGAAGAGAGAAAGAATCTTTTTGCGAAACGCACTTGACAAAACATACCTGTGCGCGAGCGTAGGAAGAGAGAAGTGATGAGTGATAAGTGATAAGAGAGAAGAGAGAAGAGAATCTTTTCGGAAAACGTACTTGACAAACCCGACGGGATGTGATACAATAGGAGCATGCGGTTGCACCGTGCGCCACCAAAAACCTACCTACTTTTCACTCATCACTTATCACTCATCACTTATCACTCATCACTTATCACTCATTCCGCGGGTGTGGCGGAATTGGCAGACGCGCAAGATTTAGGATCTTGTGTTCATTCGTGCAGGTTCAAGTCCTGTCACCCGCATGCAAAAGGGCGCAAAAGCGCCCGCAAAAGAAAAGCGACAGTTTTCGCCGAAAGGGGTTGCACTGTCGCTTGTTTTCGGTTATAATAAGAAGGCGTACAATAACTTTAGGAGGACATCTTTATGGCATGGGAACTGATGCAATGTAACGTATGCGGCGGCGAACTGATTTTCGATACGGCAACATCTGTCTATCGATGCAGATGCTGTCGCGCGACATACGAAAAGAAGGAGCAGGACGTAACCCTGCAAACCGACATGCGGCAAGCGCTGAATTTGCGTCAAAGCGCG
>CAZWCZ010000134.1:0-1650 GCA_964632165.1 uncultured Lachnospiraceae bacterium | reverse complement strand
GCTTAATTAAATTATTAACTTCAAAAATTAGCCGTTTCAAAAATCAACTTCAAAAATGTATAATAATGATGCATCAGTTACCATAAAAGGAAGGAGCCAAAAAATATGGTAGCAAAAAAGATTAATGATATTCACTCAAAATATAAGCAATTAACCGCTGAAGATAGAATGAATATTAAATCATGTCTCGACAGAGGATTAAATCTTACTGATACAGCAAAATATATTAACTGTGATATTTCAACAATAAAAAGAGAAATAGACAGAAACAAAACTCTTCATATCAATAATAGGTATAAAAACACTTGTGCTTTAAAAGAAACATGTACTATCCATAATATATGTGGTAATTACAAATGCACTCATGCATGTAATGATTGTAGATATTCACATTTTAATTGTAATGAATTATGCAATAAATATTGCGATAAGCCGATTTGTAAAAGATTAAAAAAATTATGTGGTGTTTGTAATGGATGCCCTTATAAAACGAGTTGCAAATTAAATCATTGGTATTATGATGATAGAAAGGCTCAATGCTTACATAATGAAAATCTATCTAGTTCACATTCTGGTTCTCATTTTTCAGAGAAAGAACTTGTTACATTTGCTAATTTTTTAAAAGGTTATTTAGAAAAAGGTATATCTTTAGATGTAATAAAATCTCAATTTCCAGAACAATTTCCTTATTCTATACAATCTGTTTATAATTGGGTTGATAAAAAATTATTACCAGGAATTGACAATGTTATGATGCCTAGAAAAGTCAAATATTCTAAAAGAAGTACAAAAAATAAACCATCTTGTAATGATAGAAGTTATTTAGAAAACAGATTATATGAAGATTTTATAGATTATATAACAGAAAATCCAATGACAGAAGTTATTGAAATGGATACAGTTGAAGGTCCAAATCATTCTTCTTTTATATTAACCTTGCTATTTAGAAGAACTAATTTTATGTTGGCATTCAAATTATATGATCATACTTCTAACTCAGTAATAAATGTTTTTAATCTTATAAAAAGCAAAATTGGTAATGATTTATTTAAAACAACATTCCATGTTATTTTAACTGATCGAGGAACTGAATTCTCTAATCCATCATTAGTTGAATATGATGAAAAAACAGGTGAAAAATTATGTTCTGTCTTTTTTTGTGATTCTAGACAATCTCAACAAAAAGGCAAAATAGAAAAAAATCATGAAGAATTACGAAAAATATGTCCAAAAGGTTTTGACTTCAATTCTATAACACAGGATGAATTAAACTTGGTTTTAAATCACGTTAATTCATATCCTAGAAAAATGTATAATCATAAGACACCTTATGAATTATTTTCTCTTATTTCACCGCAAGAAATATTGAATCTAAATAATTCTAAAAAAGTGCCTTTTAGTCAATTGAATATGAAACCTTCACTTTTAAAAAAGTAAAATAACTAAATGCTGGTAGCTGATGCATTTTTGAAGTTGATTTTGGAATTAAAAAAAATTTCAAGGTTCAACTATTTTTGTCATGCTCATTTTCTCTTTCATTTGACCTATTTCATTATACATTATTAAAAAAATAAAAACACATTTATTTTTTTATAAGATTAAATGTGCCTTTATTTAGCCTTTTTTGAAGTTAAATTTTTAAGAAAAAAA
>CAZWCZ010000133.1:0-1661 GCA_964632165.1 uncultured Lachnospiraceae bacterium | reverse complement strand
GTCAATCATTTTTGAAAATGTCCAAAAAAATTTTAAACATAAGCCCTAAAAATTTATTTTTTTAGGGTTAGTTTTTGGGGTCAGGGTACTTGAGTGATTTTTAAAATTTGTTTTCAACACCATCATTTTTTCTACCCTTCATGTACCCTACGAAAAAATAATTAATTTTAAAAATCACTTTAAGAAGCTTTTTCTAATCCTTTTTCAAATTTTGTTTGTTGTTTTTCCATAAATTTTTCAAAAGATGCTCTTTTAAATGGATGTGTCATTCGAGGTATGTAAATTCTTTTGGTTTCTTCTGGTAAAATTTCATCAAAATTTACTGATTTAGCTTGAAATTCTGGTATTTCTTCAAGTGCGAATATACTATCTTCAACTGTTGCATACAAAGATTTATCAAAAGCTTCAATTACCATACATTTGGTACCTTTTCCGAAGTATATTGGAGTACCAACACAATTTACTAATCTGTAATATTTTTTCTTAAAAGAAATTGAATGTCCACTATCAACTACTCTTCTAGATAAAATAGCTAAAGTTAAATTGATTTTTTGAATAGATGGTTGCTTTTCAAATACAGATTTGGTATTATCAATACATAGAGCAAACTTTGAATTGTATTTATCTAAGAAAGCTGGGAGGAATGCATTTGCTTCCTCAAGGGTTGTAATATTAGCTAATCTTAGTTCAGATATTAACCTTGTTTGAAGAGTTTGAAAAAGTCTTTCAATCCTAGGTTTGAATTCAGGAGTACTGCTCGTTTCAATGCTAGTGCCTAGTTGTGAACAGGCATAAGCAAATTGAGTAAGGGTATTATCCTCGTCACGGGTAGTACCTTTTCTTTTGTAATCAAAAACTGTTCTTCTATCAGCTTTGAATAGATAAGGAATACCGATATTTTGTTAAAATCTGGTAATAGATATTGTAATAGCCATTTAAAGTTTCTTGATCATCAAAATATGCAGCTAAAACCTGTCCAGTAGAATCATCTATTGCAGCGTGAAGTTGTGATTTCTGATTACCAAACCAAATATGTTCGGAAGCATCAATTTGAACTTCTTCACCGAAATATATGCATCTAGGTTGTCTAGGATGGGAATCTTCAACAGCTACAATATTCGCTTGAATTCTAGCAATTTCTTTTTTAGTAGTAGCTTGTTTTTTTTGTTGAAGAAGTAATTTTTTGATATTTTTTCTAGTGATTTTATGGCTTCTAGGAGAGAGAATGAATCTTTCTTTTAAGATACATCTAACCTCATCAATAGAAACGAAAATATTTTCCCTTTCGGCTAAAAATTCCGAAAATTGAGTATATGTACAATCAAAGTATTTGGTATTGTATAAATCTTCAATTTGATTTTTAAGTTCATCAGATAAAGCATGAACTGGTTTTCTGCCACGATTTCCATGAACAAAGAAAGCTTTACCAAACTCTTTGTATCCGTCTATTAAACGTCTAATTTGTCTTTCGCTAAGATTTAGTTCATTGGCAGCACGAGTTTTGTTACCATCAGTTTCTACTAATTTTTTAATAACATCATATTTATGTTTTTCTTTCAATGTCAACACAACCTTTCTCATAGGTCCTCCTTTAAATTAAATGATAATTTAATTATATCATTTTGGAGAACAAATATTTTTTGGTTTGGACATTTTCTCAT
>CAZWCZ010000132.1:0-1687 GCA_964632165.1 uncultured Lachnospiraceae bacterium | reverse complement strand
AGTATGTTCATGACCGGCTTTTCGGCGTGGACCTACACCGGCGCGGCCGGAAAAATCTACCATACCGGACTTTTCTTCCTGACGCTGACCATCGCCAACTTCTGCGGCACGGTGTTCACGGTGTTCTTCACCGCGCACAAATTCCGGCAGATGCGGGTGATCACCGGCGCGGAAGCAGTGCGGAACCGCTTCGGACGGATCAACGAGCAGGTGATCACCTGGCTGCCGATGCCGTTCAACATCCTGTTCGGCGGGATTTCGCTGTACACGATCGCGCTTTTCATGAGCTGCGTGTTCCCGAATGAGCTGCAATGGCTGAATCAGGGAGCGTTCAACGACTTCGCGACCGCGCTCGGCCTTGACGGCGGCATGCTGTTCCTGATCGTGGTATTGACCACGATCATCGTGGTGATGACCATGCTCGGCGGTTCATGGGCGGCGACGGCGGGCGACTTCATCCAGATGCTGATTCTGGTGGTGGTATCGCTGGCGGTGGTGCTGCTGGTTCTCTACTCGGACGACCTCGGCGGCACCGGCAAGTCGGTCGGCGGCCTCTCCGGTCTCGTCGCGGCGGTCAAGGCCAAACCGGGACTGGTGGACTGGAATGAATTCAGCCGCTGGTGGATCCTGATCCCCTATCTGATCACGCTGATCCTGAACCAGACCATCCTCGGCAACAGTCTCGCCTCCGGTGCGGCGCGGTTCGTTTTCGTGAAAACCGGCAGGGACGCGCGCAAAATCTGCGCGATTTCCTGGCTGGCGGCGCTGCCGCACACCTTGATCGTGATGATTCCGCCGCTGGCGTGCGCGGTGCTGTTCTCGCTGCCGGAACTGCAGTCGCTCTACCCGAAAATGACGAATCCGCAGGAGGCGAGCTTTATCCACATCGCCTCGCTGGCGCTGCCGCAGGGACTGCTCGGGCTGCTGGTATGCGGCATTTTCGCCGCCACGCTGACCAGCATGAATTCGGGACTCAACGCGACCGCCGGGTCGATCATCCGCAACATCTACCTGCCGCTGGTGAATCCGCACGCTTCCGAGGGAAAGCAGCTTCATCTCGGGCGGGTGTTCACGGCGGTGCTGGGAATCCTGTACGCGCTGGTCGCGGTCTTCTTCGCGACGCTGAAGGATCTGCCGCTCTATGAACTCGTACTGATCACGGCGACCTGCACCGGCATTCCGCAGGCGGTGCCGATGATGCTCGGAATGTTCCACAGGAAAGCGCCCGACTGGGCGGCATGGAGTACGCTGGCAGTCGGCTTTACCGCTTCGCTGCTGCTGGTATTTCTGTTGAGCAAGGAGAACCTCATGGTCTGGTTCGCCGCCTACAACCTTTCGGCCAATGAACTCAATGACCTGAAGCTCGCGATCACCACCGGCATTCTGATCACGGTCTGCGTGGCATGGTTCTACGGCACAATGCTGGTGCCGCAGAAACGGACGGAGGAAGAGGAGGAACGGGTTGCGAAATTTTTCGACGACATGAACCGCCCGATCGATCCCGAAACCGAATGCGCCGGAGCGGAGTACAACAGCGACGCCCGCCAGTTCTTCACGATCGGGATGCTGGCGCTGGTCTACGGGATTTCAATTCTGGCGCTGCTGGTTTTCGACAACGCCCCGGCCGGGAAACTGGCGATTCTCGGCTGCGGCGGCTTCGTGGCCGGACTCGGCGGCTGGCTGCTTT
>CAZWCZ010000131.1:0-1717 GCA_964632165.1 uncultured Lachnospiraceae bacterium | reverse complement strand
GCAAGATGTAATTCGCTTTCTTTCAAACGATTGAGTTTAGGGAACCGCTGATTTATTCGGCGGCACATCTTCGGCTCATCTTTTCCCGCCTGCTTCTTGCCGAAAAACGCGAAGTACCTCCAGTACATCTTGCGTTTTTCGCAATTGCAGGCAAAAAAATCTGTACCGAATCTGTACCACCTCATTAAATCAGTGTTTCCTTAGAAACATGCTTTAGGACATTAAAGAATATCCCCGAATACATATAAGTAATAATCTTCCAAAGACGGCACCGCCGTTACCGAATCCTCGGTGGGCTTGGTAT
This sequence comes from uncultured Lachnospiraceae bacterium, assembly GCA_964632165.1. Taxonomy (GTDB): domain Bacteria; phylum Bacillota; class Clostridia; order Lachnospirales; family Lachnospiraceae; genus SIG299. The sequence goes on along the minus strand of CAZWCZ010000131.1, from coordinate 1,413 downwards.
CGGACAGAATGCGCAAAATTACGCCCTGTTCGCCGTTTTGGATGTTGACCACGCGGAATTTCTCCTGCATAGCTTGTACGTCCTCGGCGGCTACCACAGTCTGCCAAACCTGACCCTCGATCTTCCGGGTCAGCTCGTAGGGAGAACCGCTGTCCGAGATCACGCCCTTTTTGAGCATAATGGTCTCGCGGGCGATGAACTCTACGTCGGAGACCACATGGGTGGCAACGATAACCGTCTTATTCAGTGCGACGCCGGCGATATAATTGCGGATGGCAATTCTCTGCTTGGGGTCAAGACCGGCGGTAGGCTCGTCGAGAATGACGATCTCGGGATCGCCCAAGAGGGATTGGGCGAGGGCAAGACGTTGCTTCATACCGCCCGAGAAAGAGCCGATGCGGTGAGTGCGGACATCGTGTAACTCCACGGCGTGCAGAAGCTCGTCGATCTGCTCATCGGCTTTCTTTTTGTTCAGCCCCTTCAGCACAGCCATATAGCGCAGGAAATCCAACGCCGAAAAGGAGGGGTACATACCGGGATACTGGGGCATGAAGCCCAACCTTTCGCGGTAGGACGCTCCCAGCTTGCCAATGGGAGTGCTGTCCAGCAGGATGTCACCGTTATCGGATTTGAGGTTTTGGGTGACGATATTCATGAGGGTGGATTTGCCCGAACCGTTGGGGCCAAGTAAAGCGTAAATGCCGTGGTCAAAACTGTAGGTGAACTAATTCAGGGCGAGATTGGAGCCGTAGGATTTAGAAAGGTCGTTGATGGTGAGCATGATATGTTCCTTCTTTCTGTAGATACGCTTTCAAAGTATTTCGGTAGGGCGCACCTATGTGTGCGCCCGTTTCGTCCCAAGGGGATAACGATTAAATATATTTGCGCCCCACCCACATCTGTTTGGAGAGCCATGTGAGAATTGTTGTAGCGGCGGCGAGAACAGCAACTGTCAGCGTGAGATAGAGGGCGGAGCTTGCCGCCATGGTCAAGAATCCCGTACCCTCCAGCAGGTAGGTAAAATCGAAATACTGCGCCACGGCGAGACCGAAGCGGCGGAGCAGGAACGGCATGAGAGTGACGGTGGCAATGATAGCCATGGTATTGAGCACCTTACCCGACAGGAGAGAGATACCCGTGAGGGCAGTGACGAGCAGAACGACGGCCAGCCACTTGACAGCGATCCAGAGGGCAACAAACTGCGCCATGGTCATACTCGGCCGACTTCCAAACATGGGGAGGCTCTGCACGGGTGCATCCCACGCGGGGAACTCAAAGGATTTCATGGCAGCGGTCAGGTCGATGGCCGCAAACGCCGCGAACAGGAGAGTGGCGAGAGTCAACACCGCCGCGTATTTGGCAAGGAACGCCAGCTTACCGGCGTCCGCGGTGGCAAACCGATCATAGACGATC
>CAZWCZ010000130.1:0-1772 GCA_964632165.1 uncultured Lachnospiraceae bacterium | reverse complement strand
GGCTCCTCCTTGAAAAGAAAGAGCCGCCAACGGTTATATTATACCGCTGCGGCCTATAAATCTCAACTCATGTATTTCCGAAAGATGCTATATAAACCGTTTTCTACACGCTTAACCACAGCTTTCCTCTCATTGTCAGATGGAAATACAGGAATCTTGTCGATAACGGTATAATTCTGTTTGCCGATCATCTGTGATCGGGTATTTGTCTTATAGCTTAAAACAGCTTCTATAAAAACCACACTCCCTCAAAATATCATGTCTCAGCTCCTTATGAAAAATATATGAGCCTTACGGCTTGACCGATAACTTTACAAAATAAAAATCCCGATTATCCAGTTGCGGACAATCAGGATTTACTTTTTACCACATCTCCCATAAATAGATTGATTAACTCTGGTACATCTTGGATAGTGATGCCTCTCGCCTTATGTCCCCAATCTCTGAAACTGTTCGGATTACCTTTGTAGAGGTCTATCAAGTTCTCACGTCGATTGTTCCACTCCCAATAGGCCGCTATTATATCCTTGCTGCGTGTACACTCTGTTTTTCCTTCTTGATATAATTCCTTTGGTGTAGGGATGGAGATCGCACCGGAGGATGCAACTTGATTCATGCATAGGTTTTTGGTGAGATTACATTTTCCCATAAGAACACTCTGTAAATCTAAATACTCGCTTGCGCTACTGCATCTGTAATAATGCTTCTGACCATGGGAAAGAAACTCGATCAATATAGCTGCATTGTCATCTGCTACGGCAAAAATTTCATAATCACCGAAAAAATGCGTGATTAAGTTGCTCATTGCTCTGTTGACATCTTCCTCCATCCACACAAGGTTGCCATTTCCACCGTTCCATTTAGCTGCATTGATATGTGCAGCTTGTCTGTGTTCATTCTCTGAAAGGTTAGAAAAATCCCGTATAAACTGTTTAACTGCGCCGTTTCTCCTGCAATATTTATGGAAGTGGGTGCTATATAGCAGCACAAATCGGCTTAGATTAACCAATTTATACCCATCCCTTGTTTTTTGACAATGAACACCGATTACCAGTCGACCGTTGTCTTTGCAGTATTGCAAACATCCCCACTTACTGGAGGAAAGTATTTCATATAGTTCCTTAGAATAGGGATAAATTTCTGTAACATACCTGTCTTGTTCACGAACTTTAACCACAATACATTGCTTTTCTGCGTCCTTTTGGTCATGCATTATTTCAATCATGGAATTTGGTTTGATTGGACGGAAGTCACCAGCAGCGTAAAGGTTGTTTTTTCTTAAATCCAATATGTTGTTGACAGAAAGTGTGTCATCATTCTGGACAATTTTCTTGTTTCTGACTTTCTTTAACGCTATGTTGGCATATTTGGCAAACACATACAGTCTCAATGAAATGCTATGCTCACGACCTTCACCCCGAAATTTCAAAAATGGCTGTTTTGTTTTCTTCTCACAGACAAGTGCACCACATCGCCTGATCTTCGTGATTATCGCATCAAGAATTGCCTTTTCATGGTCGATTATCTCCGTATGTCCTGTAGAAGTGTGTTGAATGCAATAGCACGGTAGCCCTTGAAATGTTGCTTCGTATATAATATTTGTTCCGTTTGAGGATTCATATTCTATTTTGCCCAACACAGGAAGTTCTGTTGCCTTGGCTATCTTCATCTTTGCATCTCCTCTTTTGGTGAGTGTTGTTCTATCTTGCTTGAAAGATCTTTCTTTTCACTATTGCTTGACAGAGATTCTCTTTAAGGGAAAGCCCCTGTAA
>CAZWCZ010000129.1:0-1795 GCA_964632165.1 uncultured Lachnospiraceae bacterium | reverse complement strand
AAAGAGCGCCGGGCGGAACTGAGCAAGCAGGAACGCCGTCTGGAACAGAAGGAGTCCACGCTGGACAAAAAAACCGAAGCCTTCGAAAAGAAGGAAGAGGAGCTTGCAAAGAAGCTGCAAAAAGTGGCCGAGACACAGGCTGAGGCCGAGCAGGCCAAGGCCGCCCAGATGAAGGCGCTGGAAGTGATCTCCGGCCTGACACAGGAGCAGGCCAAGCAGCACCTGCTGGACTCCGTGGAGGACGAAGTTCGCCACGAGACCGCCATGAAGATCAAGGAGATCGAGCAGCAGCTGAAAGATGAGGCCGATGACAAGGCCCGCGAGATCATCGCGCTGGCCATCCAGCGCTGCGCCGCCGATCACGCCGCAGAGACCACCGTCTCCGTTGTGCCTCTGCCCAACGATGAGATGAAGGGTCGCATCATCGGCCGGGAAGGCCGCAACATCCGCACGCTGGAAACCATCACGGGCGTCGACCTCATCATCGACGATACCCCCGAGGCTATTACCGTCAGCAGCTTCGATCCCGTCCGCCGCGAGATCGCCCGTCTGGCGCTGGAAAAGCTGATCGGGGACGGCCGTATCCACCCCACCCGCATCGAGGACATGGTGGAAAAGGCACGCCGCGAGGTGGATCGCACCATCCGCGAGGAAGGCGAGCGTGCCTGCTACGAAACGGGCGTGCACAATCTCAACCCCGAGCTGGTCAAGATCCTGGGTCGCCAGAAGTACCGTACTTCTTACGGCCAGAACGTGCTCAATCACTCTATGGAGGTCGCGCACATCGCCGGCCTGATGGCAAGCGAGCTGGGCGTGGATGTCGCGCTGGCCAAGCGTGCGGGTCTGCTGCATGATCTGGGCAAATCCATCGATCACGAGGTCGAGGGCAGCCATGTGCAGCTGGGCGCCGATCTTGCACGGAAGTATCGGGAAAATCCCGTGGTCATCAACGCGATCGAGGCGCACCACGGCGATGTCGAGCCGAAGACCATCATTGCCGTACTCGTGCAGGCAGCCGATGCCGTTTCCGCAGCGCGCCCCGGCGCACGTCGCGAAAATGTGGAGAATTATATCCGCCGCCTGCAAAAGCTGGAGGAGCTGACCGGCTCCTGGCCGGGCGTGGACAAGGCCTATGCCATTCAGGCAGGCCGCGAGGTGCGCATTATGGTCAAGCCCGAGGTCGTCACCGAGGACAATATGATCCTCATGGCACGCGATATTGCCAAGAAGATCGAAGCCGAGCTGGAATACCCGGGTCAGATCAAGGTCAATGTCATCCGCGAGACGAAGGCCGTCGAATTCGCAAAGTAAACGCATACGATCGGGGTCGGGGCATCATGCCCCGACCCCGTGTGCATTCTCCCCCGATGCATCGGCGCAGATGTGCAGACTTTGAAAAAAGGCGGAGCGGGATGGTCAGTCCCGCTCCGTTACTTGATGATTCCCGTGATACCATTTTTGTCCCAACCCTGTGCGCTGATAGACTGCCGTGTCATTATCGGTATCTTTTACCTTGATCCATGCATCTTTCTCTGCGTCCGCAATGGCTACTTGTTCTACTCTTTCCTGTAAAAAGAGAAAAGATATTTTGGGATCTTTGTCAGAGATTCGAACCTCTGCGTAGCGAAGCACCTTTTCTCTCTTCTCTTTTATCTCTTCTCCGGAAAAGTCGCACGGAAGATTTAGAGAAAAGTGAAGAGTGAAAAGAGAAGAACAAAGAGAACAAAAAGAAAAAGCCGCTTTCCCGTGTGTTGATAAGACAGTAATTCCGTAAAAATCATAATTTTACGGCATC
>CAZWCZ010000128.1:0-1802 GCA_964632165.1 uncultured Lachnospiraceae bacterium | reverse complement strand
GTTACTATTCAGACTAGATAAAGAAAATATCTCGATTACTATATTGTAATTGGGATATTTTCAAATAAATTTCTTGTCATTTCAAATACATTTAAATGTCTTTTGGTACAAGTAATAAATATACTCTTAATATTCAAATATGTTTCTTGTCCTATATCACTTCTAAATCCACCGCATACTTTTAGTTTCATTTTAATATGCCTTAAATCTCGTTCGGATAAGTTGTTATCAAAAGGCATACTAAAGTCTTCCAAAAACATTAAGTGATTGGATTTGTATTTCTTTAATCTATTAAGCAAAGTTTTTTCTTTGTCACGGTAATATTTACTTTTTGTAAGTTTGTTTTGCTCATATCCAATATTTAAAATTTCATCATATCTATTAGATATTCTTTTAAATGTTTCTGGTTTTAGAGAAAATTTTCCGCAACTCAATTAGATGTTTCTTGTAATTATTGAGTTCAAGTAAGAAACATCTTAATTTGTGTGACCAAGAATTATTAGTATTTTGACTATTACCAAGTAAATATCTAGAAATATGAACATTACAATCTGCATGTTTATTACCGTAATTATACATTAAAGTTTCGTGGTCATGAAAAAGATTACCAGTATATTTAGGTAAAATACCAGTTTGTTCAATATATTTTCTACCTTTGCCTAAAGTAACTTTAAGCAAAGTAGACAAAGGAGTACTATAATTTCTAACAGAATAAGTAATACCATTACTTCTAGAAGTCGTAGCATCAGTACCCATTTGTTTAGAATTAAGTAAGTCTGTTTGTATATGTTGTAACATTGTTTGAGATTTAGTATTAAGTAATTTAACAAAATTAACAACAGAAGAAACAGGCAAATTAAGTTTGTTACGAGTTAAGTTGTTGATAAAATCTGCAACTTTATTAAAAGCAACATTACATTGTACATTAAGGAATGAACAGATAGTTTTTAATTCATTACCGTATTGAACATCAGACTGAAGTTCAAAAGGCACAACAAATTTTCCTTGTTCATCAGCATGTATTCTATATTCAGTAGCAGTAACAATTACATCAACATCAACTTTATATTTAACAATGTAGTCATTTTTTACATTACCAATATGTTTAATAACATGATTAAAGTCACCATTTTTAATACCATTTTCAACGAAAGTTTTAGAAAGATGATGACCTTTATGACCAGTTTGACCACCAGTCTTTCTAGAAGTTTTTTCTCTGTTGTTAGGTATAGTTTTTTTATTAGGTTTAATATCCGAAGAAGGTGGTAAAGAAGAGTTATTACTGTCATTATTGATTTGAGATTTAAGTCTATCCACATCATTTAGAAGTTTAACATTTTCTTCTTTTAAAACTTTGTTTTCATTTTCTAAAGTTTTAATACGAGAATTAAGGATATCTTTTTCTTTTTGAAACTGTTTCTTAAGTTCCTTAACTTCTTGTCTATGTTCTTTTTCTATGTTATTTAACTTAAGTGACAACTTGTCACATTTAATCATAACATCTTGTAACTGTTGGAACATTTTATTTTGATAATCTGCAGCCAAGTTTGTCACCTCTACTTTCTAGGAATATTATACACTAAAACATTTGAAAAGTCTGTAACAAAAATATTACAGAAAACAGATAAAAAAAGAAAAACAACTTAAAAATGGATAAAATTATCCACATTTAAGTTGTTATGTTAAAGATATGCTTACACAATGTATTATCTATACTTACAAAATGTTGTTTAGTTTTCCACAAAAACATAATTCTGTAACAAAAATTTTATATTTATTATCTTCTAGTCTGAATAGTAACA
>CAZWCZ010000127.1:0-1804 GCA_964632165.1 uncultured Lachnospiraceae bacterium | reverse complement strand
TCTGGCAATAATAATTTGTTTATACATAAGCACCTCTTAAAACTTCATTTTTATTTATTGAAATCAATCTTGAAATTTCTGTTGGTATATTTGTTGGTAGAAATACTCGTGTGATTTGTAGAATAAATACCTTTGAAGTTGTCATCACATTTATCATCATATAAAACTGGAACATCTTTCTTTTCACACCAACCAGCATTTTCAGCAAAGCCGATACCATTATAATTTGCACAATCTTTACACATATTTTTCATACTCTCACCTTAAAAGTATATTTTTATTCCCAGTCTAATGCCTGTCCACACTGAGTACAATAAACATCGTCTTCAGTTACATCTGGATGATACTTATTTTCTCCACAAGCACAGCCACAAGTAGGACATCCATATATCCAACCATCATTAATCAACAACTTGTATGTCAGTTTTTCAGGCTTCTTTGGAATCTGTTTTTCAAGAGTCTCTTTTGCTATCTCTAACCATTCAATATCGTCTGAAGTTAGTTGATATCCCAAGGTTTCATCATAATGATAATCAGAGGATAAAACATCATCAATACATTTAATTGCTTCTTTTACTTCCATAGTTACCCCTTAAATAAAAGTTTGTTTTTAATACCTATTTAATGTCCTAAGATTTCATCAATGCATTGATTATAACCATACTCAAATTCAAATTGATAAAATGGGTCACTGCATTTAGTTTCATCAATATCATACTTCTCTGGAACTGACTTTAGTGGACAATGATGCGGTATAGCAGCTCCATTTAAAATTGCAAATTTTGTTGCTGCACAGAAATTGTTGCTTTCTCCAAGAACGTAGCACATACACTTCCTGCAACTAGTTGGTGCATCCATTACTAAAATTACTTTACTCATAATCATCATCTTCCGAAGTTTTATTTGATCCGTTTATTCAACCAATCACAATACTTTTGACATTCTTCCTTAGTCTTAAAGCCAATTCTTTCGCCATAAGACAATGTTTCACGAAGGTCAATCGCATTATCATCAAAAACATCTACAATGTGAAGAATCTTGAAATCTCCATAACCGTAATCTGCATATGTATTGTTGGGCTTGTATAAACTCCAATCTTTAACATATATTTTTCTTTCAGATAAATATCTACTAGGCTTAATACAATATGTTAAAGTGTTGAAAGTGGCCGTGTTCGGTTCATAACGAGCGATTTGTTGCGCACAACTACACACTACTTCTAACTTAAACCCATCTGGATATTCATACACTCTCTTTCTGTCGTTGTTACAGTATTCGCACTTTGGTTGCTCATGATAGATATAATCTGCAAACCAAACATCAATGTTTTCAAGGCGGTCTTTAAACACTTCGTCAATATTTTTATTGTAGAATTCATTTTCTACTTCTCTGCGAATAGAATCTTTAGACCATGCTGCGTTTTGCTTTTCGGTATTAAGTTTATTTCTTTCACTACGAAGATTAATATTCTCTTTTCGAAGCTCTTCATTTTCTTCCCTAAGGCGGTCAAGTTCTTGTTTGATATCATCAGTCAAATATTCACGAAATTTTTCTTTCATCTCATCAAAGAAAATATCTGCATTCGAGGGTTCATAATAGCCTGTGTCATACTCGTAATACATAATTCAATCTCCTAAAAATCAAATTTTGATTCCTTTTTACTAAAAATCCACCATTCTAAATGAAACAACATATAGCCCAACCATTTCGGAACTTTAATTCCATAGCAAGTTGGCGTAAAGTGACAACAATTTTTACAATCTGGTTCCCTACAATAAGGATGCAGACAAGTATTGCCCATGAA
>CAZWCZ010000126.1:0-1810 GCA_964632165.1 uncultured Lachnospiraceae bacterium | reverse complement strand
AGCAGTGCCGCTTTCGTACGTTTTCTTCGATTCGTAATGACACGTTATGCAGTTGCCCGTTCCGGGGCTTTGCATCAAAACCGGGGTTCTGCCTTTACACATCCCACTCAGCCGATCAATTTTCAGAATAGGATCTCAAAAACTCCATAACCGTTTGATTGACCCAGTATCCATACATATCTGGAACCTCGGAAAAATCCGTAAAATTACTGTTTTTGTCGTTCAGCCACATCAATTGCTTCGGTGCAAGAATGTTATGGATACAATTATACATCCACCCGATCCCGTTTTCCCGCAGATGATCCAGCCAGCAAGCTTCATATTCCAGATATTCGTCCGCAGTCAGGGAAATTGCGGCATCTGTGCCAACTTCGGTCATCAGGAACGAAACGCCGCATTCCTTCGCTGTATCCTGGAAGGACTGCAAGTATGTTTCCGCTAAGTATTCTGTTCCCAATGTGACGGGTTCCGCACTGATATCGGTAATGGTCATATCCTTATTGAGCAGAAGGGCAGGCATTTTTTCCGGCGCAAGTGCATGGACAGCATTATTGCACTCGCCATGGGCTACCAACGTGACTTCCTCCCCACCCTGGCGCAGAGTCAGACCATCCAATTCCATTTCCACTTCAAATCGGATCTCAATTTCTTTTGCGCCTTCCGGAATTGGGATCGTCAAAGTTTCCGGCTCATACACTGCCGGTCCATAGGTGTGTCCCTGAACCAATTCTCCGTCGATCCATATCTCGGGCCAGTCATTTCGGTATTCCACGTACAATGCCAGTTCACCCTCTGCAAAGGTATCCTCCGCCCGGATCACCAAAGGTGTGGTGCGGCTGTCAATAAAGCTGGGTAAATACTGGATCGGCCAGTGCGGCTCATAATCCACTGCGTATGCCTCGAGATTGCTTCCATCAATGGAGTAGATATGGTTGTGCAGAGAAATACAGCATCCCAATTCTGCAAGAGGCCTCGGCACAACATGACCGCTGTCATTTACGATCACGATTCGGTCTGGGTCGTAAGACCAGATCATTTCCGCAACAGGGCCAAGAACATCGGCTTGAAGCTGCATATCATCTTCAGGAACAGTATTTTCCACGGCAAGTTCGAAAGAGAGCACACCATTCGGGATATCCTGATACCGTTTCGCCAACATTTCATAATAGCGCAGGTAGGTTTCCTGCATTTCCTTGGAGGTAAATAGTTCCTGATTGCCGCCAACATTTTCCTGGGTGTTCCAATAGTCAAAATCATCATTCCAGTTGTCTCCCCAGGAGTTCCACTTGCCCGGCAATCCAGTTTGCGAAAGGATCAGATGCATATCGTATTGGATACACCATGCGATCAACTCGTCCAACTGTTCCAGCTCGGACACATTGATCTGCATAACGTCCTCAGGATGGGAAAGAAAGGACAAACTGTAACAGGCACGGACGCAGTTAAATCCATTTTCCGACATATAGCGGATCTCTTCTTCGTTCCAGTACCAACTACCGCCTGTGTAGTCGTCCCAATCGTCATTTCGATAATTCACCGAAATCTTGTTTTCGAGGATCAACCCGGTCCAGTAAGGCAATGCCGCCTTGTCCAGCTGTGGGAAGGTATTGGAAGCAAGCAACTCCGATGTGATGATATCTTCATTATAGGTGCCGATCTCATCAATGGAAACATACCTTGCTTCCTGCGCCTGAATGGCTGTTTTCTCAACCTTTTTCGGTCCAGTTTCCCCTGCCGGCTCGGTATGCGTTTGCAACGCATTGGTTTGTTCCGATGCGGTCGAGTCGGATTCCCGGGGCTGTCCACTGGT
>CAZWCZ010000125.1:0-1830 GCA_964632165.1 uncultured Lachnospiraceae bacterium | reverse complement strand
TGGAACGCAGGCGCGTCCTCGTACATCTATTCGGAGCAGTATAAGTCCTTCAACTACGCCATCGGACAGATCACGGCAGGCGGTATCAAGCGTGCCGGTGCGTCCGCCGCGGCACAGGTCATCATGATGTTGGTACCTATATTGGTCTTCGTCGTGTCTCAATCGAACATCATTGAGACCATGGGCTCCAGTGGTATGAAGGATTAAAGAAGGAGGTAGCTCGAAATATGAAGAAACTGAATATCAAGAAGCTCCTCTGCCTGTTCGGTGCTCTGCTCATGGCCGCCGGATGCTTCATGATCCCGTCGGGTGCAAGCTCTGCATACCAGACCTACACCTATGACATCAACGGCAATGCCCTCTACTCCCCGGATGCTTACACCGCCTACAAGAATGTCGGCGCGACCGAGATGGGTCTGGAGGCTCTGGTGCCGGAGGGTGCCGATGCCAAGAATACCCTCGGTTCTCTGGTCAACCCCGGTGACATGGTCACCGATGAGTCCAAGAACGTCTACATCGCGGATACCGGCAACAACCGTATCGTGGTGCTGGATCGCTACTACAAGCTGAAGTTCGTTATCAACAGCTTCACCAACAGCCAGGGAAACCCCGATTCTCTGAATAACCCGCAGGGCGTGTTCGTCAGTGAGCCGAACAGCAAGTACGATCGTCTCATTTGGGTCTGCGATACCAATAACAACCGTATCGTGGTCTTCGACGAGGAGGGCAACTACCTGCGCACCATCGAGGAGCCGGAGTCCAAGCTGTTCGATCGCGGATCGGTCTACAAGCCGGTCGCTATCGCGGTGGATGCCTACAACCGTCTCTATGTCGTCTCCTCCACCACCTATCAGGGTGTCATCGTCATGACCGACGACGGTGAGTTCACCGGCTTCATCGGCGCGCAGGTCAAGTCCCTGAGCGCATGGCAGATCCTCTGGAGACGCTTCCAGACCAAGGAGCAGAGAGAGGCGAATGAGCTGGTCATCACCACCGAGTTCAATAACATCTCCATCAACACCAATCTGAATCTGGTCTACGCGACCACCTCCTCCATCGACGAGGCGGACGTGTCCTCCACCATTCAGAGCAATGATAAGTCGGGTAAGTACTCGCCTGTCAAGCTGCTCAACGCCAACGGTACCGAGATCATGCGTCGGAACGGATTCTTCATCCCCGCCGGTGAGATCGACTACGCGACCGGTTCTACTGATAAGATCACGGGTCCCTCCACCATTATCGATGTAGCGGTCGGTCCCGAGGATACCTGGTCGCTGATCGACGAGAAGCGCAACCGTATCTACACCTACGACTTCGACGGCAACCTGCTGTTCGCCTTCGGTGACAACGGTACCATGCTGGGTAACCTCGGCAGCATCGAAGCCATCGCCTATCAGGGCACCAATATGCTGGTGCTGGATAAGACTAACAACAACATCACGGTCTTCCAGCGCACCGAGTACGGCGACATCCTCTTGGAGGCCATCGCCGCCGAGAGCACGCAGGATTACGACAAGGCCGTCAGCCTGTGGACGAAGGTCTTGCAGCGTAACTCCAACTTCGATACCGCCTATGTCGGTATCGGTCAGGCCATGTACCGTGACGGCAAGTATCAGGATTCCTTGAGCTTCTTCGCCGCCGCTTACGAGACCTCCAACTGGTCGAACTCCTATAAGGAGATCCGTAAGGAGTGGATGAAGACTTACTTCTTGGTGCTGGTGCTCATCATCGTGGCTGTGATCGTGGGTGTGGTGCTGTTCTTCCGCACCATGAACAAGATCAATAAGAAGGTCGCGGTCTCGGGCAAGAAGCGCACCTTCTGGCAGGAGG
>CAZWCZ010000124.1:0-1865 GCA_964632165.1 uncultured Lachnospiraceae bacterium | reverse complement strand
GGGCGAAACTCCCTTCCGGCGTTTCTTTTTGTTAACTTTTTCTTTGCGCCTATTTAGGCAAAAGAAAAAGCGTCAAAAAAAGTTTCCGTGTCTCCCCCACCATCGCCTTTCCCCCGAAATCCACCTAATTCTGCGGAGATTTAACGACTGCACCCATGGAGAGAACGGGCGCAGAAAATTAACAGCACGCCGATAAATTTTTGGCTGTACCAAGGTTCTATTGCTGTCTCATCGTAGGGCGGGGGCTTGCTCCCGCCGGGTTTAAAATAAAACTAAAATTTATATTTTCGCTTTTCGTCTGTATTGATGTTAGTTTGAATTAAAATCGGTGGGAGTAAACCCCCGCCCTACGACCAAAAAAGCAATGGGGATTTGGTTCACTGCAAATTTCAAAATTCTCCACGGGCGACCGCAGGTACGCCCCTACGGAGTTTGAGCGACGCACGGACGAAAATTATTTGCCCGAAAAAACAATCGACGCACCGCAAATTTCACCGCTGTTGCCGCAAGTCCGACACGTACCTAACCCGTAGGGGCGTACCTGTGGTCGCCCGCTCCGAATTGAAGTAACTTTTTCGAGGAACACCGCACCGCACGATTTTTTATAAAAGATGCGTGATGTTAATTTCTGCGCCCACTCTCTCCGAGGGTGCAGTCGTTAAATCTCCGCAGAAATTAGGTGCATTTCGGGGAAATCCGCCCAAAGCACTAATCTTTTTAACACCCCAATCAAGGAGGTAAATTCAATGAAAAATTCACGATCCATTATAGCGTACCGCTGTCCCAAATGCGGATCGGGCGTTATGAGCATACCGGACGTTTTGAGGCTCTCCGCACCGATGCTCCGCCTGCGTTGCGACTGCGGCGGCAGCGAAATGAGCATTTCAAGGCAGTGGGACGGCAAGCTCAACCTGAGCGTTCCGTGCCTCATTTGCCCGAAACCCCATACTTTCACACTCTCCCCACAGCTTGCCGAGAGCGAGGACGGCGTCGTGCTCCGCTGCCCCTGCTCCGATCTCGATATCTGCTTTATCGGGGACGAGGATCACGTCAAAGCCGAGCTTGCCCGAGGCGAGCTTGAGCTTATGCGCCTGATGGAAGAGAACGGCGTTGCCGATCTTGCGGATTTTAAGCGTGCAAATGAGGAGGACGAGGACGAGGCACTCGATTCCGAGCTCACGCAAAGCGTTATTTTCGTGCTCTCGGAGCTTGAAGCGGAGGGGAAGATCTTTTGTAAATGCCCCCATGTGCCGAGCGAGGAGACCGATCCCGAAAAATACGGATTTGAGATTCACCCCGGCGAGGTCGTCGTAAAATGCCGTGATTGCGATGCAAAACGTGCGATCCCGACCGATAATTCGCTCAATACCCACGCCTTTCTCGACGCCGACGCACTTTATCTCGAATAAATTTGTTGATTTTGCGGCACATTTTGGAGCAAAAACGCCGAATTTGTGCCGCAAAGCAAATAAAAAAAGCGATTTTTTTGAAATTTTCGAAAAAAGGTATTGACAAATAAAGAAGCTTATGATAAAATATACAAGTCGCTGATAAAACGAAAAAATGGCGGGATAGCTCAGTTGGCTAGAGCAATCGGTTCATACCCGATAGGTCATGGGTTCAAGTCCAATTCCCGCTACCAGGCCCGTTGGTCAAGCGGTTAAGACACGGCCCTTTCACGGCTGTAACATGGGTTCGATTCCCGTACGGGTCACCAGTGAAAAAAAGAGGAGTGTAATGCACTCCTCTTTTTTCGTTTGCGGCGTAGCCGCAACTAAAAGTTTTTGCCAAATAAAACGGGTGTTGCCCCCGATTAAAAGTTTTCGCCAAGCCTTTTTCAAAAGGCTTGCGCCTGCGCGGCGTGA
>CAZWCZ010000123.1:0-1870 GCA_964632165.1 uncultured Lachnospiraceae bacterium | reverse complement strand
CCAGAAGGTTTTCACCCCGGCCAAATGCAGCATCCACGCAAACAAAAACAGGAACACGATCACGGCAAGTAGTTTTTTGAGCTTCATCAGCTTTGTCAGTTTCTTTTTTGTTGCTTCCTTGTGTTGGGAACGGTAGTATTTCGCCTGAATTTCCGGCGGATAGTCGCTGATAAAGGTTAGGGGGCTGATCAAAAGCATTCCGAATACAAGTATGCTGAACGCCATAAGCATTACGGCAATTTCGATGAAAATTACAGAAAGATTCATGATGTGTTTCTCCTCCCACGTTTTTGGTTATGACTTTTCCAACACGATAATCTTATTCGAGATATTCCGCACCACCGGGATTTTTCCGAGGACTTTATAGATTGGTGCAAAAACTGCCATTCCCTCCGTCAAGCTGTGTTCCTCTTTGAAACGAAACTTCGGAATAAGTGAGGCGAGTGTTTTCCCATTTTTGATACCCCATGTAAACTTCGCTTTACTGCCCTCAATAGATTTTTCTTTGAAGTTTTTTGCCATCAGCGGATTCATGGTTTCCACAAATACCGTCACATGAGCAAATCGCCGGGCGATCACTTCAAAAATCCTCTGTACATCCTCCTGCATTAAATACATGGTCAGACCTTCTATGATAATCAGTACCGAAGTTTCCGCTTCAATAATTTCACCGCCCCAATCCTCCATGGCAGACATGGCAATTTGAGAAATGCTTCCGTCTTCCGGCAGGAGCTTTTCTCTCACAGCGATCGTTTCCGGCAAATCAAGATTGTACCAATGGGAAAAGTTATCCATACGGTAGCACCTGGTATCCAAGCCACAGGCGATATTGACGATCACGGCACTTGGATGCGTTTGCAGAAAATCTCTGACCAAACGATCCAGCACAATGGTCCGGGCAATCACGCCGCTCTGCATCGCTGCATCCTTGTCGGCGAGGGAAAAATCATAGTTCAGCTTCCGGAGCAGTTCTACCGCTTTTTCATCGTTAATCGCACCACGATTTTTGGTTTCTTTTGCACGGGCATACAGTGTTTGCAGCATCGTTTCAGGGACACCCGAAAGCGTAACATTTTCGCACATTGTTCATTGCTCCTTATACATCTGCTTATATGCCTTGTGGTCTTTCTGCATAAAGCGGTCGTGGATTTTTGCAGTTCGATCCCAAAATGTTTTCTTCATAACAACACTTCCTATATATCAGTTAGCCATCTCTAACTCATGGCCTTTTGAAAAGCTGCCTAACGGCAGCCGGAAACAATATCAAAAGAATTTTTCAATGCGATATCAAATACTGTAAACCTCTCTTAGGTTAGCGTGCGCTAACTCGACTGAGACATTATACATTATTTTCTTCGAAAAGTCAATACGTAGACCGTAGAAACGACAAAGCCCCCGATTTTATCGGGGGCTTCGGGGGCAATTTTTTTCATTACCCACTTAAGACGGAGGGTGTGGGATTCGAACCCACGTGAGATTGCTCTCAAACGGTTTTCAAGACCGCCTCGTTATGACCGCTTCGATAACCCTCCGTAGATTTTTTTCGAAAGACATATCATCGTATATCTTTGAAGCGTACGATATATTATTACATAATCCAATCCAAAAGTCAAGTGATTTTTTTGAAAGAGAATAAGTTTCTGCAAAAAAGAAATATATGCCTTCCTTAAAGTGATTTGCGGGAAGGCATATTTTGCTTTTTTACAGAAAATCAATGCTTACGTTTGTCGGTGCTGTTACGTTTGGTTTGCGTTTTTTTCTTACTGCTATCGGTTTTGGTTACCGCTGATTTTTTTGAGCCTGGCGTCTTGCCGCGTGATCCGGTATTGCTTTTTTTGGCGTTGCTACCGCGTACGAACTTTGAATTTTT
>CAZWCZ010000122.1:0-1919 GCA_964632165.1 uncultured Lachnospiraceae bacterium | reverse complement strand
CAGTTATTGATAAAGATAATTATTATGAAGAAATACACAAATATTTTCCGAAAATTCATTTAAGGAAATCAAATACAGGATTTATCAATTCATCTATCTTTCAATCATGGCTTAATGATGTATTTATTCCAGAGGTAATAAGAAGAAGGAAAGATCACAATGACCGTCCAGATGAACCAGCCATTCTCTTATTGGATAATTGTCCATCTCATATATCAGAATATACAAACAGAGTATGCAGAGATAATCATATCAAAGTATTTTGGATTTATCCTCACAGTAGCCATGTATGTCAACCATTAGATTTATTACCGTTCAGTCAGTTTAAGTTGAGGTTTAGCGAATACAATAAGCAATTGAAGATGACATACAAAAATGAGGATTTAAGGAAGATATCAGGTAATCAAATAGTAGATTCAGAGAGTCATATTCAGGAAATTATAAGGATAATTATGGAAATGAAGATGATATTCCCAACCATTATGTCGAAGAAGACTATGGATTTGTTAGAGAAGATGAAGAGATGGAACCCAAATGGTCCTGCTGAAATAGAATTATTGGACGAATTATCAGAGGAATTAGAAAAAGAAGTTGATCAAAGAGAGTTTTATGGAATATGCTCAACATTATCAAATGATGAAATGATTAGAGAAACATGCGAAGACAAACTATGTGATTATTATTCTCAATTAATAATCAAGGTGAATGAATTGATTGCTGAAGAACGAAGAAGATCAGCAGGAATTCTTATCGAAGGTTTAGAACATAATCCAAATCCAGAGAGGAAGATAAGAGCTGCTTATGGTCATGTCATAGTGAATAAGCTCCTCAAAATGTTCAAGGCATTATATGGGGCATTCGATCCCTACACAATAGTAAAAGCATTCGAAAGAAGCGGGATCGATAAGTACAATGTCGAAGGAATATACAGATCAAAACTTGATTTATCATTGGCCGATAGGCTCAATGAATTATTCACCGTAGTTATAGAGACGGAAGAGTACAAACAAATTCAGGAACAGAACAATCAATTCAAATTCATGGATAATAGAATACCAACGGAGGTATGTTCAGATTACATTCAAATGGATGAGGACACGCCGATCAAATGCGATATATTTGATCCATATGGTGAGAAAGTAACTCAAGCTTCAATGCCGAAAACAGTTGATGCGATTCCAGAGAGATCAAATAAGAAGAAGAAGGAGATGACAAGAATATTCAAGAAAAGGATTAGTGATAATTGTCTCAAGTATGGAGTTGAACAACCGAATTTAAATGAACTCAAATTGTTCTTTAATGAGGATGAACCTCATCAGTTAAGAAGAATGGATTTATCAGATTATGATCACTCAAGCTATGTGTTTCAAGAAGAAGAGGAATATGATGATTCAGAAACTATTGAAGAAGATGTTCCGATTCATCAAGATGCTATGATGATGGAAAGAAATGATGGAAGAGGTTATAACAGAGAAGAAGAAATAGATTATAGATCTCAGATGCGAAGGGACTTTGATGAGATGATGAATGATCCTATGTTTCTTGATTATGATTGGTCAAGAATACCAGGGATAGAAAGGATTGAAGGAGTAGAAATTATGCAAATCGATAGTCAAGAAGAAAGGGATAATAATCAAGTTCAAGAAACACAAGTTGGATATCAAGAAGATATGAATTATAATGAAGTTCAAGGTACACAAGTACAAGGTATAGAGGAAGAAGAGAAGGGAATACAAGTTGAAGAACCTAATTTTAATATTAATAATGAATATTTATTTATTAAGTGGTTAGATAGTTTGGATGAAAAGAAACAAAAAATAATTAAAACAAAATTAAATAAATTAATAAAGAATAAGAGAAAGATGACAGGTAAGAGTAAACACCCGCATCGTAAAGGAAAGAAAAATAATAAATAATTA
>CAZWCZ010000121.1:0-1971 GCA_964632165.1 uncultured Lachnospiraceae bacterium | reverse complement strand
CAGACGATGCACCTTTACGCTGAAATGCCCTCATAGGAATTTTAGAACCGTTCCATACACAAACCCATTGAGGTAACGCCGTAAGTTCGGGAGGTACATTTGAATAATCTTTGCTCATTCTTCGTCCTCATCTTGTCTCTCATGTACTTCTTCCTCACACAATTCATAATATTTGCACCATAAACAGCAATGCCGACAACTTTTATGAGGTGTGAACATTAATACCAATCGTTTCAACATTGACAACTAACCTCCTATACAGGAAAACGAGGACGGCTTGAGCCACCGCCCCGTTTACCATTTTGCTTATCCAAGCAAAGCATCAAGGTCGAGTTCCTTTGCTTTTACTTCCGTTTTCTTTACTGCCGGAGCAGTCTTTTTAGCGGGAGGAGGTGTAACAACCTCTTCTTCATCGTAACCGTCTGCCGGTCTCTTGTCTGTCAGACGAGCAAATGTAACTGTTTTGTTGGGGTTTCTATTGGAGGGTTGAATATCGTGTTCGACATCACACTCAATGAAGAAACCAACGAGTTCTTCGGGGTCAATATCCTGCAAAGTGTAATCGCCCAAAGCGGTTTTTGCAAAGTATGAGAAAGCGTTTAACGCTCCCTCGTTGGAAGAACCGTCCTGCTTAATGAGAGAGAAACGCTCAATATGCGTTTGCCCCTTTGCGGTTTTCATCTTGATTTCGAGTTTGCCGTAGGCTTCCTTATAGTTGACCTCTACGATTTTGAAGATGTGTGTACCCTCCGGGATAACCGAAAATCCCTCACTCAATGCAATTTTTCCCATTACTTTTTACCTCCGTTATTATTTTTAAGGGTGATATAGATGCCTATGCTGAGTATGATTGCAACTTCTACAAAGAGAGTAGTTGCCACTCCCGCAATAAATTCGTTAATATACAAGTGAATACCTCCTAAATGAGTTTATTTGTAAGTCTGTAAGTAGTAGTGGATTTGGTGTTGTACTTATCAAGAAGTCCGTCTGCTTTGAGGGCTTCTTTGTCAATGTCCTTTCGCACCGAGCAGGACACATTCCAAATGTAACGCTTACTTTGCAGGGCTACGCTCTTATCACCGTCTCTGAACGATTTAATAGCGTGTTCCTTGATAATGTCTTTAAGAGTTTTGAGTCTGCTTTCCTTATCTGCGATTGACTCATTAACCTTGTCGATTTCTTCCTGCAAGGCTTCGGCTTCCTCCAAAACACTTTTAATATCCGTTTCGGGATTTAAGGTGTTGGTACGAAGCACTTTGAGAATGTCGGCATCTTTCTTCTCGTCAAATGCGGGAGAGATACCGCCCTCAACACAGGATTTCCACCATTTTTCCGCTTTCTTGATAAGTTTTTGAAAATCGGGGTATCTTTCGCTCACCTTGAACGGTATAACGATTGTATTCTTTGAAGAAGGAATGAACGCTTCCGGGTTCTTATAGTCCTTATCTTCAAGGAAAGAAGCAACCATCATAACCGAATCAACACCGAGTAGATACGCATATAACGCTGCCTGTAATGCGTAATATTCGGGAATATCGTTTTCCCAATCCTCCGAGCGTTTGGTAGTTTTCATTTCAAGAACCGTTGTAGGTTTACCGCTTTCGTCATAAAGCAGATAGTCCCACATACCGCCGAAGATAGGGCTTTCTTTGAAAAAGTCACCGAAAGTCTTTTGAAAATAGTTTTCTCCGAAAATATCGGTAGGAGTTTTCAAGCCTGTCATAAAATATGCTCTACGCATATATTCAGCCTGTTTGGGTTCAATAACCTTACCCGCAATGGTGTAAATGGTGTCCTCAAAAGGTTCTTCGTAGGTACGGGTGATTTCGCACCAAGTCTTGAATGGAGTATTCCAAGTGTTCTTACCCATAATTGCCGCAAAGCGTGTTCCCGTAATCTTTTTGGGCTTTTTCGGAGGTACGATTTTCAAACAATTATTTTCGAGCCATTCCATAAATTATTCCTCCTCGA
>CAZWCZ010000120.1:0-1992 GCA_964632165.1 uncultured Lachnospiraceae bacterium | reverse complement strand
GCCAGCCAAAAGCCTCCCTTGTGTAAAGGGAGGTGGCAAAAATCATAGATTTTTGCCGGAGGGATTGTGTGTGGAAATGTTTCAAAATGTTCGATAGCTTTCGATATTTAGAAACTTTTTGTGCTAACAACCCCTCAGTCAGCCTGTTCGGCTGACAGCTCCCCTTACACAGGGGAGCCAAGGGCGCTACCGCGCCAGTGCAAAAAACGATGGTCTTTTGACAGTCTTAAATGGGTGTGCGGAAATCCGCACACCCATTTTATATTTCGAATACTTCCGTCACTTCGGTGGGGCCCTGAAGCAGCAGCTGGGTGACAACGCCATCGTGGCCCTTGACTTCCACTGTCAGCACACCCCCTGAATTTTCTGCCGTTAATTTGCCATCTGGCAGTTTCCCCTGCGCCCAGAGCACCGCCGCCGTGGCACCCGTCCCCGTTCCGCAGGCCAGGGTATAATCCTCCACGCCCCGTTCATAACTGAGGATGCGAATGCGGCCCTCGCCCAGCCAGGTGTAAAAATTGACGTTGGCACCCTTGGGGAAAGCCGGATCGTAGCGCAGGGCCACTGCCTGTTGGCGCAGTTGTTCCCGCTGGGTGAAAGAAAGGTTTTCCACCTCCGTCACCGCATGGGGCAAGCCTGGGTCCCCTAACTCCACATAGGCAACGCCTTTCTTGCGTTCCGGCTCCAAAACACTGGGGACATTCAGCCGGATACGATATTCCGTTTCCGTCAGCCGTTGGCCGTAGATCAGTCCTGCATCGGTCTGCACGGACATGGTCTGCCCCGTCAGGCCGTGCTCATAGGCAAAGCGGCAAATACAGCGGCTTCCGTTGCCGCACATTTCGCCCCGACTGCCGTCGGCATTATAAAAATGCAGACGAAAATCCGCTTCGTCGGACACGTCCACGGCCATAAAGCCATCGGCGCCATACTGAGCGCAGAGCTTTTTCGCCATGGCGGCAAAGTCAAGGTTCTTCCCCCGTCCGTCTACCACCAGGAAATCATTGCCTGCACCGTTCATGTGCCAAACTTCCATCCGTACTCCCCCATTTTCTTAAATTCGCCTCAAAAACGATTGAAATAGTTATAAATCGGCTCTAGTTTCTCAAACAACTCCAGGGCCCGTTGGGCCAATCCCCTGCCGAAAACTTCCTCGGAGATGGGCTCATAGCAAATGCACTCAATTCCATGGTGCCACGCAAAATAAGGGCGCAAAAGCTCGTTATCCGTCTCTTTCGGGCGCTTGTACAGTTGTGCCGTCATAGGAATGCCCGTCTGTTCCTCCGTGCGAGCCACCAGTTCCAGAAATTCCCTCGGACGAGCGCTGATTTCCCTGCGGAAGTTCTCCATATACTCCGTCTTCGGCCGCAAAACGGCAAAACCGTACATCACCCGATCGGGGTTGATTTCCAAAAAGACACAGGGACGCTCCAACCAGAAATCTCCGTCCCGACGGATGCAACACCACAGGCTCTCTTTATAAGGAAGCGGATGGTGCATCCGTGCATCCCGATAAATTCGGCTGACTTTCATCACATTTCCGGCCGTGTCGGCGTAAGGCACAAAAAGTTCCTGCGCCAGTGCTTTCATCGGCTCGTAGAGGGTTTCGGTATATTGGCTTTTATGCGCCTGAAACCAGTCGCGATTGTTATTCATCCGAATGCCCCAGAGAAAATCAATGGTTTCGGGAGAAAATCCTTCAAACATAGCTTACCCTACTTTCTTTATTTGATATCAGTATAAAAAATTTCCGTCCGAATGTCAACCGCTCGGACGGAAGATGGTAAATTTTACAGGTGCAACAAATTCAACGACGTTGTATTGGTCGAAGCCGTTCGGTGGGGATATATCCCCACCCTATCAACTCACGTACCGCCCTGTAGGGTGGAGGCCATGCCTCCACCTTGGCTTCTCCCGAGGAGAAGCTGTCAAAATCTTTGATTTTGACTGATGAGGAATACGGGCAGGAAAGTAGTTTTTTTGTTGAGGCAT
>CAZWCZ010000119.1:0-1998 GCA_964632165.1 uncultured Lachnospiraceae bacterium | reverse complement strand
CATAAACGAATATAGCATTGATAAAGGTATCAATTATTTTCCGCTTGCCGTCTTGCTTGGATATATCGACCTTGCGGAAATTGTGCAGAGCCATTCTGTAATGGTCTTGTGAGAAGATAGGAGATTTTATTTTCTCTTTCGCTATTGACACCGAGATTTCATCTCTTTGTGTTTCAAGCTCGCCTAATCGCTTTAAGAGCGTATCGGTCGCATATCCCTTTTGGATGGCATTGACGATATTTTCAATCTCTTTTTCTTTCTCTTTGAATTGCTCTTCCAATCTCGGCAAAAGCGAGCTTTCCGTATGTTGCAGATGAAAGAGCATTTCGGAGAGCTTTTCTATTGTGCCGTCCTGTTGCAAAAATGCCATTGTCTTATAAACGATAAATTCTTCGAGTTTTTCTTTCGGGAGCATTTTCTTATCGCACTTGTGCTTTTTCTGTCGCACACAAGCGTAATACCTATGCACCTTTCCCGTCTTGCTCGTGCCTGCCTGTGCTACCATCATAGCACCGCATTTGCCACAAAAAAGTTTTGTCGTGAGCAAATAATCGTCATCGGCGGTATGCCTTGCAGGAGCGTGAGCATTTTTCACTATCTCTATCTGAACACTATTGAAAAGCTCTACCGATACAATAGCAGGAACAGCATTTTCAATTTTAATGCCCGAATGGTTGTACTCACCTATATAAACTCTGTTCGTTAAAATGTATCTGACCGCATTATAGCGGAGAGGTTTTCCGTTGCTACGCACTATCTGCCGTTCTTGAAGAATATTGTATATCTCTTTTATTGTCTTTCCGTCATAGCACATTTTGAAAATCTCTTGTACTACGGGAGCGGTAACAGGATCAATCTCCAATTTTTTCTCTTTATTGATAACATAACCGAAAGGCACTTGACCGCCGTTCCATAAGCCTTTTAAGGCATTCTCGGTCAGTCCGCGCTTGACCTTTTCGGAAAGTTCCGCCGAGTAGTATTCTGCATAACCCTCAAGCATAGCTTCAAGAAGAATACCGCTTGCGTCCGAAGAAATACTCTCGGTCGCCGATATGACTTTGACACGGTTTTTCTTCAAGGTTGCCTTATAATGTGCGGAATCGTAGCGGTTACGGGCGAAACGGTCTAATTTCCATACGATAACCAAATCAAACGCACCTCGGCTGCTGTCCTTTATCATACGCTGAAACTCAGGGCGGTTATCCGTTTTAGCCGATAAAGCACGGTCAATGTAGGTGTCAACAACCGTTATGTCATTGTAGCTCGCATATTCCATACATTCACGGATTTGTCCTTCGATACTTTCTTCTCGTTGGTTATCCGAAGAATAACGGGCATATATAACCGCTCGCATTGTATCTTTCATTTTTTCTGTTCCTCCAAGAGTGATAACAAGGCTTGTTTGAGCTTGGCGTTTGCTTCGGTATTCGGATCGAAGCACATTTCAATAAACTCTTGCATACGCTCGTCCTCGATAACGATCTTCGGTTGGTATTTGTAGAGCTTGCCTTGCGGATTGTCCGTTCTTCCGAAAATGTAATCAAGGGAAACATCGAAGAAATCCGCATACTGCATAAGCACGCTGTACGGAGGAAAGGACTCTGCACTTTCATAGCGGTAAACCGCACTTTGCATTACTCCCTCAAACTGTTCGGCGAGCTTGGCTTGTGATAAGTGCGAACTCTCACGCAATTTTTTTAATCTTTCTGCTACAACTATGCTTTTTTTCATCAAAACGCTCCTAATATAGTTTTTATTTTATTATACCACGAAAAGTAAATATTGTCAACTTGATTTTCGAATTATTCACAGACTTGTTTTTCAGAGTACACAATAAGGTAGGTAAATATTATTTTGAGTTGTTCAATATGAGAAACGATAAGGACGGGCAATGCCCGTCCTTATCTATGTAAAAATCACTTAAAAGCTTCTCTTAAAATCTTCCAATCGTCCGAATGAATATCGTCGCTGTAATTTTCGGTGCAAATGCAAAGTTCT
>CAZWCZ010000118.1:0-2017 GCA_964632165.1 uncultured Lachnospiraceae bacterium | reverse complement strand
GAGCAATCGTAAATCCTTTTTTAAGAACGCCGTCTTTTTCTTTAAGCTTCAAATCCACTGCCACGAAATGTTCGTCGCGAACGCCGATTTTTACGCTTTCACCCGGCTTAATCGTAACGTCTACGCTGTCCGATCCGACCAATTCGCCCATGCTTTTATAGGTAATTTCGGCAGTCAACACCAAATCGGCAAAATAATTGCGACTGGTTATTATTATCTCGTTTCCTTGTTTTTCTATCTTCACGGGTTCGTACGCTTTCTTCATCTCAAGCGTACCGCTCTTTATCTTTCTGTCCGGAGCGACTATTCCGTCTACGCAGAAATTGCTATCGTGTAACGTTTCGCCGAAATCTCCGCCGTAACGGAATCCTTTGCTTTTATACAAAACGCCGTGATCCGCCCATTCCCATATGAATCCGCCCATAAATCTGTCGGAGGAATTTATTACGTCCCAATAATCCTTCAAATCTCCCGGGCCGTTGCCCATTGCGTGACTGTATTCGCACTGCACGAACGGTCTTGTTTCTCTCTCGTCTTTCAAATATCCGTCGACCATATATTCCACGGGAGCATACATGCGGCTGACCATATCGACCGCATCGGTTCTGTATTCGCTTTCGCCGTAAACGTAATTCGTCCAATCTTTATTTTTTTCGTTCCACCATGCAAGCGTAACCTGTTCGTAATGCACGGGACGAGTTTTATCGTAGTCTTTGATGAATTTTGAACAAGCGTAGAAGTTTTTTCCCCAACCGCATTCGTTTCCCATCGACCAGATTATTACGCACGCTCTGTTCTTATCTCGCGTCACCAACATTCGCTGACGTTCCACCATCGCATATTCGAATCGCGAGTCTTTGGCTATTTCACCGACATCGTTGCCGGGACATTTACTGCAACAACCGTGCGATTCGCAATCTGCCTCGTCCAATACGTATATTCCGTATTTGTCGCACAGTCTGTAGAATTCGGGCGCAGACGGATAATGCGACGTTCTTACCGCGTTTACGTTCAACTCCTTCATCAAACGCAAATCGTTCGCCATGTCTTCCAGCGATACCGCTGCTCCCTTCTCCGGATGAAAATCGTGCCTGTTGACTCCTCTTAATTTTATCGCTTTTCCGTTTACCAAAAATTTTCCGTCTTTTATTTCGACTTCGCGAATTCCTACTTTTTCTTTGATATATTCCCCTTCGGTTTCTATCTCCATATCATACAAATTCGGTTCTTCCGCACTCCATAATTTCGGCTCTTTTACGATAAATTCCGCTTTGCCTTTTCCGACGCTTATTTCTTTTTCTTCACCGTTGAATCTTACTTTCGCGTTGCAACCTTTGTATAATTCTATCGTTACTTTACCGGACTGCGTCGTTTCTATCTTATAATCCGTTACATGCTCTCTCGGTCTTTTTAACATATACACGTCGCGGAATATCCCTGTGAATCTCCACTTGTCCTGATCTTCCAGATAGGACCCCGCGCACCATTTCAATACCAATACGTCAAGCTTGTTTTCTCCTTCGGTAATATAATCTGTTATATCAAATTCGCTTACTCTGTGCGAAATCTGGCTGTATCCTACAAATTTTTCGTTTACGTATACATAAAAACAACTGTCTACGCCTTCGAATACCAAATACGTTTTTTCAGACGTTTCCGCTGTGAATTTTCGCTGATAATGATACGCAGGATTTTTTGCCGGTACATAAGGCGGATTATACGGGAAAGGATAATTTACGTTCGTGTACTGGAAATTCCCCAATCCGTAATACTGCACGCAGGAAGGCACGTCTATTTCTTTGTCCGGAACTTTTTTATAAAAATCGTCTCTTACATCCATTACCGAACTATACGGTTCAATCGTCCACCTACCGTTAAGCGACGTGAACGCGGACGACTTTTCTCTGTCCTCGCTCCATTCCTCTTTTTTTCCGAACGGTATGTAATAACATCTCGGTTCTTCAACGTTTACGTATCCGAACTGCTCGTAATATTTACTTATCATCTTCTTTTCTCC
>CAZWCZ010000117.1:0-2051 GCA_964632165.1 uncultured Lachnospiraceae bacterium | reverse complement strand
CTATGAATTTGTGAACCGAACAGGATGTCAGTAAGCTTAATAATATTGCCAATGCGACAAGGATCAAAAATTTCGATGTTGTTTTCATAAGATGCCCCCCTTAAAGCTTTTGCATATTAATTATACCATAATATAGTCGCATTTGTCAACACGTTTTGGATAAAATGAAAAAATATCTATGCAGGGCGCGATTTTTGCGGAGCTCAGGTTCTTTTTGTTTATAAATTTTTACAAAGCTTTTGCTTGACATGTCGGGCGGCGTGGTGTATAATTAAAGCAAGGATCGCAGGATCTATTATGAAAACAAAGGAGAATATGAAAAATGGCAAGATTTGTGCTTAACGAGACATCGTATCACGGCAAGGGTGTGATCTCGGAGATCGCAACGGAGATAAAGGGAAGGGGCTTCAAGAGAGCGTTCGTGTGCTCCGATCCCGACCTTATAAAATTCGGAGTTACGGCTAAGGTAACGAACGTGCTTGAGGGCGCAGGCATACCCTACGAGATCTATTCCAACATCAAGCCCAATCCCACTATCGAAAACGTTCAGAGCGGCGTTGAGGCGTTCAAGAGGAGCGGTGCGGATTGCATCGTCGCTATCGGCGGCGGCTCGTCGATGGATACGGCAAAGGCAATAGGCATTATCGTCGAAAATCCCGAATTTGCGGACGTTCGCTCGCTTGAGGGCGTTGCTCCCACGAAGAATAAGTGCACCCCCATCATCGCAGTTCCCACAACTGCCGGCACGGCTGCCGAGGTTACTATAAATTACGTTATCACCGATGCGGAGAAGAATAGGAAAATGGTCTGCGTTGACGTCCACGACATTCCCGTCGTCGCAGTCGTCGATCCCGATATGATGGCTTCAATGCCTCGCGGACTTACCGCCGCTACGGGTATGGACGCACTCACTCACGCAATTGAGGGCTATATCACCGCAGGCGCATGGGAAATGAGCGATATGTTCCATATTAAGGCAATCGAAATAATCGCAAAGAGCCTCAGAGGTGCTGTTGAAAACACCCCCGAGGGACGTGAGGGAATGGCTCTCGGTCAGTACATCGCCGGAATGGGATTTTCGAACGTAGGTCTCGGTATCGTGCACTCAATGGCTCACCCCCTCGGCGCACTCTACGATACTCCTCACGGCGTGGCAAATGCTATAATTCTTCCCACCGTTATGGAATATAACGCACCGGCAACGGGTGAAAAGTATAGAGATATCGCTAAGGCTATGGGCGTTTGCGGCGTTGACGAAATGAGCCTCGAGGAAGCGAGAGCGGCTGCTATCGGAGCTGTAAAGCAGCTTTCCGAGGATGTCGGAATTCCCGCCGATCTTAAGGATATCGTAAAGCCCGAGGACCTCGACTTCCTCGCACAGTCGGCATACGATGACGCTTGCCGCCCCGGTAACCCGAGAGAAACGAGCGTTGCGGAAATCAAGGAGCTTTATCTTAAGCTTATGTAAAACGATCCGTTAAGGACCTGCTCGCAGGGGCAAACGCCCCTGCGAGAACTAAAAATGCCCGATCGAGTTAAAACTTTTCAAAAAGCTCTTGACAAGTCGGAAGCTTTATGATATAATTCTAATGCTCAAGTAAATACGGTGCCATAGCCAAGCGGTAAGGCAAAGGTCTGCAACACCTCTATCCCCGGTCCGATTCCGGGTGGCACCTCCAGAAAATCAGGACGCTCATAGAGCGTCCTGATTTTTTGGAGGTGCCACCGACGAAGACGCCCGGCTCTGTGCGAAGCACAGAATCCGGTTCGCAATTTTTCCCGAGTCGCAACCGCCGCTTGCGAGCGGTTCGACGGGAAAAATTAGCTCGCCTGCGAGCCTTACGGGTTGAAAAAGCACGCAATGCGTGCTTTTTTCAACTAAGTGTGCCTTGCGGCACGAGAAGTGCACCTGCGGTGCGAGAAGTGGGGCTTCGCCCCGTGAAGTGTCTGCGGACGTGGGTGGCACGCTTAACTTCACGTTGTGCGTCAGCACAATGCTTCATGTGAGCTTGCGAACGCTTCATTAAAGTTCTAACCGTCGCCGTAAAATC
>CAZWCZ010000116.1:0-2060 GCA_964632165.1 uncultured Lachnospiraceae bacterium | reverse complement strand
TGCGCAAGAAGAAGTGGAACCGCACCGAGAAGATCCACGGCATATCCCCCGCCATGGTACAGGATGCCCCCACGCTGGACGAGCTGATCCCCCGCATCAAGGAGCTGTTCGAGAATGCCGACAACCTGATCGCTTTCGGGGTGTCCACGGATTTCGGGCACATCAAGTACATCTACGAGACCGAGCGGGAGCAGGAGGCACTGCACAAAAAGGTGCGCTGTGCCGCCATTGAGTTCGTGCGCTACCAGAGCGAGCATTTCCCGGACAATACCCACGCCTCACTGGTGGATGCCATGGCCACGCTGGGCATCACCTGGGAGGGCATTCCCCACTCCTCCATCGCCGACACCATCGGTTGCATGAAGGTCTGGGAGGCACTGTTTCCGAACTACTACGACACCCCCGCGCCCGAGGAGGTCTCCCGCGGCATGACCGGCATTCCCTATGTGCTGGAGGGCAAGACCAAGCTGGAGCGTGCCGCCGCCATGGCGGCCACGGTCGGAGTGCTATACGATGCCCACGAGGACGATGATCGAGACGGTTCCGAGCAGCCGACCATCGATCCGGAAACGGAGGATGCCTATGTCTGACCCGATCTTTGGACTGGAAAAGGATCACCGCATCCCGGCAGGCGAGGATGTCTCCCTCCTGACCACGGTGCATGATGTGGTCGTGTTGGGTATGGTGCGCGGACTTTTGGAGGATGCCGACATCCCCTACTTGGTCAAGGAGCGTGCGACCAGCAGTGCCATGCGTATCCTGACGGGCTTCTCCATGTACGGAACCGACATTTTCGTCCCGACCTCCGCGCTGGAGACGGCACAGGAGCTGATCTCCGGCTTTGACGGTCAGGCGGCTGACTCGGACAGCAGTGGGAACGAGGAGGCAGAGTCGTGAAGGAAATTTTACTTTGCAAGTACGGTGAGATCATCCTCAAGGGTGCCAACCGCCGCTATTTCGAGGATATGTTGGAGCGACAGCTCAAGCGCAAGGCGCGTCTGCATGGGAGCTTCAACATCTACCGTGCCCAGAGCACGGTCTATGTAGAGCCTGCCGACGAGTCGGCAGACTTAGACGGGATGCTGGAGGATGCCTGCAAGGTGTTCGGCATCATATCCGTCGCCCGCGCCGCCGTGTGCGAGAAATCCATGGAGAGCATTTGCGAGACGGTCAAAAACTACATTCCCCCCGCGCTGGTCGGCAAGCGGAGCTTCAAGGTAGAGGCCAAGCGTTCCGACAAGCGATTCCCCTGCGACTCCATGCAGATCGCCGCCGAGGCAGGTGCCGCCGTGCTGGAAACGGTGCCGGGCATTCGGGTGAATGTGCATCACCCCGAGGTGACCGTGCGGGTAGAGGTGCGGGAGTACGCCGCCTACGTCCACGCCGGTTCCATCAAGGGAGCGGGCGGTATGCCGGTCGGCACCAACGGGCGG
Source organism: uncultured Lachnospiraceae bacterium (assembly GCA_964632165.1). Classification (GTDB taxonomy): domain Bacteria; phylum Bacillota; class Clostridia; order Lachnospirales; family Lachnospiraceae; genus SIG299. The sequence goes on along the minus strand of CAZWCZ010000116.1, from coordinate 627 downwards.
GGTATGCTCCTGCTCTCGGGCGGGATCGATTCCCCCGTGGCGGGTTATATGCTGGCCAAGCGCGGTATGGTCATTGAGGCCATCCACTTTGAGTCGGCACCCTACACCAGCCCCATGGCACTGGAAAAGGTGCTCCGTCTGGCACAGCTGGTGTCCGCCTACAACAACGACGAGATGATCGTTCACATCGTCTCCCTGACCCATATCCAGGAGGAGCTGGTCAAGTCCTGCGACGAGGACTACTTCACCCTGCTCCTGCGCCGCTACATGATGGCCATTGCCGACCGCGCCGCCGGGATGTGCAAGTGTACCGCCCTGATCACCGGGGAGAGTTTGGGACAGGTGGCCTCCCAGACCGCCGAAGCTTTAGCGGTGACCGACCCGCTGTCCTCCCGCCCCGTATTCCGTCCCTGCATCGGGCTGGACAAGGAGGAGATCGTGACCATCGCTCGCCATATCGGCACCTTCGAGACCTCCATCGAGCCTTTCGAGGACTGCTGTACCGTCTTCACCCCCCGCCACCCCCGCACCCGCCCCGTCCCGGAAAAGGTGCTGGAACAGGAGAACAAGCTGGACTTCGCCGCCCTCGTAGAGGAAGCCGTCGCCGGTATGCACCGCGTCGTGGTG
>CAZWCZ010000115.1:0-2075 GCA_964632165.1 uncultured Lachnospiraceae bacterium | reverse complement strand
CGATTTATCAAACTTTAAAAACGTTCATTATCTCGTCAAGCAATCAATCGGGCATATGAATGGTTTGATTTAATCAATGAAACGCTTCAAGCGTTTTTGATAGTCCCGTTATATTCTGTATTGAGCAAAATATTCAACAAGGACAATGAAAAATTTTCGGGGGTTACGTTTAAAATCGGTTTAATTGTATTTGTTGCGTATTCGATTTTCTCCATAGGTGTACTTGTTTACGGATCGGCGTTGGTCGGTGCGATGAACAGTACCGAAATAGATTTAACTGTTACGAGCAGATATTTAAGGCTTGAAACTGTTGCGTTTATGATAGGCGTCGTTATAAGTTTTGTCAACGTTGTGTTTGTTGTTGTCGGAAAGGCGAAAAACGTTTATTTGTTTTTGGTTGCAAACACGGTTTTGTCTGTGATTGCGGATTTTATCTTAATACCCAATTTGGGTGTTTACGGTATTGCCGTTTCGAATATAATTGTAAATCTGTTATTGTCTGTTTTAAGTATTGCATTGCTGTATTTACAAGGTTACATAAGACCCTGCAAGTTTGGCAGGGGTGACCTGACGATAATAAAATTATGGTGCAAAACAGGTGTGTTTTCGGGAGTTCAGCAATTTGTGGACAACTTGATTTATGCCGTGATGATTTGCAAAATGGTAAATATGGTTGCGGAGCAGGGAAATTATTGGATTGCAAATAATTTCATGTGGGGTTGGTTATTGATACCCATAACCGCTCTTGCGGAAATAGTCAAGCGAGATTGCAACGACGGATACGGAAAACTCAAACAATTTAATTATTATTTTGTCGCAGGGATTACAATAGTTTTATGGGCAATATCCATACCTTTATGGACTCCGTTTTACAGATACGCCGAAAATTTGACAAATGCAAGTGATATATTCTTTATAACGATAAAATTGATGCCGTTTTATATTGCTTATGCGGGTTCGGTAATTATAGACAGCATATTTATAGGTCTCGGAAAAACCGCTCACAATGCCGTAAATTCTTTGATTGTGAATTTTGTTTATTATGGAATATTCTACGTATTGTATATCAGCGGAGCGATAACGTTTACACTAAATATTATCATATTGATGTTCGGGTTTGGAAACGTGGTTCACCTTGGGATTTCTTTGATACAAGAAAAAATTTTTTTTGAGAGGTGAGTCGCAAAAAAAGGGGATTTGTTACCGTCAATATCAAAATAATTTGCGGAGGGATTATGTATCACTTGATAATTGAGTTTCAGGAAGAATATAAGCGTCTCGACCGCTTATGCAAAGATTATTTAAGGAGTGCCGAGGGAGTATCCGAATACATACGGCAGATGGAGTCAACTGATTACAGGCAAAGGTTTTATGTGCATACGTGGGAAGAAGATTACAAACAATTAAAACATGTTCGTTGGGTGCGTAATCAACTTGCACACGAAGTGGGAACGTCGAACTCAGGCATTTGTGCGGAAGAAGATTTGATTTGGATGGAAAATTTTTATTCTCGAATTATAAACGGCAACGATCCGTTTTCTATCATAGCGAAAGCCAAAAAGGATGAGGAACAAAAAAGAAAACAAAGATCGCAAAATCAGACACAATCAAGCGTGCAACCATCTCCGAGGCGTTCTGCCACGACAACAGAGAAGCCATCGTTTTTGATAAGACTCATTGCAAACATAAAAAAGTTTTTCTTTATATCATAATTTTATTGTTTGTAAAGAATGATTTGTGATTACACACGGCGATGTATTGTTCTGACGGCACAATGTGAGGCAAATCCGTTTATCATGTTCCGCTTGCGGGACACATCGTTTCAAAAACAAAAAAAGCAGTCTATTAGACTGCTTTTTGCTTTGGTTGCGGGGGTGGGATTTGAACCTCACGACCTCCGGGTTATGAGCCCGACGAGCTACCAAGCTGCTCTACCCCGCGATATTAGATTATCGTTGTGATAATTATATGCAATTTCGCACCGAATTATTCAAAACAAAATTGGTGCCGGTGACCGGTCTCGAACCGGTACGATACTTTCGTATCACGGGATTTTAAGTCCCGGGCGTCTGCCT
>CAZWCZ010000114.1:0-2105 GCA_964632165.1 uncultured Lachnospiraceae bacterium | reverse complement strand
GTCATTCCTTCTAAAGCATTTAAAATTGATGAAACTGCATTTTCAACGTGCTCTACATCTAATTTTTTGATAGCTTGAAGAACATCTGTTACTTCTTGAGGTACTTCAAATGATAAATCAACTTTTTGTACGAACTTAATTAGTTCACAAAGGAAAGTTTTCCATGCTTGTTTACTTTCAGGAGTAGTTGTAGAAACTAATTCTATTAATTGAATAACACTAGTAAAATCAATTTCTATTAATGTTACAGAATATTCAATAGCAAAAATGTCATGAATATAAACACTATATGTTGATAAAGTTACATTCCCACTTTCATCACAGACTAATCTTGTAAATTCATGCTTACCAAGAGTTATAGTACCGCCAAGTTGAAGCAGCATTTGCATCCATTCATCATTAACAGATCCTTCCCATTGATAATCATATTTAGTCTCATAGTTAATAAAACTATTAGAAATGTTTATCAATAGATCAAAGAAATTACCATTTTCTGAATCTTGGAATAATGGTTTTTCCATTTCGATTAATAAATTAAATCCTATTTTTATTAATCCGCATAAATCAGTATGTTCTACACCTAATAAAGCTTCAATAGTTCCGTTTTCTTCACCAGTAACAAGATATAAAACAAAATTCAAAACTTTAACTATTTCTTCAATCTCTTCATCAGTTACAGGTGGAAGTTCTTCAAATGGTGAATCAAATGCATTATTCATTAAATATGTAGAAAAGTACATTAACATTTGCATTGGATCTTCTTGTGCAAGAAGTTCAGTAATGAATTCTTCATCTAATTGTGCAAAAATATCAATAAATTTATCAACAAATTCAAACATAATAGAAACTACATCTTTAGTTGGAACTTCAATTTCTTTTATAAAAGCAATTAGACGTGATACAATTGGAGTGTATTCACCAGTAAATTCAGATACATAAACTTCTAAAACATCTAATAATTCATCTTTACATTGTAAAACAACATCTAAAATGTAAGTAAAATCTTCTTGTTCGAATGAATTAGTTTTCAATACTAGAACAAGTAAATCCTTTAAATCATTGATTTCTTTTGCGGTAACGGTTCCTTCATTAAAATTAGAAATTACATCCATTAATTTTGGAATGAATGAAACAGATAAACTTTGATAAATGTTTAATCCTGTTTTCAAAATACCGCCTAATGATTCAGCAAGTTTAACACCATTTGTATTTAGTACTTCAATAACTTTCTTTAATGCGGCAACTGATACTTCTATCTGTTTAGAATAATAATCAGCCACAAAAGAATCATTATTTAATAATCCTGATTCTGGATTAAGAAGTTGACCTTCGAATTGTTGGCGTAATTTAATTAAACTTGAAACTGCATATACTTCAAGTAAATAAACGGTTGATTCAATCTGTTTATCTGTATAAGTACTAATTGTGGTTAACAAATTAGGTAATAGTATACCCGCATCATCACTTTCAGTAATTAAATCAAGTACATCTTTAGCTGCTTTTTTATCAAAACGATTTTTAACTGAAGTTCTTGCTGCTTTATTTAAATATGTGGCAATTTCATCATATTGAGCTTTTTCAGTTTCACTCCATGATTCATCTTTTTCACCGATTGTATATTCTAATAAATCGTTATAATATTCAGCAACTTCAGTTTTATTTACACCTACATAATTTGCAACGTTTGATTTATTAGAGTCTTCATATTTATCAGCTTTCGCAATAACCCAAATTTCACAATCGTTTTCTAAATCAGTCAATAAAAATTCAAGTCCTGTTGTATTATTAGTTGTTTCTACACCATTTTGTTTAATAACAACATCATAACTTGTAGCGTTTGTTACTGCATCCCATTTAACTAAACCCTCTTCAGATACCACTACATTTTTAACTTCTTCTAATTGACCTTTATTTTTCTTACAAGAAGTAGCGTTTTTACAAGAAGTGATACTAAATAGGCAGATTAATCCTAACAAAAAAAATAGTATTTTTTTATTCATATGTCCTCCTTCTGTTTAGAGATATTTTACTAAAATCTCTTAATTTTATTGTATCACAAATAATTTTATAAATCAAGCCCAATTATAATATTATTAAAATAACTG
>CAZWCZ010000113.1:0-2127 GCA_964632165.1 uncultured Lachnospiraceae bacterium | reverse complement strand
AACTGCATTTCCGCTTGCAAAAGTGCCGCGTCCTCCCATATCAACGCACCACCTTTCTGGATTCCATATAATCAACGGCGATTATATTACCTTCCATTTCTTCAAAAGGTGTGCCAAAGCAAATGATTTTTGATGGCGAAATTTTTTCAAGCATTGCATTATAGCCACGCAAAAAATGAAGCTTATTTTGCTTGCAACCGATCATTCCGATTGCAACGATTGAATTTTGCTCAACACCGTCAAAACAGAATTCAAAGCTCTGCGCAAGCCCCCAGCTCACCGTCGGTATAACGGTCAGTCCTTTGCTTTGCCAATATGCACCTACCCAACGATTTTTTGCAACGCTTTCAAGCTGTCGCCACAAGCTCATATCACTATAAGTGGAGAAATCAGGCGAAAGCAAGAATGCATATTGCGAATAACGGGATAGGGTGCGCTCAGGATTGTCATATATACCGCTAAAACGGTAATCATCCACAAAAAAATGAACGCCTTTTTTAGTATTTTCGGGATAATCGTTTGCTCTTGTGTCAGAGCACGCAACCAATTTGATATTTGACATATCAAGAGTTTGTTTGAGAATCAGAGGAATTTCCCCTCTACCCGCTGTTGCAAATTCATTTCGCATAAAAAGAGGATTGTCCCTCATTCGTTCAGATGTCATTTATAACATCTCCTTTCCGCCAAATATGGCAATAAAAATATTTTTTGTTGGATTTGCCAATTGACAAATCGAGAAAGGATATGTTATAATAATCAATGTCCGGTTGGTTATTATAATATATCCGACGTGAGAAAGCATTTCCGGGTTGCGCCAACAACCCATGAGATGCTTTTTTGCTTTTTATCAAAACCAACGCCCTACCCAAAACCGTTTTCTGCTTCCCGTTTTCCACCCTCGCATTCGGAAATTTTTCATGTTTCGGTTGTATCAAGCACTTGATTTTTCCCTCGCATTATAATTATACCACATCAAAAAATGTTAGTCAACACCCACGCTTGACATAACTCGGTCGAGGTTGAAAAAATTTTCAAATTTTTTTATTTTTTTCGAAAAACCCCTTGACAAACAGAAAAAGCGTGGTATAATGTAAACAGTAATGATTATCATTATTGATTAATCACAAGGAGGAAGTCGATGAGGTACTCACATCAGAGGGAGCTTATTCTTGCGGCGGTAAAGGGCGTAAAGACGCACCCGACCGCAGACACGGTCTACGACGGCTTGCGCAGGGATCACCCCTCGCTCAGTCTCGGCACGGTGTACAGAAATCTCGGTCAGCTCGCCGAATGCGGCGAGATCACCCCGATCTACACGGGCGACGGCAGGGTTCATTACGACGGCGACACCTCGCCCCACTGCCATTTCGTTTGCAGGGATTGCAGAGGCATCTTCGACGTCTTCGCAGTGCCCACTCCCCCCGAAAAGCTGCTCGCAGAGCTGGGGCTTGAGGTCGAGAGCGGCACGACAATTTATTACGGCAGGTGCGCAAAGTGCCGTGCCGAAACCAAAAACGCTTAAAATTTATTTGTAAAAAGGAGAAAAAAATTATGGCAAAATTCGTATGTTCCGTATGCGGTTACGTTCACGAGGGAGATTCCGCTCCCGAAAAGTGCCCCGTTTGCAAGGTGGGCTCGGAGAAATTCACGGAGATCAAGGACGAGGAGAAGGTCTGGGCGGCTGAGCACGTTCTCGGCGTTGCTAAGGGCGCACCCGAGGAAATAATCGCAGGTCTTCGCTCCAATTTCGAGGGCGAGTGCACCGAGGTCGGTATGTATCTTGCAATGGCAAGAGTCGCACATAGAGAGGGCTATCCCGAGATCGGTCTTTATTGGGAAAAGGCGGCGTTCGAGGAGGCGGAGCACGCTTCCAAATTCGCAGAGCTCCTCGGCGAAATGCTCACCGATTCCACGGAGCAGAACCTTAAGCTCAGAATAGACGCAGAGCACGGCGCAACGAGCGGCAAATTTGAGCTTGCAAAGCTCGCAAAGCAGTATAACCTCGACGCAATCCACGATACCGTTCACGAAATGGCACGTGATGAGGCTCGCCACGGCAAAGCATTCGAGGGACTCCTTAAGAGATACTTCAACGCTTGATTTTTGATTTGATACTTAAAAAGCCCC
>CAZWCZ010000112.1:0-2134 GCA_964632165.1 uncultured Lachnospiraceae bacterium | reverse complement strand
CGCCTTCGATACCAAAATTTATATCGTTGATTTTATAGTCGGTCTTATTTTTTTCTTCAGAACCCTTGACAATATTGCGGCTTGGGTGTATAATACTATTGAAGTCAAGAGTGTTTGTTAATTCGGAGTATTGTTCTCCCCATCTCTCAAACATCTCTTGGCTTTTCTGTTTGTCGCAGAAAAGAAGATTATCACTATCAACAATTTTCTTAAAGTATTCAGGAAAGTTATTCCTTCCATATACGCTGGTAATGAAATTTGAACTGATTTCTTCAACCTCATATCTTCCGTGACCGTTGGGCTTTATACTTGCGATTATGGGATTGTTTTCAATATCAGTTTCAGTTGAAACAACAATAATGCTGTCCTTGCGGTTAGGCGAATCAAAAATCATTGCAGGTTCAGAAAGAAATGTTGGCAGATTTTTTATCTGTTCAACAGTTAATCCGTGCTGATGATTCTTTGAATCAATTGGTCTAACTGCATTTCTTAGGTGTTTTTGCGTATATAGCATAGGTAATTGTTCACAACCAACACTAAGTAATATTTCAGGTGTATCACATACTTTAAGACTTGTATAAAACGGCAGAGAACCATTAAGACTTGCGTCAACCTGTTCTGCAAAGCTTTTTTCTTTATTATAATCATCATAAGATTCAGAATTTTCTTCGGCGGTATCAGATACGTCTGAATCGACAGACTTGTCCCTTGATGTATCTTCTGTATTTTTATCAGAAGTATAATTTTCTTCCTGAATGTCAAGCTCAAGCTGTGCTTCAAGAATAGAAACATATTTCTGTAATGAAGGAAATGCTCTACAATAATCGATAACACCGCCGTAGCCATCTCCAATATCCTGTCTTTCGGTGATAGTTTCCCCATTGGGGAATTTGATTGTAAAGCTTGTTTTGTCATATCCGAGATATTTGTAATAGCTTTCCTCGTCCTGTTCCTGCCAGTTTTCCATAGAGCCGTATTTTTCAATACCTGTTGCTTTGCCGTCACATTTTTCCTTGTCAGCTTTTGCCATAATGCTATTAAATTCCGCAACAGAATAGGTTTTACCGTCCTCAAATGCGTCACTTTCGCTCCAGTTACAGGTTATTGACGGAAGCCTTTGCGGCACGTCAGACTTCCTGTCGTCAAGCGAATATCCCATGTTTATCTTAATTGCACGGTTCAGTTCTTCCAGAACATCACTAAATTTTCCGTCAAACAGTTTTTCGTTAATTCTCGAAATGCTGCCGTAATTCTGCTGAAAAATAGGAGCATTGAAAATGTTCGTATCAACCTCGGAATAGCCGTTTACATTCATAAATTTTTCCGTTCTCCGCAGAAATTTTATTGTGTCTTCGGAGAAATGGTGAGTGTCTATAACAGCGTCAAACGAGTTGTGAATTTTGTCGGCTTTGACTTCGGCGGTCATTTCCTCCGAAATTTTTTCTGAACCCTTGACAATATTGCGGCTTGGGTGTATAATGGTATCAAAGTCAAGATTGTTTATCGCCTCGGGCAATTGGAGCCCCTGACACGAGAACAGTTCTTGGCTTTTGTTTTTATCCCAGTATAATAAATTCCCAGATTCAACAGCACGAATAATATAGTTCTCAAAATTACTGTCTTTACCGTAGATGCTTGTTATGAAATTAGAATTGATATTTTCTAATTCATAAATTCCATTGCCATTTGGCTTTATGCTGACGATCAAAGGTGCATTGTCGTTGTCTGTAGCATTCAAAACTGCTATTATACTTTGACTGCCTTTGGGATTGTTTGAAAGTGAATCGAATAGTATTGCAGGATTCTTAATCAGTTCGGGAATGCTTTTTATTTGTTCTACGGTTAGTCCGTGCCAATGAGAATTATCTTTAGATTTTGGTCGTAATGCGTCCCTTAAATGTTGTTGAGTATATAACATAGGTAGCTGTTCACAACCAACATCAAGCAATATCTGCGGAGTATCGCATACTTTTAAATTATCATAGATATTTCTGTTACCTAACAGCACATCGTCCACTTGTTCTGCAAAGCTTTTTTCTTCAGAACCCTTGACAATATTGCGGCTTGGGTGTATAATACTATTGAAGTCAAGAGTGTTTGTTAATTCGGAGTATTGTTCTCCCCATCTCTCAAA
>CAZWCZ010000111.1:0-2151 GCA_964632165.1 uncultured Lachnospiraceae bacterium | reverse complement strand
ACAAATTGTGCAATGAGTCGAAGTTTTGAAAAAACGCCCACAAAGCTACGAATAATTGTTGACAAAAAAATCACGAAGCGTTATAATTAATATGTATGAAGAGGCGACGCCTCTTTGACTCACTATTTTTATTTTCAAAGGAGATTACAATGAAAAACACTGTTAAGATCTTGGCTCTCGTAATGCTCTTTGCAATGGCTCTCACCACCCTTGCGGCGTGTGAGCTTCCCGAAGGCATTCAGCAGATCATCGATCAGCTCGGCGGAACGACCACCACTCCCGACGCCGATCCAGTAGATCCCGTAGATCCCGTTGATCCCAACGCAACCTTCACGGTAAAGTGGGTGCAGGGACAGAAGGTCCTTAAGGAAATGTCCGTTAAGGCAGGCTCGACTCTCACCGACTGGACTCCTACCGTTGAGGGTAAGGAATTCAAGGGTTGGTTCTCCGATCCCGGACTCACCAAGGCGTTTGATTTCACGACTACCGTTACCTCGGATATGAAGGTGTACGGCTCGTTCAAGACCACCGGTGCGGTTGATGTCGTAGATCCCGAGCCCGCAGATTACTTCCTTCTCGGACAGGGACTCGGCGACCTCTCGAGTGCTACTTGGACTCACGCAACTGCGGCTAAGACTGCCGGTATGACCGATAAGGGCAACGGCGTTTACGAAATAATCATCACCATGTACGCAGGCGATAAGTTCCAGATCGGCACAGGCGGTGGCTGGGGCGACGGTCAGTGGGGAATAGGCTGCATAGCAGGCTATACCATGGTTGACGACACGCACGCACAGGTAACAAATGAAACCGGTGATGTAATTTTCACAGGCGAATCCGGTGCATATAATAACCCCGTTGAAAAGATGGATATCACTCTCTCCGAGGGTTGGGACGGCAGATATAAATTCACGTTCGACTCGAACACATACACTATCACTTGGGATCTTCTCGAGAGCATCGATCCCTATGAGCCCGGTGAGGTCGGCGACGTAGCGGATAAGGTTTACCTTAACCCCGGCGACGAGTGGTCTTCGGACGGCTCAATGTACGGCGCATGGTGCTGGACGAGTCCCAATGTCGGCGGTCAGTGGGTAGTACCTACCGATTCGGACGGCGACGGCGTTTGGGAATTTGTCATCCCCGACGGTTGCGATATGATCCTCTTCGTTGACTTCAAGGACGGAGCAGATGTTATGGATTGGAGTAACGCTCGCACTCAGACCGGCGATATGAACGTTCCCTCGAACTCCAAGGTCGTATACAATGCGGCAACGAATACTTGGTCTGAGAAATAATTTCAATTGATATCAAAAACACGCACCCTTGCGGTGCGTGCTTTTTTGAAAGTGCCCGTATTTCAAATAAACTGTACAAAAGAGGGAAGTCGAATTTGTGCAAATGGTCGAACTTTGAAGAAGGGCACTTAAAAATCTTGACATAGTCGGAAAAAAGTCCTATAATTATTATGTAATTTGCCACGGAAGGCGTTGCCTGACCGACCAAGGCCGATTAACTAAAAAACAATATTTTTTGGAAGGAGAACTCCATGAAAAAAGTATTAAAGACATTACTCGTGGTAACAGTCCTCGCACTTGTCCTTACCGCCTTCACGGGCTGTGAGCTTCTTGACAAGATTATGGGACTTTTGCCCTCCACGGAATGCGAGCACACCGGCGGAACAGCCACATGCGCAGCTCAGGCAATCTGCGAAAAATGCGGCGAGCCATACGGCGAAAAGCTTGCACACACACCCCAGACCATATTAGAGATCCACCCCACCTGCACGGAAGCAGGAAGAACCGAAGGCAGCAAGTGCTCGGTTTGCGGTGATATCCTTGTAGCAACCGAAGAGGTTCCCGCAACGGGACACGATTATTTTGAAAGCGGCTGCCTTAATACCTGCCTTAACTGCGGCAAGGTAGAGGGCGAGCATACTTGGGCTGACGCAACCTGCACAGCGCCCAAGACCTGCACGGAGTGCGGCAAGACCGACGGTAAGGCTAACGGACATAAGGGCGGCACGGCAACCTGCACGGAGCAGGCAGAATGCGAAACCTGCCATGAGAAATACGGCGAGCTTGCAAAGCACACCGAGGTAGATATCCCCGAGGTCGCAGCTGACTGCGGCAACGCAGGCTCTACCGGCGG
>CAZWCZ010000110.1:0-2162 GCA_964632165.1 uncultured Lachnospiraceae bacterium | reverse complement strand
TTCCGTGCTGCCAGGTTTGCCTTGACCAGTGCGGAGAACAGCTTCTCGGACTCGATCAGAGAAACCTGCACATTGCCGTGAGGATCACGCTCCAGGAACAGCTGCTGCTGAATATTTTCGGGCAGGATGGCGAACACAGCCATAGACTCTTTGGTCAGACCATTTTCAATGAAAGCGTACTTCTCTTTCCAGCTGGGCAATGCGTTGAACTGAGCAGTCTTCTCGCCGGCCAGCAGCTCGTTGATCTCAGCGATCAGCACGGAGAATTCAGGCACGAATTCCACAATGCCCTCGGGAATGATGGCAACGCCGAAATTCCAACCCTTGGCTGCACGGTTTGCCACGGAATCGGCAATGTAATCTGCGATCTGAGCCAGGCTCATCTTCTTGGCGGCCACTTCTTCGCCGATCAGGCAGATGTTGGGCTGGGTCTCCAGTGCGCATTCCAGTGCCACATGGGAAGCGGAACGGCCCATGACCTTCACAAAGTGCCAATATTTCTTTGCGGAGTTTGCATCACGCTCGATGTTGCCGATGATCTCGGAGTAGGTCTTGGTAGCTGTATCAAAACCGAAAGAGCATTCGATATCCTCGTTCTTCAGGTCGCCGTCGATGGTCTTGGGGCAACCGATGACCTGAACGCCGGTATTGTTGGCCGCAAAATACTCGGCCAGACAAGCAGCATTGGTGTTGGAGTCGTCGCCACCGATGATCACAATCGCGGTTATGCCGTGTTTCTTACACACCTGGGCTGCAACTGCAAACTGCTCCTGAGTCTCCAACTTGGTACGGCCGGAGCCGATGATGTCAAATCCGCCGGTATTGCGGTATTCATTGATATAAGCATCGTCAAAGATGACATAGTCATCTTCCAGCAGGCCGCTGGGGCCGCCCTTGAAGCCATAGAGCACATTTTCCTTATCGGTTGCTTTCAGGGCATCGTAAAGACCGCAAATAACATTGTGGCCGCCAGGTGCCTGGCCGCCGGAGAGGATCACGCCGACGATCTGCTTCTTTACTGCTGCGGTGTTGCAGCCCTTTTCGAAAGTGATCTCGTTCTTGCCATAGGTGTTGGGGAACAGTGCCTTGATTTTTTCCTGATCGGCAACGGATTCGGTAGCATTTCCGTTTTTAACGGAAATCTCACTGATACCGTTTCTGAGCATACCAGGCAACTTGGGGGTATACTGGTATCTGGCGATCTGAAGAGGTGATTTTTTCATGTAAAAAAACTCCTTCGCATTTTATTTATATATTATCAGATGTATTATACTCCATTTTCATTTAAAGGTAAATAGGTATTTTGCTGATAAAATGAACAATTTTTTTCAAATAATCGGCTCTTTTTTCTCTTTTTCTCAAAGACACTTGTTTCAAAAACATATTGAAAAGCGGAAAAAATGTGCTATAATATAATCAAATAAATGCGGTTTGCTCCGCTATAATAGAAAGGATTGATTCCAATGGCTCTTGTAACTACTACCGAGATGTTTAAGAAAGCCTATGACGGCGGCTATGCCATCGGCGCTTTCAACGTCAACAACATGGAGATCGTTCAGGCGATCACCGAAGCTTGTAAGGAAGAAAAGGCTCCTGTTATCCTGCAGGTCTCCAAGGGTGCCCGTGCATACGCAAACCACACCTACCTGGTGAAACTGGTTGAGGCTGCTGTGATCGAATGCCCCGAGATTCCCATCGCTCTGCACCTGGACCACGGCGATTCCTTCGAAACCTGTAAGTCCTGCATCGACGGCGGCTTTACCTCCGTCATGATCGACGCTTCCTCCAAGCCCTTCGATGAGAACATCGAGATCACCAAGCGCGTTGTCGAGTACGCTCACGATCACGGTGTCGTGGTCGAGGCTGAGCTGGGCGCTTTGGCCGGCGTGGAAGACGAAGTCTCCGTTGAGGCCGACAAGGCACACTACACCCGTCCCGAAGAGGTGGAAGAGTTTGTTGCCCGTACCGGCTGTGACTCTCTGGCCATCGCCATCGGCACCTCTCACGGCGCTTATAAGTTCAAGCCTGGCACGAACCCCCAGCTGCGTTTCGACATTCTGGAGGCCATCATTGAGAAGCTGCCTGGCTTCCCCATCGTCCTGCACGGTTCTTCTTCCGTTCCCCAGGACTATGTCGAGATGGTCAACACCTACGGCGGCGCA
>CAZWCZ010000109.1:0-2194 GCA_964632165.1 uncultured Lachnospiraceae bacterium | reverse complement strand
AGAAAAAAAGTGTCAATGGATGGTAACACAGCCGCCGCTACGGTATCGTATGCGTTCACTGAAGTTGCCGCAATTTATCCTATCACCCCCTCATCCGTAATGGCAGAGCTCACCGACGCTTGGTCGGCTACGGGTCTCAAGAACATTATGGGCGAACAAGTAAGAGTTATGGAGATGCAGTCCGAGGCAGGTGCCGCAGGTACGGTACACGGCTCTCTCGCCGCAGGTGCTCTTACAACTACCTACACCGCTTCACAGGGACTGCTCCTTATGATCCCGAATATGTACAAGATCGCAGGTGAGCTTCTCCCCAACGTTATCCACGTTTCCGCAAGATGTGTTGCGTCGCACGCGCTTAACATTTTCGGAGATCACTCCGACGTTTACGCTTGCCGTCAGACAGGCTATGCTATGCTCGCAGAGTCCAATCCTCAGGAGGTTATGGACCTCGGTGCGGTCGCACATCTTTCAACCATAAAGGGCAGAGTTCCCTTCCTTAACTTCTTCGACGGCTTCCGTACCTCGCACGAGATCCAGAAGATCGAGGTATGGGACTACGATACGCTCGCAGAAATGGTCGATAAGGAAGCTATCGCGGAGTTCCGCGCAAGATCCATCAACCCCGAGCATCCCGTTCTCCGCGGCTCAGCCGAAAACGGAGATATCTTCTTCCAGCACAGAGAGTCCTGCAACCCCTACTACGAGGCACTTCCCGCTATCGTTGAGGATTATATGAATCAGGTCAATGAGAAGATCGGAACGGATTACAAGCTCTTCAACTACTACGGTGCTCCCGACGCTGACAGAGTTATCGTCGCTATGGGCTCGGTTTGTGACGTTGCAGAGGAAGTCATCGACTATATGATGGCAGCAGGCGAGAAGGTCGGTCTCGTTAAAGTACGTCTTTACAGACCTTTCGTAGCCGCAAAGCTTGCAGAGGCACTCCCCAAGACGGTCAAGAAGATCGCAGTTCTCGACAGAACAAAAGAACCCGGCTCTCTCGGCGAGCCTCTTTACCTTGACGTCGTTGCGGCTCTCGCTGAAGAAGGCGTTGCGGCTAAGGTCGTCGGCGGTCGTTACGGTCTCGGTTCCAAGGATACGACTCCCGCATCCATCTTTGCCGTTTACGAGAACCTCGCACAGGATAAGCCCAAGAACGGCTTCACGATCGGTATCGTTGATGACGTTACGGGTCACTCCCTCGAAGAAAAGCCCGCTCCCGATACGGCTCCCGCAGGCACGATCGCTTGCAAGTTCTGGGGTCTCGGCGGCGACGGTACTGTCGGTGCAAACAAGAACTCCATCAAGATCATCGGTGACCATACCGATAAGTTCATTCAGGCATATTTCCAGTATGACTCCAAGAAGACGGGCGGCGTAACCATCTCGCACCTTCGTTTCGGCGATACACCCATCAAGTCTCCTTACTATGTAACAAAGGCTAACTTCGTTGCTTGCCATAACTATTCCTACATCCTCAAGGGATATAAGATAGTTGAGGACGTTAAGCCGGGCGGCACATTTATGCTCGACTGTCCTTGGAACGTAGACGAGCTTGACGAAATGCTTCCCGCAAGCGTTAAGTCCTACATCGCAAACAACAACGTTAAGTTCTATATAATCAACGCGACGGATATCGCCGCAAAGCAGATCGGTAACCCGAAGGTAAAGAACACCGTTCTTCAGTCGGCATTCTTTGCTCTCGCAAACATCCTCCCGAAGGATGAGGGTATAGAATATATGAAGAAGATGGCTTATAAGTCCTACATAAAGAAGGGCGAGGCTATCGTTGAGCTCAACTACAAGGCTATCGAGGCAGGCGCTAACGCTATGACCGAGGTATCCGTTCCCGAGTCCTGGAAGAACGTCGCTCCCGACGCTCCCAAGGCTGAGGCAACCGGAACACGCCCCGAGCTCGTTAAATTCGTAAACGACATTCTCCGCCCCGTTTCTCTTATGAACGGTGACAGCCTCCCCGTATCCGCATTCAAGGGTATGGAAGACGGTACCTTCCCGCAGGGTGCTGCCGCTTATGAGAAGCGCGGTGTTGCGGTATATGTTCCCGAGTGGAATCCCGAAAAGTGCGTACAGTGTAATATGTGTTCCTTCGTATGTCCTCACGCAGCTATCCGTCCTTACGCTATGACAGAGGAAGAGGCGGCAAACGCTCCCGCGGCTACAAAGTTCACGGAGA
>CAZWCZ010000108.1:0-2229 GCA_964632165.1 uncultured Lachnospiraceae bacterium | reverse complement strand
CTGCCGAGAAGATAGTCAAGTGAAACGTCAAAATAGTCTGCAATTTTTACGAGCGTCTCGTAATCCGCCTCACGCTCCATGTTTTCATATCGGCTGATGGTGTTCTGATTCATATTCAAGTCGATCGACAGCTTCAGCTGAGAAATGCGGTCCCTCTTTCTCAATTCCTTTAGTCTGAAATTCATTTTATCCTCTCGTTCAAAAGTACTGATAACATTATACCAAAATGGTATAATCAATATATCCCACTTTGGGATATTCAGTAAAATCATCGAGCCTTTGACTTGAATAAAAACAGCACATTGCCAAGGCAATGTGCTGTTTTTGCAATATTATTCGATCGTGTTCGTTTCGATCCTGCCGTCCGGAATTTCACGGGGCGTGTAGAGAACGTCCGTCCTTCCGAGTGCGATCGCAGAGCAGGGAATGAAGCCCTCGGGAATGCCAAGCTCACGAATAAGCTCCCCGTCTCCCCTCATCGCCATCACCGCACCCCAAATGTGGCACGCCCCGACGCCAAGCTCGGTAGCGGCAAGTGCCATGTTCTGAACGATGATAGCCGCATTTGAATAAGTTACGTTCGCCATTCCGGCGTCAGTCGGCTGCTTTGCGGAAACGAGCACCAGCGTGGGTGCAAAATAGAGCGGATGAGCGTCGGGATTTCCGAACATCAAAGCACCCGCACGATCGATTCTTGAAAGAAGCTCGGGATTTGTGATCACCGTAAGATGCATGTCCCCGTAGCGTCCCATTCCGATGGGTGCGGCGTTTGCCGCCTTAAGAATCACGCTAAGCTCCTCCTTCGTTATCTGCTCGCCCGTGTAGGAACGGACCGAGCGTCTTGAACAAATTACTTCCATAGTGTCCATAGTATTATCCCCCATCATTTTTTGATAGCACCCTCAACGGCGGAGTAGAACGCTTCGCTGTCAAGCTCGCCGAGAAAGGAGTAAACAACGTAATTTCCGAATACCTTGACCGTCGCGCAGTCGATCTTTTCAACCTCCTCGGGAAAATAATCCATCGCGCGATAAACCCCTTGCTTGCTCGCAACATAGTCGGCAACGAGGGATTTCATATCGCTCGCCTTGCCGTCCTCAACACGGAAAATGCCGATCTCGTTTATGTTCTTCGCCTCCTGTGCGGAAATGACCGTGAAATCAATAAGATACGAAAGCTCCCCGTCAGTAAATTCGAGAAGAAAATCCTCATCCTCAACCCTCGTTCCGCCGCTCGAGCCGATTGCGGAAATGCCGATCTGCGCAAGATCGGAGGAGGGAAGCGTGTCCGTGTAGTCCCCACCGCACGACGCAAGCGTGAGAAGAGCAAGAAGCGTTGCAATTATTGAAATGATTGAAATGATCCTTTTCATATTAAAATCCTCCGTTTAATTATCCGTTTCGAGTGCGTGCGTCCTGATGTACGTAAGGATCGCCTCGTAAGCCTGCGCATTCATGTGAACGCCGTCGCCCTCGCCGTAGTCCTCAAGCTGAGCACCGTTCAAATCCTTGAGAACGGAACAGCTGTCGAGATATCTCAGCCCCTCGTCGAGTGCGATCTCCTTTGCCCATTCGTTCAGACGGTCGATCCCGGCGTTCGTGATAACGCCCTCGTGATCGTCGCTGTATTCCTTCGTTACGGGAAAAACGGATTGCAAAATTATCTCCGTCTCGGGCGAAACCTCCCGAATCCCCCTGATGAGCTTTTTGTAATATGTCTTGTATCTTGACTCGGTAAAGAGATCCGAGCCGTTCACACCGACGGTGATTATCACGATCTTCGCATTCTCATGCGCCAAAACCTCAAGATCAAGCTCCTCAAGCACCGATGCACTGAGCTGAAGCGTAAGACTGTCGGGAACGAGAAGATGGGACTTGTCAATGCCGCCCTTGAAAAAATGATACGTCGTGGAATCGCCGATAAAATAAAGACTGTCCTGATATTCCTGCCCGGCATCCGCCGTCTCGGGAAGAATAACACTTAAAATCGGCGAAATCACCTGATTCGGCGGGGGCGCACCGACCGTCGTCCCCGAGCCGTCGGGCAAAAATATCAGCGTTATCCCACCGATTAAACAAAATATAAATAGAATAGCCGAAATTGTAGCTAAAGTGTAGATCGTCCTCATATCACGCCTCGAAATAAAATTCTTAATATCATTGTACCATACCCGACCGCTTTTTTCAATAGCCTAACCCAATTTTCCGCAATATTTTTCGAACTGCTTTC
>CAZWCZ010000107.1:0-2257 GCA_964632165.1 uncultured Lachnospiraceae bacterium | reverse complement strand
AGCAGAATCTGGGAGGTTGATTACAACTAAGGTTGTAATCAACACCTCACCGGAAAAGGATAGGATAAGGAAGCTATGGTAAAATATATTTTCAAACGCATTCTACTGTCTATACTGATTCTTCTGGGTGTTTCGGTGATCCTGTACGGCTTGCTTAGATGTATGCCGTTGAACTACGTGGAACAAAAGTTCTTTGCCAACGGCAACCTGAACATGGAAGAGCACTATGAAAAGTATTATCAAATGCTGGCAGACTCAAATCTGGCCAAATCGGATGAAAACGGAAAGTTTGTCCTGAAGACCGATGCCGATGGAAACTACGTTTACAGTGAAGAATACCCCACTGTGCCCGAAGTGGAGAATATGCCCATTATGGAGGGCTATTTCCAGTGGCTGAAAGCTGCGCTGCATGGCGACTTCGGCGAGTCCTGGAAGTATGGTCAGCCGGTCAGCACCGTGATTTTCAAGAACATGGGTGTTTCCTTCATCGTGGCACTGATCTCTTTGATCCTGCAGCTGATCATCGCCATCCCTCTGGGCATTAAGAGCGCCTGCAATCAGTACAGCAAACTGGACTATTCCGTTACAGTTCTGACCATGATCGGCATTTCCTTCCCCAGCTTCTTCTTTGGCCGACTGGTCATCAAGTATCTGGCGGAGGGGTTGGGATGGTTCCCCGTGGGTGGCCTGGTCTCTTCTGACCTGCCCATCGATGCTTCTGCCATGACCGTGTTCATGGACAAGGCATGGCACCTGGTGTTGCCCATCTTCGTGTTGACCATTCTGTCCATTGGTTCTCTGATGCGTTATACCCGTACAAACACGCTGGAAGTGCTCAGCGCGGATTATATCCGCACTGCCCGTGCAAAGGGCCTGTCCGAAAAGACGGTCATCTACAAGCACGCATTCCGCAATACCATGATCCCTGTGGTCACCATGCTGGCGGGCACTCTGCCTGGCCTGTTCGGTGGCGCAATGATCACCGAGCAGATCTTCGATATTCCCGGTATCGGTAATATCGCTTATCAGGCCTTGCAGGCCGGCGACATTCCCTTCGTTATGGGATACAATATGTTTATTGCAGTCTTGACTGTTGCGGGCGTTCTGCTGGCGGACCTGATGTACGCTGTGGTGGATCCTCGCGTGAAACTGTCCTAAGGGGGTGCCGAGATGAGCGAAAAGAATGAAAAAATTCAGGAAAATGCTACTGTGGAAACGGTGGCAGACGATCTTCACGGCGAAAACCTGACCGACAGAGTAAAAACCCTGTCTCCGACCATGACGGTCTTGAAGCGGTTCTTCCGTTCCAAACTGTCCATGCTGGGCTTGTGTGTTCTGGCATTTTTGTTCCTGTTCTCTTTCATCGGACCTCTGTTCTCCCCCTGGGGGGAGATGGAGGTTGACCCGACTCCCAAGGAGCAGACCAATATGATGCCGCTGGAGTATCAGATCACTTATCTTGACGAAAACGGCAATGAAGTGACGGAAACCCAGTATGCCTACGATGTCAGCGTGGAAATGACCGTCAACAACATCAAGGATGCTCCCTCCTGGAAGCACTGGCTGGGTACCGATGAGACCGGTAAAGACCTGCTGACCCGACTGATGTACGGCGGACGAATTTCTCTGACCATCGGTCTGGTAGTCGTCATTCTGGAAACCCTGTTGGGCGTGATTTTGGGCGGCATTGCCGGTTACTTCGGCAAATGGGTGGATCAGGTCATCATGCGTGTGGTCGATATTCTCTACTGTATCCCCACATTGCCCATTATGCTGATTTTGTCCTCTCTGTTTACAGGACTGGGTATCTACGATATCCGTCGACTGTATTACATGATGGGCTGTCTGTGTCTGATCGGCTGGACCGGCACCGCAAGACTGGTCAGAGGCCAGATCCTGTCCCTGCGTGAGCAGGAGTTCATGCTGGCTGCAAAGTGCTCCGGTCTGTCTACCCACAGAAAGATCTTTAAGCACCTGATCCCCAACGTTCTGCCTCAGCTGATCGTGACCATGACCCTGGGCCTGGGCTCCATCATCCTGACCGAGGCAACTCTGGGCTATCTGGGCCTGGGCGCACCTCTGGGTACCGCTACCTGGGGTAGCCTGATCAACTATGCGGCAAAGACCGAGTATATGAACAATATCAACTTCTGGATTCCTCCTGGAATCTGCATCACACTGGCGATCCTGGCCTTCAACTTCGTTGGCGACGGCCTGCGTGACGCTTTTGACCCGAAGTCGAAGAGGTAATGGAAAT
>CAZWCZ010000106.1:0-2264 GCA_964632165.1 uncultured Lachnospiraceae bacterium | reverse complement strand
TTTTCTTATATCTAAACGGTGCAATTTGATATAAAAGGCGGTTTCTACATCAAAAAATTGAAGGAGAAACACAATGAAAAAATCAACAAAACTTATCAGTAGCTTGCTTGTATTGTGCCTTGTGCTTGCAATGGGACTTTCCCTTGTCGCTTGCAACACGAAAGACGATACAAAAACACCCGATGATGCCCTTGCTCAATCTTTGTCGGTATCACTGAAAAACTATCTTGCAAGCGATAGCTATTCAACCGCTGTCAAATCGGCTCAAACAACGCAAGACACCCTCCCCTTACTCTATTTGCGTTATGTAAGCGGTGACAACTATCCAAGCGACAATATCGACGTCCTCAAAGGACACCTTGACAAAATCAAACTCATTTGCACCGACGGCGCAATCGACGAAAACGGTTTTACGGAAGAAAACGGCTTCTACACCACTATAACAAGTGGATGGGGTACGTATACGTCGGGTTGGAGTAGCGTACTCGACTATCTTTTCAGTTGGTCGATTTATTACAACCAATACGTTAAACACCTTATTGACAATTCCGCATCCCAAAACGAATATACAACATATTTGAACGCAATCAAAGCGTATATAACCCGTCTGGGCGGCACCCCATCGGACGACCAATACGTCTCCGTGGCTTACGGATTTGATATGTACAGCGCACTTGCAATCCTTGCAAGCAACTTGGGATACGATGCAAAAATCGTTGTACCCAACGCATACAACATCCTTCTTGCATATTATCAAAAGGACGCAAACGAACAATTCACCAAAGAGGGCGCAACGCCCAACTGGGTGGGCTTTACCGGTAGACCTCTTGCATCCGGCTCATTGTTGAAAAATGAAAGCGCATATGACGTAAACTTTGAAAAGAGTCGCCAAGGCTTGTTCCCGCTTGTTGAAAACACCGACTGGACGCACGTGTACACTATCGACGAGTATATGACGCTCGACAAACTTTGCGATGATTTCGATTACGTTATGCAGTCCGATTTCGGCTCTACCGCCGACAATCGCTACGGCATTTTGTACGGATATATCAACGGCATTGATATGACAAAATATACAAAATCCACCGACAGCGAAACAAGCTATAATCTTGTCGACGAGTGGTTGAAAACTCTTGAAAAGGACAATGACGAAAACTATGTAATCGACAATCCTATTGATATGGCAATTGCAATCTCATATATCGCCAAGGTCAATGGAATAGACGCTCCGACACCGGTAGGACTGTATTCGAGCGCAATAGCGGTAATTTCCCTCTAAACAGCGGAAAATTGCAAAACAATTCTAAAAAACAGCGAAAAATATAACACTTATGAAAAGAACTTTATCAATTATTGCCATAATTGCGATTATTTGCACAATATTTGTGCTAATGACGGCGTGCAACGACACATCGGATGACAACACGTCCGACTCTCCGCAATACTCTTATATCGACGGAGAATTGGTGTATTTTACGCTTGAATTGCGTATGCCGTCATCAACCACTTCAACCGAAGGCAACAGCCGTCCGCACTCTGCTCTCGACGGTGATTTGATATGTTCTTGGCAAGTCCCCTACTACGGCAACACGGTGTACGAGGCGGTACAAAAATTCTTTGAGGACAGAACGGATAATATAGATTTCAGACTGTCGCAATACAAGTTTCAAATGTTCCACTCCTGCACCCTCCAAGACGGGAGCGAATATAACCTCGAACGTGCATACGTTTCGGCAGACGGCGAATACTCTATGTGTGCAAACTATCAAATGTTGTTTGGCGACGACAACGTCCTCGGAACGGTTGACGACCTTGCCGTTTTGGTGGTAGTATATGATGGTTGGATGTATTAAAAGGAGATAATATGAAAGAGTTATCTTTGACAAAAGTCGAGCGTTATGCTCAAACAAAAGGGCTTAAAGGCTGGATTGCCATGCTTATGCTTCTCGGCATTATGTGCTATGACCAGTTTGTGGCGCAAATTCCGTATGCAAACGTCGTCTTCCCTATTCTCGTAATATGTGCGGCAAGCATGACTCCCGCAAAGAATATTGTGCTTATCGTTGCATATTCCGTTATATTTGAACTTAGTTGTATCGCTTGGTTCCCGCAAGACTTGCCAAGAGTGCAATGGTGGCTCTTGGAAGTGACAATCGGCTATTCTATGCCCTTTATCCTCTACAAAGCGTTCAACTTCAAGCACAAAAACATGAGCGTTATATCTTACAGCGCAATCGCCTCTCTTGCCGAATTGGCGTACTATT
>CAZWCZ010000105.1:0-2284 GCA_964632165.1 uncultured Lachnospiraceae bacterium | reverse complement strand
GGGGCGGAAATTCAAGTTCCCGTTCGTAAAGGGCTTTCCGTGGACGATCCGAGGGCGCGATACGTGGGGTTTCGTCAAGAAAAACTAATTCTTAAAAAAGGGAGCGTACGTATGAAAGGTGCAAAATCGCTCGAGTGCGATATTTTGTTTGAACGCGACGTACCTATAATGTTGCGTGACGGCGTTACCGTTTACACCGACATATTCCGTCCCGTAAGCGATGAAAAATGCCCTGCCCTCGTTGCTTTAAGTCCTTACGGAAAAGAAATAGGCACGCAATGGCTCGACGACGTTCCGATGCGTGCCGGCGTAGCCAAAAAAGCCGTTTCCGGACTACAAAAATTCGAAGGTCCCGATCCCGCGTATTGGGTAAAGCACGGATATGCGGTCGTTAACCCGGACGTACGCGGCGCCTATAAATCGGAAGGCGTAGTACTGTTTTTCGGCAGCGACTACGGCAAAGACGGAAAAGACATAGTCGATTGGATAGGCAAACAGTCTTGGTGCAACGGTAAAGTCGGACTTTCGGGGAATTCTTGGCTGGCGATATCGCAATGGTTCACGGCGGCAGAACATCCTAAACATCTTGCAGCCATCGCACCGTGGGAAGGTCTTACCGATTGCTACCGCGAAGTAGGCACACGCGGCGGCGTAATTATGCCCGAATTCGTAGAACTCCTTTCACAGTCCTTTCCTTCGACGACGGACGGCGGAGTCGAAGACGTAATCGCAATGCTGAAAAACAATCCCGCGTGGAATAACTATTGGGAAGATAAAAAAGCGGACTTAGAAAGCATCACGACGCCCGCGTATATTGCGGCAAGTTACACAAACCCGATTCACACAAACGGTTCCATCGAAGGATTTATGAAAATTTCGTCGTCCGACAAATGGTTACGTATCCACAATACGGGCGAATGGGACGACTATTACCACGAAGGACACACCGAGGATTTGCGCAAGTTTTTCGATTGTTATTTAAAAGATATCGACAACGGTTGGAAAAACACTCCGCGCGTCCGTATGAGCGTGCTTAATCCCGGCGGCAAAGATATCGTCGACCGCGAGGAAAACGAATATCCGCTTAAACGCACGCAATACAAAAAACTTTATCTTGACTCGGCAAAAAAACTGTTTACGGATTCTGTTCCGAAAACGGAAAGTTTCGGCATTTATAACTCCGACGATAAAAACGGAAAAGTTTATTATCGCTATAAAATGACCGAAGATACGGAAATCGGCGGCTTTATAAAACTTCACGTTTTTGCGGAAGCGCTCGATAACGACGATATGGATTTGCAAGTCACATTGGAAAAACTTAGCCGTTTCGGTAAAAAAATCGGGATAATGCCGATGAAACGCATATCGGCAAAAGGTTATATCCGCGCATCGATGCGAAAACTCGACAAAACGAAAAGTGTCGAAGAACGCCCTTACCAAACCTTCGACGAAATACAAAAACTCAAAAAAGGCGAAATCGTTCCGCTCGACATAGCCATATGGCCCATGGGGATGAAATTTAAAGCGGGCGAAATTTTACAACTTTCGATTTCGGCGTATAAAACCACCGAATGGAATGGTCCGTTCGATTTGAAAATGGCTACAATTAAAGTTGCTAAAAACGGGTTTACGTATATGCCGAATGATAAGCCCGAGATGATAACGCTCGGCGGAGTATCGGGCGGACTTACCGGTAAAATCGACGGTACGAACTTACCCAAGGACTTAAACAAAGGAAGGCACGTTATTCATACGGGCGGAAAATACGACAGTTATCTGTATTTGCCGATTATCCCGAAAAAGGAGGATTTATAATAATGGAAACGATTATCAACGCTTGGCTGTCGATTTGGCTTTACGTTATGGCGGGGATTGGAGTATTCCTTGCCGTAAAAGTTTATAAAAATCGCAAAAATTGGGATGCCGTCAATATTCTATGCACGCTGGCGATAATAGTTTTAGTGCTTCACGTCATAGAAGAATGGGTACTTCCCGGCGGACTTCATTATTCGTATAATTTCAGTCACGGCTCCACAAACCTCGCACGTTACCCGATGAACAGATTAACCGATATGATTACCAACTTCGGCGGAGTTCTACTCGGGTGCATTGTCCTTAAATTTTGGGGATTTCGTAAACCCGCAGGGATAGCGGTAATGCTTTTTTCGGCTTTCGAAGTAATTATTCACGTCGTAATCGGCATAAATTCCTTGAACACATTTAAACAATACGGAATGCAAATCGTGTATTCGCCGGGACTTATAACTTCATTGTTCGGTTTTTT
>CAZWCZ010000104.1:0-2302 GCA_964632165.1 uncultured Lachnospiraceae bacterium | reverse complement strand
AGAACGCATAATCGCCAATATTTGTCACGCCGTCCGGGATAGTGATGCTTGTAAGACTACTGCATCCGGAGAACGCAGAATTGCCAATGCTTGTCACGCCGTCCGGGATTATGACGCTTGTAAGACTACTGCAATTGTAGAACGCATGATTGCCAATGCTTGTCACGCTGTCCGGGATGATGATGCTTGTAAGGCTACTGCAATGGGAGAACGCATACCAGCCAATGCTTGTCACGCTGTTTGAGATGGTGATGCTTGTAAGGTTATCACAATTGTAAAATGCACTATTTGCAATACATTTTGTTCCGTCTTTTACTGCATAGTCTCCGGAAATACTATTCTCTGCCGCAATTAAATGATTGCCAATATACAGCACACCATCTGTCCATTTGGCGCCGTCATTACAATATGCCGCATACCTGAACGCAGAACTACCAATGCTTGTCACGCTGTCCGGGATCGTGATGCTTGCGAGACTACTGCAATACATAAACGCATCATCGCCAATGCTTGTCACACCGTCCGGAATCGTGATGTTTGTAAGACTGCTACATTCGCAGAACGCACAATTGCCAATGCTTGTCACGCTGTTCGGAATTATGATGCTTGTGAGGCTGTCGCATTGGTAAAACGCATATTGATAGATCTCATAGTTCTTACCGTTACAGTTTGCGGGAAGTGTCAATGCCGTATCATTGCCTGTATATCCCATAAGATAACAAATATTGCCGTCTTCATAGAAGGTATAACCGTTCTCATCGGTCCACAACTTGCTTTTTACTGTTGCGTCGGTATAAACATTTTTGGCGTAATAGCCTACATATCCGTTGCCTTCCGAACCTGCCGTAATCGTAAGAGATGAAAGATTGCAAACCTCTATGAGTTTAGAGCATCCGGAGAACGCCTCCTCGTCAACGTTTGTCACGCTGTCCGGAATTGTAATGTTTGTAAGGCTGTTGCACCAAAAGAACGCTCGCTCGCCAATGCTTGTCACACCGTCGGAGATAGTGATGCTTATAAGATTTGAACAACTATGGAATGCACCGCAGTTTATCAATCCGCCCGTGATTGTGACCAATTTCAAACTCGACGGAATATAGTATGTCGACCATGTCGTGTCACTTGTACTTGAACCATAATAATGTTGCGTGGCCGCGGTTCCGCCCGTGTATGAACTTGTTCCAAATATGTATCCGAAAGGATACTGATATGTATCGGTAGCAGAGTGGATTTTATCGCCGACAAACGGCAGGGTGATGCTTGTAAGGCTACTGCATCCATAGAACGCACCCTCATCAATGCTTGCAACGCTGTTCGGGATTGTGATACTTGTAAGACTACTACATCCGCGAAACATATGCCTGTCAATACTTGTCACGCTGTCCGGAATGGTCAATTCCGTTACAAGCTCTTCGTTTACGTACAAATTGTGTGCATAGCAAAGGGGATTGCTGTCATCATTGGAAAATGATATGTTACACCATGCAACAATGTCGGTAATATAGACGCTTGTAAGGCTACTGCATCTGGAGAACGCATACTCACCAATGATTGTCACGCTGTCCGGGATCATGATACTTGTAAGGCTATAGCATCCGTAGAACGCCTCATCGCCAATGATTGTCACACTGTCAGGGATTGTGATGCTTGTAAGGTTGCCACACAAAAAAACGCAGAACCGCCTATACTTGTCACCGGTTTGCCATTGTATTCGCTTGGAATCACAATATCCAAATCGGTGCAAGTGCCGATACCGGAAACTTTATATCCACCATTTCCGTCTTCTGTGTATTCCAGTCCTCCCCCCTCTTTCTTGCCGCATATTGCGCACACATTATTTACAAAATTGTGCTTGGTCTCGGGAATTTTTTCAATTTCCTTCTCGCCGCAGGCGCAGACTCTCTCTTTTTGTCCCTCTGCGATGCAAGTCGCCTCGGTTACGGTTGTCCATTCGCCGAATGCATGGACGTGCGGTTCGGTATCGTTTCCGCCGGTTGTGGATTCTTCTCCACCGCCGGTTGTCCCTTCCTCATTGCCCCCGGTGGTCGTTTCTTCGTTGCCGCCGGTGGTGGTTTCCTCGTTGTCGCCTGTCGTGGTTTCTTCGTTGTCGCCGGTGGTTGTTTCTGGGTTGCCGGCGGTCGTTTCCTCCGGGTTCTCCGTTTCGGAGCCCGAACATCCCGCCGCGGCAAGCAACAGCCCACAGAGCAACACTGCCGAGAGGATGCATAAAATCAATCGTTTCATTGCTTTTTCCTTTCTTGGTCTTAATTTTAATAGATTTTATTTTTCAAAAACGCCTTAC
>CAZWCZ010000103.1:0-2335 GCA_964632165.1 uncultured Lachnospiraceae bacterium | reverse complement strand
CAACAGCGACAACGTTCCAGTGAATAATATAACTGATAACCCACGTGTTGACGCCATAGATTGCTACGTCGCACGCGATAAAAACAAAAACGGCAGGCAAACAAACCCCCAGCCCCCAAACGTAGGAGCAGAGAGCAATAACAATGGTAACGACTTCCACGTTGGGAATTACCGCCAAAGCCTGTTTGCCACCAACAAGCAATGCGGAAAACATTGCCGTTACAACTATATACATTGTGTGATTATTTTTTTTCATTTCGCTAAAAAGTTATTGTTTTCGTAGTTTAACTGTAACTTTTGTAAGTGTTAAGGTGCAGTTTGGTGAAAATTGTCTGTACCGCCAAACGTCAACAAGATTTTGTGCAGTTGACTTAGTACGTACTTATACTTAATTCAAAGTAGTAAACGGCACCGCTTTCCACTTTGGCGGAAGTAACGCCTACTTGTGCAGAAACGATTTCCACATCACCAATGGTGTAAGCGGTAACTCCTGCCCAGTTGCCCTTGTCACTTTCTACACTGGTGTAAAATGCTACGAATTCGTTTGCTTGCGATGGTTTTGCACCACCGATTCCGTTAAGATATTTTCCGTAGTTGCTTTCTTGCCAATCGAGATACATATCCAGTTTGTTCGCAAGATAATTCAATACGTCTTCGACTTTTTCCATTTCGTCGCTTAAAGTAACCGTATAGTTGGTGTAGTCTTTTTCGCCGTTTTTGATAATTACCGCCACTTGGTTATCTGCCAAAGTCGGCAAAGTTAGGTCGGTAACTTCTTGTACTGTTGGTTTGTCCGCGCAAGCCACCAGCGTAAAAACGGATAAAACAAGTACTAACGCCAAGGCAAGTGTTACAAGTCTTTTTGTGAGTTTCATTTGTTTTTACCTCTCTTTTTATTTTTTACCAAAGGATTTGAGAGCAATCTTGCAAAAAAAAGGCAATCTTGTTTGCAACGAAAAGTTTTTTACGGCACTGTTTTTGCGCGTTTTTGTGAGTACAATCATATTTTCACAAATAATTAGGCAATTTTGCACGCCGTTACGACAATCACACAGTTATTGCGCAATAACGCTATTCGATATGCGTTACAAAAACGTGCAAAAAGCAAATGCAGTTGTACTTGCCGTGACAATTTTTTCAAATAAAAAATGCCACCGCAAAGAAACAATCAATTTTGCGTGGCAAAAAAGAGTTGAATCTTTACATCGAAGACCACTCGAAAATCCGTTGCAGTTGGGCATTCGGACTTGGCAAAGCCTTACCGTAGCGGGACTGTCAATGATTTGCACATTGTTCCCCCACAAATGCGATTGTTTCACGCAAACCTGCAAGTTATTTGGTTAAGCACATTATACATCAATTTTGGCGATTATTCAAGCAAAATAACATATTTGCAAAAATCATGGTAAGCAATAAGCAAACAAGCCTATATCGGTTGCAAAAGAATATCTCGTCTATAGATAAAATTTATGTTTTGATACTAAAGTATCAACGTCAAAAGGTGTTTGCGGATTATTGACAGCAAAACACTTTTGGACTATAATGAATTTGACGTTACAATCAAGACAATTTCGCGCAAAAACAAACTTTTTTGCACGAACAAGCCACAAACAGACTATCGTTTGACGTAGCACATCGGTGCAAAACGATTGCGACCAACAAATGTTTAACGGCTTTTTACAAAAGATTCAAAAGGAGACACCTATGAACTCAACCAAGAAGTTAGCAATTGTATTGCTAATGTTGCTGTGCGTTGCTTGCGTGTTTACCGCATGCGATTTAATTCCCATGCCGGCAACGACGTACACTATCACCACGGAGAAAGATAGTTACGAAGTAACCGTTGGTGATACGATAGACTACAAAACCTTGTTTACTATTACCGACGCACTTGGAAACAACGTTGCAGTAACCGATACAATGATTTCCGCTCCGAACGAAGACCTTACCAAGGAGGGAATATTTATCGTTACTTGCACTTACGAAGGTAGTACAAAACAAATCGTCATTCATGTTCAAGAGAAAATCGTTCCACCCTCACTCGAATACACTATCACCAGTGAAAAAGATAGATACACTGTAAACGTTGGCGACGAAATCGACTTTACAAAATACTTTACTATTACCGATTCCAACAACGACACAGTAACAGTAACAAGTAGCCTAATCGATTCTACGCATGCCGATTTGACCAAAGAAGGTACTTTTACCGTTACTTGCACTTACGAAAATACATCCAAAACTATCACGTTTGTTGTTGAAAAAAATTCCACCGGGGGGGGCGACCAACAAACCGCCGATTTGAGTGACGTTTTTGCAAAATACGACGACTACA
>CAZWCZ010000102.1:0-2388 GCA_964632165.1 uncultured Lachnospiraceae bacterium | reverse complement strand
CACCCACATCGCTTTAAGTTCCGACTAAAAGCATATGAAAGGAATAAAAATACCGAAAAAAATGATAAACTCTTCAAAAAAACATATAAGAGCCTCCGCGCTCTTCCTCGCGACACTCTTGATCCTCACATCCCTCGTCGGCTGTTCCAAAAACCTCGGCGAGCCCCTTATGACCCTCGGCGATTGCGAGATCACCGTCAATATGTTTAACCTCTACCTTTCGAGAGTCAAAGGAAGCGCCGTCTATTCCGCATCGGAAGCAAGGTACGATAAATTCTGGGACACCATCGTGGGCGAGGACGGTTCCACTTACGGCGATATGTACCGCGATCTTGTCGTCGATAACGCCAAGACTACGCTCGCCGCGCTCTACGTCTTCGATGAAATGGGACTTTCTCTCACCGACGCCGAATACAAAGCCATTGACGAGGAGCTCGAAAAACTTATGCGCAACGCCTCGGACGGCGGCACCAAGACCGAGCTCAACGCCATTCTCGCCGGCTACGGGGTAAACTACAACATCCTCCGCGAGGCTTATGCCATTGAGAAAAAGCTCGAAAAGGTAGAGCTCGCGCTCTACGGCGAGGACGCATCCCTTGTGTCCGATATCCTCAAGCAGGAATATATGGAGAAAAATTACGTTCGCTTCAAGCAGATATTCATATACACCGTCGAGGTTGAGTATGAAAAAGACAGCGACGGCAACGTGATCTATTATGATACGGATACCAACGAATATGTCTACAATACCAAAGATACCGTCACAAAAAAGGATAGCGACGGTAATACGGTAAGAGATAAATTCGGAAATATAATATTCTACAATGAGGACGGTTCGATAGCCTACGATGAAGAAAACGGTCAGCCTTCCACAAAGTTTGATGACGACGGAAATCCCGTAACAAAAACACTTGAGGGCGACGAGCTTAAGAAAAAGCTGGAATACGTCGAAAGAATACAGAAACTCGTCGATGCTGACGGCGACTACACGAATTTCGAATCGCTTATGGAGCTATATACCGAGGATGTCGGAGCTACCGAATATCCGAACGGCGTATACCTTAACAAATATTCCGACTACGACAGCACGGAGGTGCGCGACGGAGTCTTTGAAATGGAGATCGGAGAGATCAAGCAGTTTACAAGCGATTACGGTATCCATATCGTAAAGAGATATGAGCTTGACGAGGGCGCTTTCTCAAACGACAGCAACGAGGGCTTTTTCCAAGACTTCAATCAGGACGTTGCGGATTACCTGTTCCTCATAAAACTCGAACAGTATTACGACAGCATCGTGATCGACGAGGAAAAGCTCGCGAAACTCGATATAAAGCTCGTGGATCCCAATTTCTACTATTAATAACATCAATAATCCAATAAAAACAAAATAAAATCCAATAGCACGGGGGTGCTGTACGCGAGATATGAGATTTTTCAAATCTCACGACGGCTGAGATGGCGCAAGTCGAACCCTTTAACCTGATACGGATAATACCGGCGTAGGGAGTTGTGGCTCAAAAGATCTCTTAGTGTTTAGCATAATGATGATCCGAGCCGAAACTTAAAGATCTTGAACAAAAAGGATCTTTTCAGATTTAAGAACACCGCACGCTGTATTATTTCCGAGCGTGCGGTGCTTTTTGCTTTTGCAAATATCGCATCGCCGCGTAGTAACAAAATTGTTACTGCCAAAAGGCGGACAATAATACAAAAAAGCTTTTATTCAGAAAGGACAAAAATTATGACAAAAGCAAAAACAACCAATCAATTCAAAGTAAAACGCCTGACCGTCAGCGCGCTTATGATCGCGCTTTCGATCTTTATCTCGCTGATATGCGCGCTTATCCCCGGGCTGAACTTCTCGTTCGGCGGCAGCATTACGGTGGGGTCTATGTTGCCTATCGTGATCGTCTCGTATATGTACGGCGTGCGGTGGGGACTTTTCACGAGCTTCGTTTATTCGGTGCTTCAGATGATGATAGGCGGGAATACCGTAATGGCACTTTTCTTGCCCGGCTCGGATACTTACAGCAATATATTAAACGCCATACTCATCTGTCTTATCGATTACGTTATCGCCTATACCGTCCTCGGCGTCGGCGGCGCCTTCAGAGAGCTGAAAAAGAAAAACGGCGAGGACAATAAGGTGCTCGGCATTCTGCTCGGCGTTGTGCTCGCGTTGTCACTTCGTTACCTGGCGCATATCGTCTCGGGCGCCATCTTCTATGGCTCGTATGCCGAATGGTTCTTTACCGACACCGTCGTGGCCGACCTTGAGATAAGCCATACCATAATGGAAAAATTCAGCGGCGCGAGCCTCGCTCTGCTGTATTCCGTCGTCTATAATGGCTGCTATATGATTCCCGAAATAATCATTACCTCTCTCGC
>CAZWCZ010000101.1:0-2418 GCA_964632165.1 uncultured Lachnospiraceae bacterium | reverse complement strand
CCCAATTAAATATAGATACATCAAAAACGAAAAAATCAAAAACAGATGGATCAAGAACGTATCCATCCATCGGCTCCGTCACTCCCGAAGCATACACCTCTGCCAAACCGGATGGGATGGATTTGATTGAAGCATACAGAGACATCATTCAAGACAACATTGAGTATGAGGTTCTGTCCCAGCGTTATGGCGTTGACCGGCTGGACGAAACCGTAGAGCTTATGCTGGAAGTAATTCTCTCCCAGCGACCTTATATCCGCATTGCGGGAGATGATTTCCCTCGTGAGATCGTGAAAAGTCGTTTTCTGAAGCTCCACGCTGACCATATTCAGTATGTTTTTGATTGCATTGACAAGAACACCAGCAAGATTGGAAATATCAAGGCATATCTACTGGCGGCTTTGTACAATGCCCCAGCCACCATGGACAGCTACTACCGAGCGGAGGTCAACCATGACCTCTACGGCAGTTGACTTGGGAGGTGATCGGAATGGCATCCGTAACCGATGCGCAGATTCAAAAGGCACGAGAAACGGATTTATTCGCCTATCTCCAATCCTATGAGCCAGGCGTACTGCGAAGGGATGGTCCTAATTACCGGCATAGGGAGCACGATAGTCTGGTCTATGTGACCAGCAAAGGGTATTGGTACTGGAATAGCCGTGGCCGCAGTATCAACGCACTGGATTACCTGATCCAAATTCGGGGCTACGGTTTTGCGGATGCCGTGAATCGTCTGGCAGGGAACGAGATCATTCATTCGACGTATCATCCACCAGAAGGAAAGGCAAACGATACAGAGCGAAAGAACTTTACCCTTCCTTACGGAAAACGATGCGCCACTGCTGCTGTATCCTATTTGCAACAGCGAGGAATCAGTGGCAAGGTCATTGCAAATTGCCTTCACCAGGGAATTTTTTACGAAACCCGATACAAGGGTGAACCGGTCTGCGTTTTCGTTGGGAAGGACGATGATCAAAAAGCGAAATTTGCCTGTATGCGAAGCATTACCGGAAATCTGAAAAAGGATATTTCCGGTAGCGATAAACGGTTCAGTTTTTGCTATCCCCCCAACGCACCAGGCAGTCGCCAAGTGGCTGTTTTTGAAGCTCCCATTGATGCCTTATCTCACGCTACTTTGCAGGAACTGCAAGGGTGGCCGTGGAATGGGTACCGGCTGTCCCTGGGCGGTACGTCTCCTGTTGCCCTACTGTCCTTTCTGGAACGGCATCCGGAAATCAGAAAGGTCACACTTCACATGGACAATGATTTGGCCGGGGTCACCAATGCCCGGAAAATCCAAGCTATGATTCAAAAGGATCCCCGATTCCGGCATATTCGGATCCATGTCAAGCCGCCCCGGCAAGGCAAAGACTACAACGAAAAGCTGCTAATGACAATAGCCGAGGAAAAAGAACACAAACCACCAAGCCGCCAGAAACAGGCGGCGATTTGAATTTCAGGAGGATTTTGAAATGGCAAACGAAGGAAGTACCCCCTTGCAGATGATCGCAGAAGCTGCCCGTTGCCCGGATTATGGACCGGACATGGTCACATCCCTTATGGAAAAGCTGGATATGAACGAAAAAGGATTCGCTCTGCTGATGAATGTGACCCCCACCACCGTGCGCTTATGGGCCAGCGGTGCCGTCCAGCCCTGCGGAACCGCCAAGCGGCTCATGCAGATTTATGAAAACGCACCGGAAATCATAGCAAAAATTGCTGGATGTAAATAAGTGCAGCAAAATGAAAAGTCAGGAGGTGAAACACAGTGGCAAAACAGCATGAAGATTTCGGTGAAAAAATCGGCGGTGCCAAAAAGGATCTGTGGCGAGAGCGGGGCCTGTATGTCGATGATCTGGATGCCATGAATGACAGAGAAGCCGAAAAATATGTAAAAAAAGATAACGTCTGGAAAAAGCCGGACTATGATGCCATGCTGGAGGATGGGATTCCTTTGGGCGTGGCATTTTTTATAAAGAAAGTGCGGGACAGTTTACCAGCTACCCCTCAGTACCGATATTCAGACAGCACTCCGGAAAAGCGTCTGGCCCGGCAAAAAGAATACATCGAAACGGTACGGCAGTTGGAAGGAATTGTTTCTGGCTTGCGTACACCGGAAGATGTCCGGCAGGTGTATAGCAAATTCTGTATTGACGGCGGGTACATGGAACTCGCCCCCGGCTACAGAGGAAACCATCTTCAGCTGACCCGAAAAGGACAGCTGAATTCCCTTTTTACCAGACAGCTTCGGGAAATCCTATGGGTTTCCAGTGATGCCCAATTTGAACGGAACTTTGTACGAAAGGCCAGAGAGTCCCAATTTGGTGTACCCAAGGCTGAAAAGGTTCCCAGAGGATATGAAATCCACCTCAATGACGGCAAGTACACCTTTTCCCGAAATCAGGATTGGGAACC
>CAZWCZ010000100.1:0-2507 GCA_964632165.1 uncultured Lachnospiraceae bacterium | reverse complement strand
CGCGAAAGACGGCGAAGTTGCGACGAAGTATTCAACCTTCGTAGACGACAGCAAACAGTTGCTTGTAAGTAAAGTAGCCGTTTCTGTAAACAACGTGGTAAAAGTTGTAATCGACAACAGAATAATCAATGCAGTATTTACCGAAGTATCGACGTTGTTCGACGGTGCAACGATAGAGAAGGTAGGCGAAGCTGCCGGCAACATAAAGGTGAGCGAAATAAACGGTTCGCTTAACAGAATCGCGCATGCAACTTCCGAAGAATTAAAGAACGAAAAGATCGGAACGATAGCGGATCACGTCCATGAATTGGTCGGATTGGTATTCACCGATATCACGCTAAAAGAACAGTTTGAAGAACTCTCGATCAGACCTTTCGAGATAAGCGAATTATTGGCAGGTAAAAAGGACGAAGCCACCGGGGAACAAATAACCACCGGGATAAAGGGGTTAGTCGACGACCTTGACGTACTCGAAGGGCAAACCAAAGCAATCGTAAATTCGGTATTCGACGAATTAGCGATCTTGTTCAACGGCTACAATAAGCTCGACGAAAAAGGCGTAGAGATAAAAGTAGACGGCAAATCGGTAAAAGTAGGTCCTGCGACGATTGAAAACGTAGAAGACTACGTAAAAGGCTTGCCTGTAAACAATATCGTAACTGCGGTAGCAAACATAGCTAAGGTGGCGTCTGACGATAACAAAGCTACGATAGAAGCTGCTAAAGTATTAATTAATGATATAGTAGGCGGAAGCGTAACTTACAGCGGAATAAACGACTTTGTAGTTACAACGGTAGCGAACGATGCTAATGCATTGTTAAAAACGTTGTCTGTTAAAGGCACTGCGGTAGACGTAGTAAGTGCGATACTTAGCGAAGTAGCAAGTCTTTACGAATACGGACACGCATACGCGAAAGACGGCGAAGTTGCGACGAAGTATTCAACCTTCGTAGACGACAGCAAAGAATTACTCGTAGGCAACGTAATCGGTTCGGTTAAGAACGTAGTAAACGTAGTTGTCACGATAGAAGACGGCGAAGTTGTAGATACGATATTCGCTCAGTTGGTTGAAATTTTCAACGGCTACAAGGTATACGATGACGAGGGTAATGAAATACCCGAAGACGAGGTAAAAGCGGCAAAGCTTGGCACTGTTAAAGACGGCAGCTACTTAAAGGGGTTACCTGTAAAGAAAGTAGTAGACGCGGTAACGGCGATAGTCGGAGCGGTAGCGCCCGAGAACAAAGACGCGGTAGACGCAGCCAGCGTATTAATTAATGATATAATAGGCGGCACGGTAACCGACTTCGCGATACATAACTTCGAAGTATCGAAAGTAGCGGACGATACTAATGCATTGATAGCTAAGTTAAGTCTCGGCGGCACTGCTATCGACGTAGTAAGTGCGATACTTAGCGAAGCAGCAAGTCTTTACGCTAATGGTCATGAGTACGCGAAAGACGGTGAAAACGCGACTAAGTATTTAACCCTCGGAGACGATAGCAAAGAATTACTTGTAGGCAGCATAATCGGTTCTGTTAAGAACGTAGTAAACGTAGTAACGACTGTAGAAGAAAACGGATTGCTAAAAGAGGTATTTGCCGAACTTATCGAATTATTCGGCGGATACACAAAGCTCGACGACGAAGGCAAAGAATTAACCGGAAGCGATGCGCAAACCGAAGCAGCGAAAGTCGTAAACGTAAAAGCCTATTTAACTAAATTACCTGTAAGCAAGATAGTTGCGCTCGTAACGGGCGTGGCAGGCGGAGCGTTGCCCGAAAAGGCAAATGCGCTTGACGAAGCCGAAGAAGTAGTAAACGAAATAATCGGCGGCAGAGTAGATAAGTTTATCGTAAAAGACTTCGTGATAAGCGAAGTACTTGTCGGGGTAGAAAAGGACGAAGAAAAAGGCGTTGAAGCAAAAGTCGGCATTAAGCACGTAATCAACGACCTCGGCGTTTTAGACGGAGATATTAAAGATATCGTAAATGTAACTCTCGACGAGTTGGCAATTTTGTTCGGCGGATATAAGGTATATGATGACGACGGTAATGAAGTCCCCGAAAAAGAAGTAGTCAGTGCTCTTCGCAGTACTGTAAAAGACTACGTAAACGGCTTGCCGATAAACAGTATAGTAACTGCGGTAGCTAATATAGCGGCTACGGCTGTAAAGGATAAAGCAACATTAATTAATGACGTAGCGAGCGTAGTAAATACGGTCGTCGGCGGAAGCATAAGCGAACCTGCGATATATGACTTCGTGATAAGCGAAGTACTCGTCGGAGTAGCAGCAAACGCAGAAGAAGAAATCGAAGCTAAAGCGGGTATTAAGCAAGTAGTAGTCGACATAATCGGCGAAAACGAAATCGTAGAAACGATATTCGACGAATTAGCGATCTTGTTCAACGTCTACAATAAGCTCGACGAAAAAGGCGTAGAGATAAAAGTAGACGGCAAATCGGTAAAAGTAGGTCCTGCGACGATTGAAAACGTAGAAGACTACG
>CAZWCZ010000099.1:0-2507 GCA_964632165.1 uncultured Lachnospiraceae bacterium | reverse complement strand
CACCGTCAAGGCGGTTGGAAGAAACATTGTTAAGTGCATCAAGAAGCGGTAAAACAATCTCAAATGCACCGAGCCGAGCGGAGTTTGCGGGATATTCGATGATCGGAACATCTCCGAGAATGTGT
The DNA here is from genome assembly GCA_964632165.1 of uncultured Lachnospiraceae bacterium. Classification (GTDB taxonomy): domain Bacteria; phylum Bacillota; class Clostridia; order Lachnospirales; family Lachnospiraceae; genus SIG299. The sequence goes on along the minus strand of CAZWCZ010000099.1, from coordinate 2,382 downwards.
CCTTCGCTTTTAACAATCGCCTTTTGAGCATATGTACTCGGATTCTGTGTGCCGGGCTGAACTATCTCAAAATAATATTTGTCGGTATAAATCGAGTAAATAACTTCGCCGTCATCGTGCGTAACATACTTAACACCCATAACAGGTTTGTTACCAAGACCGCTGTAATAAACCACAAAAGCATTACGAGGGTCGAGGGTATAAATCTCAAAGGGTGATTCGTCCTCCTCACCTTTCGGATCGGGGAGTATCATTCTGAACGCAGTACCGCAAATGGTAAACCAATCTGCAAGTTCCTTATCCTTTACCGCTTTATCCTCCGCAAAAACAAAATCATTAAGAAGATTGATCGCATCGGTAGAATCGCCGTCTTCGGTCAATCGGCTAACGTACTGAACAGGTTCACCCATAAGATAACCGACCTTAAAAGAAACAATCTCGTTCGCTCTGTTCTCGATTATGCGATTGCAGATTTCCTGTCGGTACTCTTTTGTACGGTCAATGATAGGCTGTTTGCCTTTATAATAATCGTAAAGGTACTGAATGTCTGCACGATTGCGATTGTGGGTAATCATTGCCTTGTCAAGCACTTGTAATACATTTTCGGGAGTGATCTCGTCAAAATCAGTATAAATGACCTCTCGTCCGTACAATGTACGCTTTTCCATTTCAGCACCTCCTAACAGTCCTATTTATTCATACTTGATTATATCATATTCTCTTATGCTTGTCAATATATTTAGTTAAAAATAACCATTAGAGAAATACAAACTTTTAGAATTTCCTCTTAAACACCTCTGCTCTTACCGAAGTGTTCTTCACCATAGCGATAGCCATCGCAAGACTGTCGGGAGCATCATCATTTTTATTCTTTGCAAACATTTTGTAAGAGAACACATTTTGCATAAATAAACTGTATGCCTTGCTTCGCCTTCCCGATTCTCTGAAAACCATCATCTCTCGAATGTCGGGAGCTTTATCGAATATTCTTTGGAACTTCGCTTTATCGGAGGGGGCGGCTTTAGTAGTGAGATTTATCCTGCGACCTTGCTTTTTAAGTTCTTCCTGCACTCCGTCTTTATAGGCTTCGGTTGATTTATTTGCTTCAATCTGCATTGCGGCAACATTGTGTTTCAATACCGCCTGTGCAAGAAGCGGTTGCGTAATTTTCTTGTCTCCGCTATCGTAAACAACATCGTGAACATAAATATCGTCCCCGTATTGAAAGCAAACAGGGGAAGCAACAAAGTCACCGCCACCGAACGCAGGGTCAACCGCCATAAATATTCTGTCCGGCTCTCCGTCCGGCAATACTCCGTTATAATATCGAAATTCACCCGGTGAAAACAATGCACCGTCACGCTCTATCGGTTCACCCATATACTGTGCGTTCCACGAAGCCATATCATTGTTACGCTCGAAAGAAGCCCTACGCATACGGTAGTAATCGGTTGAAAAGCCTACATCATAATCGTAGTTAAATTGGCTCTCATCGTTTTCGTCAAGTGCCGAAAGGTTGATAATCTTAAAACGGCGGTTCTTAAAACGCTCGTCATTTTCCAACAGTTCCATACGAAGTCCGGCAGGGTCAATCATAGACCAACGAGTACCGCACCACAGAATTTTCGCTTTTTCTTTCGCACGGGGCAATAGGTTATTATCGACCTTGCTCCACGCGGAAATCAATCGGTCTTTATTCAACGCTTCCTCGATACCGCCGATGAGGTCATCGGAAATCTCAAATCCGTTACAGTCACAGGCACCGTTAAGTGTTCCGTACAAAGAACGGCAAGTGAGGGAGGGGTAACGCTTTTTACGATCTATGTTAATCGTTTCGTCCTGTGAATTCGTTTGAACAACCTTTGCGTTGGGGAACACATCTTTCCACAGATAAGTTACGGGGTCATTGATAATCTCCAACACGCCGTTGTAAAAGGCTTTGGTGATTGTATCGGAATAAGCGGAATAAAGGTTAGATGCTTCACTATTCCTGCCGATAAGCCAAGTAACAAAGAACATAAGGATTGTAGTTTTCCCGACACGGGGCGGCATAGAGATAAACAGTTCGTCAAGTTCATTATCGGTAAGGTCTTGCAGAGCATCCACAACACTTTTCAAAACTCTGCGGCGGGGTTGATAAAATCTCTCGTTCGGCTTACGGTTAATTTCGAGATACAGTAAGTAAGAATCGAAAAAGTGTGGTGCATCGAAAAGTAATGACTTCTTGTATAAAGCGAAAAATTCCTCCACATTAACTCTGCGTTTAATTGCCGCCGTTAATTCTTTCCGTAATTCCTCATTGGTAGAATGAGCTAGAGAAAAATCCTCCTGCTCGATATTCCTGCAAAGTGCAAACAAATCCTCGTAGGCGGTAACGCTCGT
>CAZWCZ010000098.1:0-2528 GCA_964632165.1 uncultured Lachnospiraceae bacterium | reverse complement strand
TATCACCTACACTTATGATGAAGACGGAATAAGGACGGGTAAGAAAGTAGGCAATGCTACCGTTGAATACATCACCGACGGAACAAAGCTCATTCGGGAAAAACGTGCGAATTATACCTTAACATTCCTGTACGATGATGGCGATAACCTCATAGGCTTTAATTACGATAACGGAACAACGAGTGCGGACTATTACTACGGAATAGATAATTTCGGCAATATCAATTATCTCTATGATAGTGCGGGTACAGTAGTAACTACGTATAAGTACGACGCATGGGGCAGAGCTATTTCGACATCCGGAAGTTTGGCATTAACAGTCGGTACGATAAATCCGTATAGGTATAAGTCGTACTATTACGACATCGATACACAGCTTTACTACTTGCAGAGTAGATACTACGATGCGGAAGTGGGTAGGTTTGTCAGTGCGGATGAACCGGAATTGCTGGGTGTTAGCGGTGGTGTTTATTCGTATAACCTGTACGCTTATTGCGAAGACGATCCGGTGAATAACAACGATCCGATGGGGAAAATTTTCATTAGCACCTGTATTTTAGTTGGTATTGGAATCGGAGCATTAATAGGTGGAGTTGCAGGTGGTATTTATGGTTATAACTTAGCTGAAAAAAAGAATGCTTCGTCCAACAGTATATGGAAATATGTTGTTGGGTATGGTCTTGGTGGAGTTGTTGTTGGTGGTGCAATTGGCGGATTTATGGGTTATGGAATAGGTTTCCTTTGTGGAGCTACATCAACAAGCAGAGTTGCATTAAATGCAATATCCAAAGGCTTATCTGCTATTACTCAGAAAACCTGGGGACACATTCTTACAAAAAAACATGCATGGAACCTTGTATTGAAAAAAGTTACACAAAATGGCGTTAAAAATATTATATCTCAAACATTGAAGAAAGGTGCAACAACATTGATTGATAAGATAGTAAAGAACGGAGTTACTTCAATGATATATGAATCGGTGTATTCATACATGGGACAAAAAATTGTTGTACATTACGCTGTAATTGATGGGATAATAAAGATATCGGATGCGTGGGTAAAAACAAGATGAACGCAATATTTTATGATGATGATATTTTGGTTAAATGCGAACAAGATGAACAATGGGATAAATCTTTAGAATACTTAAATAATCTGTTGTGTTCAAAACCCGAAAACAAGTCTGTTTTATATCGTTTTGCGGCACAGTGTTGGTATGTTTTAACTTTTTGGGATTGTTGTATGCCAAAAGATAAATTGAACAGAAATGTGTTTGAATTCGGACTTAAAAAGGCATATGAGACAGTAAAAGAAAATTGGAAGAATGATAGCGACAGTTTATGGCTGTTTGGTTATTTTATGTGTATAAACCAAATGGATTTTCCGTATATAAACACCGATATTAGAGAAGTAGAGAAAATTGGCAACAAGCTGATTTCCGAAGCTTATTTCGCGGATCCGCATAATCAATTAGCGGAGATTCTTTATTTAGCCGATAATGGGAGTAAGAAAAAATATATGCAAGCACTAAAAAATGCAAAAAAGAATATTTCCGTTTATTTTCCGCATAAATCGGAGGTGGATAAATATTTTTTTGAGGTCTTTACCGAAGGTTAATAAAACTTGAGTTTATGTCGGATGGAAATAAAATTAATTAATGAGAGAACATTTATGTTGTTAGATATAAATTCGATTATTTATTACGGAAGATATTATAGTTGCATTGAATATAAATACGAGAATTATTGGTGGTTTGGTTTAATTGATTACAAGGTGTATAATGTTGATGAATTAATTGATACTATGGGATTTAAGACTTACGCTGATATTTGTGACTCTGCTTATTACATACCGTTATTCAAAACCGATATAATATCTGCGGAAAAAGCCTTTATGTTTAATTATAATTCGAAAAAACTTGCTCAGATTGAAAAAGAATGTTCGGATTACGATGTTGCGTTTAAAGTTTTTGTTGAAAAAGAACACATTGATGCTCGTTGGAAAGAATATGAAAAATCTGTATTGTATCGGGATGCTGTTTTATGGTGTGAAAAAAATAACATTGGAATTAAGCTTTCAAAGGAAGTGTAGCGAAAGGGTTACGTTATCAAGTTTTTAAGCTGGTATACTTGCAAGCACAATAGGCACAATAAATCCGTATAGGTATAAGTCGTACTATTACGACATCGATACACAGCTTTACTACTTGCAGAGTAGATACTACGATGCGGAAGTGGGTAGGTTTTTGAACAAAGACGATGTTACATTTTTAGGCGCAGGTGGCAGTATATATTCTTATAATCTTTATGTTTACTGTGATAATGATCCGGTGAATGATAGCGATCCGAGTGGAATGTTTTCGGCTGTAGATGTTATTAATTTTATAAAGTCTTTAGGTTGGAAAGCACTGAAAGCCATATCAAATATTTGGCAAGCATTTAAGCAACCGGGAAAAATAATGTTAAAACCATTTGAGGTTGTTATCGATGTAGCAATAAATGCGTTTGTTCCATCTGTGGGTGTGGCAT
>CAZWCZ010000097.1:0-2646 GCA_964632165.1 uncultured Lachnospiraceae bacterium | reverse complement strand
AAAATATGGATATTATCAAGATTGGTGAAACAATAAAGTTTTTAAGAAATAAAAATACAAATCTTTCTCAAGAAGAATTTGCAACGAAAATTGGCTTTGATAGGACGTATTTATCAAAAGTAGAATCTGGACATAAAAATATAACATTAGAAACTTTAAGTGAAATATGTAAAGGATTAGGCGTTACATTAAAAGAATTTTTTACAACATATGAAGATATGTTTCCAATAGATTGCGAGGGATAATTATGACAAGAAAGACAATTCAAGTGTGTAAAAGTGAACAAATAAATTCATGTATGCAAATGGTTTTAGATTATGATCGACCTTTGACTACAATTGATGAAAAATTAAAAGTATTGCGAAAGGCTTTAGGAGAAGAAGTTAGTGTTATAAAATTTCAAAAAACAAAGAATGTTTTTGTTTATGAAGAAAATGGTATTAAACATTATATCATAGCGGCAACATTAACATATTTGAGTAAACCACATCCATTATTCAAAAAACGAATGCAATTACAAAATTGGTATAAAGATTTTTATAATGAGCATAAGGATAAACCAAATGAAACTGTTAATTTAATCGGTATTTATCATTATGATGGCATGGAGATATATTGTGATTTTAATATTCAAGATTATATCAATAAAAAAATGCACTCTTCATCAGCACATATATATACAAATGATTTATATCAAGCAGTAAAGAATGGTGTTTTTGAAAAGGTTGATATGAATGGAAATAGAATTACAGCAATAAAAGGAATTGAACTTAGAAATTATTTTAAAGGACGTGTTTCTAAGAATCCAGTTATTGAATTATTTGAAAAATTCAATTCTAAATTTGATTTTAATGAATGGTTAATGGCAGATGAATGTATAAAGAAAATGTTATCTGCAAAATGGTATCAAGCGAAAGGAACAGAATGGCCTGGTTGGTTTTTAGAATTTAGAGTTGATGAATTTATTAAAAGTGAAAATTGTTCAGAAATAATGCTTTATACTGGAAATAAGAATAAAGCAGTAGGAATGTTAGACTTTGATTTATTTTTTGGAACATTACTTTTTTATGGCGATTTAAAAGCATCAGATATAAGTAAAAAAGAAGCACCAGGAAACGATCAAGAAAATACATTAAAGGCAATAAGTCAATATGGTAGATTATGGTATATTATTTATGAACATGAAACTATTAAAGATAAAGATAAGCATAATGAAATGGCAAAGAAACGAATGCAATTAATTGATAAAAACTGGCATGAAGGTGATCATATTTCATATGCAAGTAGAATGAAACATTCTGTTAAGTTTAAAAGAATGAGAATATTTGAGTTAAATTCTGTTAATATGCACAATATATTATCTGATTTTAATCAAGGACATAATTCAGGACCAGCAATGGCAGAAAGAGTTGCTAAATTCTTATTAGATAAAAACAATATGAATAACAGTGTTATATTTACGTATGACGCATAAAGGTGGTAAAAAATGAAAAAATTTAAGTTTATAGACTTGTTTTCCGGTATTGGTGGTTTTCATCAAGCAATGGAAAATTTAGGTGGTGAATGTGTTTTTGCATCAGAAATTGATTCTGATGCGATTCAGACATATCAAATAAATTATGGTATAAATTCAGCTTTTGACATAACAAAAACTAAAGCAGAGGATATTCCTAAACATGATGTTTTATGTGCTGGTTTTCCGTGTCAAACTTTTTCAAAAGCTGGACAACAATTAGGTTTTGCAGATAAAACTAAAGGTACATTATTTTTTGAAATAATACGAATTCTAAAATTTCATAAGACACCGTATATTATACTTGAAAATGTTAGAAATTTAACTTCACATGATGGTGGAAAAACATGGGAAATTATAAAAAAAGCCTTAAAGGAAATTGGATATATTATATCAGAAGAACCATATATAGTTAGTCCTCATCAATTAGGAATTCCCCAATTAAGAGAAAGAGTTATAATTCTAGGTGTACATAAGGATCTTGGGATAAAACAATTGAATATTTCGTTACCAAACTTAAATAAAAATGGAATTAATTTTTTTGATTCTGGCATATTAGAAGAAAAAGTTATTGATAAAAAATATTTTATTTCTAAACATCAAGAAAAAGTCCTTCAATGTTGGAATGAATTTATTCAAGGAATAAAATATATTCCTTCAAGAAGAACAGATAGAATTACAAAAGAAAAATCATATATTAAATTAGATTTTAATGGAACTATTGGCTTTCCAATTTGGGCATTTGAATTTAAAGAAACTTATGATATAACAGAAATACCATATGAATGGAAGAAAGATTTTATCATTAAGAATAGATATTTATATCAATTTAATAAAAAATTTATCGATTCATGGTTAAAAAAATGGCAAATTTTTGATAGTTTTACACCAACAGAGCAAAAGTTAGAATGGCAGTGTGGTTCTAAATGTAAAACTATTTGGGAAGGTTTAATTCAATTTAGACCATCTGGTGTAAGAGTTAAGAATGCAACAGTTTTTCCTGCATTAGTTGCAATGGTACAAATACCTATTATTGGTAAAGTGAAAAGAAAATTAACACCAAGAGAAGCTGCAAGACTTCAAAGTTTTCCAGATAACTTTATTATAAATGAAAATGATCATCAAGCATATAA
>CAZWCZ010000096.1:0-2666 GCA_964632165.1 uncultured Lachnospiraceae bacterium | reverse complement strand
CTGCCGTTATCCTTATTCAAGGATTTATCCTTTTTGAGTGCGTACCACTGCTCGCACGTGCCCTCGAAATCAATTCGTTTAAGTGCGGGGCAGCCGTCGAACGCACCCGAGCCGATCTCACGGACGGTCTCACGAATGCTGACTCTCTCAAGGCTTCTGCAATGAGCGAATGCCCACATTCCGACACGCTCCACGCTCTCGGGGATCACGACCTCACGGACGCCGTCGCAAAGCTCAAACGCTCTCTCGCCAATCTCACAAACGGGTAAACCGCCGTGCTCCTCGGGGATTGTTATCACGCTGTCAAAGCAAGTGCCGATTCCGACCACGCAAAGACTGCCGTCAAGCTCCTCAAATTCAAGCCCCTCGGAGTAGACGGGTAACGTTTCCTTGACCTCAATCTCCTCAACCTCGATCTCAATGTTCTCGGCAACCTCGATGTTTTCGACTTCTTCGGTGCTCTCAACGCTCTCAATGTTCTCGACGCTTGCGCCGTTTGCGATGAGATCACCGACAAGTGCCGCCGGAATTGCCGCATCTTCAATGAGCGACGCCGCCTCGGCTTTTGCCTTTTCCTCGGCACGCCTTGCCGCCTCAAGCTCCTTGCGAGCCTTGCGAGCCCTTGCGGATTCCTCACGCTTTGCGGCACGCTCCGCCTTCTTGCGATTGCGCTCCTCAAGCTTTCTTTGCTTCTTTTCTTCCTCTATTTTGCGCTTTTTCTCCTCAAGGCGACGCTTCTCCTCAAGACGCTTTTCCTCACGGCGACGTGCCTTTTCGGCTTTCTTTTTCTCCTTGCGCTCACGCTTCTCACGCTTTTTCTTTTCCTTGCGCTCGGCTTTGCGCTCAGCCTTGGCGGCACGCTTTCTCTTGCGTTCCTCCTCACGCTTTTTTTTGCGCTCCTCCTTGCGGAGCTGCTTTTTCTCTTCCTTGCGCTTCTTTTTGGCGGCACGCTCAGCCTCACGGCGTTTTTCACGGAGTCTCTTTTCCTCCGCCTTGCGCTCACGCTTCTGCCTTGCACGCTCCTCTTTTTCTTTTTTCTTCTTCAAAGCCTTCTCGGCTTTCTTTTTCTTTTTGTCCTCTTTTTTACGGAGCTGCCTCTCACGCTTTTCTTCCTTACGTTTTTCACGACGCTCGGCACGCTCCTTCTGCGCCGCCTCACGCTCAAGCCTTTCACGCTTTTTCTCGGCGGCTTCCTTCTCACGCTTTTTTTCAAGCTTTTCACGCTTGCGCTCCTCGTGAAGCTTCTTCTTTTCCTCACGCTCCTTGCGGCGAGCCTCAGCCGCCTTGCGACGCTCCTCCGCTCTTTCCTTGGCCTCACGCTCACGCTCCTCACGAATGAGTCTGCGCTTTTCGGCGAGCCTTGCTTCCTTTTCCGCCTTTTCTCTGTCCCGTTCTGCGTAATAAGCGTCGAAATCGTATTCGGCAAGAGCCTTAACGCCTGCCGCAAGTCCGAGCATTGCACCGGCGCAGATCGTAAATCCGACGAAGTAGATCACGAGGCTGAAAACGTATCCCTCGGGCGTTACGCTGAGTGCGTTATGTATCGAGCCGTAGATGGGGAGAGTGGAATCGAAATGTCTGCTGATAAAGAACATGTTGAACGTGTCCGTCTCGGTGATGCCTGCGATGTACGCAAGCTCGTTAAGCCCGAGGGCGACGCCCATGCAGAGCATAAACACGGGCATTGCACTAAGGAGCGTCTTGAAATTGATCTTGACGTGCCCCGTGTAGTAAAGGAAGATCGCAATCGTGATCATCGAGCCGTGGCAGACCATGGTCTGAATGCAAATGCCGATCGTCCTGATAAATACCGTCGTCGGATAGCACATTACCGCAAGACCGGCAAAGAACGCATACGTTGCAAGGTAGGAGCAGAGATGATCGTGGAGCTTTCCGCGGCTGATCCCGGCGAGCAGACCGATATATAGCGGCGTCGAGCAGAACTGCCAGGGGAATGCGTACCACTGGTAGTCGAAAACGATGCCGTTTTCATATTCAAAGCTGAAATTTATTTGCTTGTAGACCTCAAGCACCGCAACGATGATCGCAGTAACGAGCACGACACGGCGAACGTCCTTGATGACTCCCTTCTTCCAAAGCAGGCAGAGCACGAGTGCCGCAAGGAACGATAGGGCAAAGAACATCAAATGAAACCAACCGTAGGGCTGGGGCTTTTCCATGCTGCTGTCGAGAAATCTTAAAATCGCTTCAATAACTTGCATTTATGTATCTCCTTTTTCAAGAGTTGTATACTAATCCACAATACTACATAGTAATTTTAACACTAATTGCGAAAATATGCAATAGTTTTTTTGAAAAAGAGGCAAAAAAGAATGGCGCAAGGGCAAAAAAATGCCCCGAGCACCCCACTTCGACCGTTTTTTCGCCCCATAAGGTGTAGAATGGAGAAAATCCGCAGGGCTTTGCTGCTCTGATGGCACTAAACCACTGTTGCAATACGCCTTACTACCCACCAACCCGTAGGGGCGACCTGCGGTCGCCCGTGGAGACTTGAGAGTTTGCATTGAACAAAATCGCTATTGTCAAAAGCTCGGAGCTTAGAAAGGCTCGCCCTCGGGGAGAGCTGTCAGCCCTTGGGCTGACTGAGAGGGAATTAACCTTTGTTATTTTCCCTACGAAATTCACCTGATTTCTGCGGAGATTTA
>CAZWCZ010000095.1:0-2732 GCA_964632165.1 uncultured Lachnospiraceae bacterium | reverse complement strand
GGTACAGAAACGGCGGTATGGTAACGCATGAATATCTGAAACATATCAAGAAGGACTACCGTGCTGATGTGTTTCGGTACATCAGGCAGTTGCCGATCAACATAGACGTTCAGGTAAATGGCATCAGTTACAAGCTCGTGCATGCTTCTCCAGTGGAGAATTTTATGAGTATGCATGCGTTCAGTTATGAATACGAAAATGAAAAAGAATTCGCTGTATGGGAAAGATGGAACGAATGGCATCATATCCCCGAAGGCTTCGTATTGGTCTTCGGACACACACCGACAAATCATTTTCAAAATGCAGAACCCATGCGCATTTGGAAAGGAGATAATGCCATCGGTATTGACTGTGGTTGCGGTTATGATTACGGAAGGCTTGCATGTATACGGCTTGATGATATGAAGGAGTTTTACTCTGAGATGTAAGTGATTAGATACTCTACTATTATCTTTCATAAAGAGGTGATGGAATGAGCGTGAAGTATATATTTTTTACCGAAATCAAAGTAAATGGAAAATGGGAGTGTATCAATAACCCGGTATTCAGAACTAAGCCGTATTTTGAACACTCGATTATACCCACCTATGAAAACGCCTCTCGAACTTGCTTTGAGAAAGCATACATCGAAATCAACGAGAACGGACATAGAGTCAAAATGGAGGATATATCCGATAATCTTCGGTGCAAGATCAAAGAGTATGATATGCATATCGGAGAACCGAAGATTGTGCTCTATTATGAAAGCATCCTCAATTATCTCAACGGCACAGAGAAAGAACATTACGCCTTTGCTTCTCGCAAGGATGTGGCTGACTTTGAAAGCGGCCGTGAGGATGAAATATACGAATACGTATCCATTGATACTTACAAGGCAATGGATGACGAACTGAAGAAAGCATACCAATATTATGAGTGGAATGACCGAACCGGTGTATATCACTATTACAGTATTTTGCGCCAAGAGGTAGAAAAGCAGTTGCGACTCTGGAAGTGTCATAACAATGCCGAGAGCATTGAAGACATCCGTCTCATAATGTTTATTAACTGAGAAAGGAAGAAAGCGGATGGGAGTATCCTATGTGATATATGCCGAAGCTCGTGTCGGTGACAAGTGGTACAATATCTGTCCTTTACGAAAAAACGAGGACGGCAGACTGACAATCTTACCGATAGCCGAAGGCAGATCGTGGCTCAGAGAAGCGGTGGAAGAACTCGAAGACTGTGCCTATGCGCACGGTCGACAGTCAAATTTTAGCGAGGAACTTCGGAATCGATTTAACGAGGATGACGATGCTGATGCCGGATACGGAATCCCCGAAATCAATATGAAGGAACACTACCGGCAGATGATGTGTGTTGCAAATTACGGCAAAACGATTAAAAAGCGCGTAAAAGAAGGCAGACCTACCCGTTACTGCGGTTACGTTTCCAAATATGCCTTAACCGAGTTTGAAATCGGTGAATCCGATCATATAAGCAGTTGGATACATAAATGCGAATATGACAAGCTCGATGACGAGGGCAAAGAAGAATACACCTACTATGAATGGAATGAGTGGGGTGACTGGTACGGCGTTTTTTCAAAGATAGCCAAAACAGTCGATGTGCTTCTCGATTTGTTCTCGTATTGGGCAAGTGAAACTCTGACCGAGATTGACAGAGAAGACAGAATCCCCGATGCCAACGATATACGGTTGATCATATATCGTGAATAGAAAAGGGGTGCTGCAGTGATAACAAAAGAAACGTTCTGCAAAGTCCTTGCTCTTATAAAGGAACAGGGTGAAATCAATGAACAGTTCAATAAGGCGTTGGATTTAGTCGGTGACGGACACTTTGTGTACGATGCGGAAAACAGATACCTTAAAGGATTATTACTTCTGCTTAAAGAAACGATGGATGACAAGTATGATTATATTGGTTGGTGGCTCTATGAAGCTGCTGACGATTATACAGTTTATGCGGATGATGACAGCCGATCGTGGTGCCTTAAAGAACCCGAAGCTCTATACGACTTTATTATTACTGAATGTAAATGAGGAATATGAAAATGGAAAAAGTAATCTGCTATGCAAACCTAAATTGCTTCAACAGTCCGGACAATGTTACGGACGAACACATGCAAAAGTTTTTTATCGAGGCATTACAAAAAATACCAAATAAACCTGCACTGAAACTCATCGATATCGTTATAGATAGATATACACCTAATGTGCATTACATGAGAAGGGAAGGTTGGCAAAAACTTCTTGAAATCTGCAAAAATGAGAAAGTTGATACGATAATTGTACCAACAGTGCAAATGGTGACTCAGGGGTTTATTGACATTGTCGAACTTTTCAGGAATATGCGCAGCACTTATGACTGTGATCTGTATTTTATGTATGAACAGATCGAATCTTCTAAAGAGGAAAGTGAAATGCTGTTAAACTTCATTGCAGTGGTAGAGGAAGAAAAAAACAATCTTAAAAAAGCAGAAAGGAAACTGCGCGGACATTTCTATGAGGCAACTCAAATTAACAGAGAAATCTCGGCAGTTCCTATCCTCATTGATAATAAAATCTACGAGCAGATGGAAAGTTTTACTCGTAAATTTGGAGAGGATGTTCAAACCATCATGAATTGGTTTTTTGAAGTGCTGGTAAAGCCGGAAAATTGTGAGTTGTTTGAAAAAATTATGAAATGGGATATTGTGGAGTGATTGAGTTGCAGAAGCTTGTGAGGCCTGC
>CAZWCZ010000094.1:0-2740 GCA_964632165.1 uncultured Lachnospiraceae bacterium | reverse complement strand
CTACACTTGTCAGTTTTGCTGTCTCCGTCGGAAAGACGAGCGATGTTATCTCGCCCGAATTCAAATCCGCCGGTCACAAAGTTGTTTTAATCGCTCCCGAAACCACGGAAAGCGGATTGCCCGTTCCCGAATCGTATAAGAAAGTTGCAAAGGAAGCCGAACGTCTCATCAAGAGCGGCGCTTACGCGGCGGCAACTCCCGGTATGGGCGGTACGCTCGCGGCTGTGATCAAAATGACGTTCGGTAACGGCATCGGAATCAAGCTTGACAGTTCTGTTTCACTTTCCGAACTTACCGCGTACAAGTATGGTGCGTTCATACTCGAACTTCCCGAAGATGTTATTCCGTCTATGCCCTACACTACGCTCGGAATGACGACAACGGAACACAGCATAACCTACGGCGACGAAGCGCTTACGCTCGATGAACTTTATCGCGACTACGAAGCACGTCCCGAAAGCGTATATCCCGTTCACGCGGCTGAACCGAAAAGCATAATCCCGGCAATTTCTTATTCCGCAAACACTTATCCGTCACCTGCAATCAAAACCGCAAAGCCGAAGTTCCTCATTCCCGTTTTCCCCGGCACAAACTGTGAATTTGACTCTGCCGCAGCGGTAAGAGCGGCGGGCGGTGAACCGGAAATTTTCGTAATCAATAACATGGATGCCGCTCATATTTCCGAATCCGTTCAGAAATTCGCTTCTCTCGTAAGCGAATCGCAAGCGATATTCATCCCCGGAGGCTTCTCCGGCGGAGACGAGCCGGACGGATCGGGTAAATTCATCACCGCGTTCTTCCGTGCCGGAGCGATCAAAGATGAAGTAAACAAGCTTCTTAAAGTTCGTGACGGTCTTATGTGCGGTATTTGTAACGGATTCCAGGCTCTTATCAAGCTCGGTCTCGTTCCCTACGGCGAAATAACGGATCCTGACGAAAACGCCCCCACACTTACCTTTAACACGATCGGACGTCACCAGTCTCGCATCGTTTACACAAGAGTCGCTTCGAATAAGTCTCCTTGGCTCATGAATTCGAGCGTCGGAGACATTCACGCAGTGCCGATTTCCCACGGGGAGGGCCGCTTCATCGCTTCCGACGATGTGATTGATGCACTTATCGAAAACGGACAGATTGCAACGCAGTATGTCTGTGAAACAGGAAAACCGACATATAATATTAACTATAATCCCAACGGATCTGTTCTTGCGGTCGAGGGTATCACCTCACCGGACGGACGAGTTCTCGGTAAAATGGGACACAGCGAACGTGTCGGAAAGGGACTTTACAAAAACGTTCCCGGCAATTATGATTCGGGAATCTTCGATTCCGCAGTAAAATATTTCAAATAATGAACAGAAAGAGGATCTATCATGGCAACTTTTATTAACGAACCGTCACATACCTTTAACGAATATCTGCTTATCCCCGGCTATTCATCCGCGGAATGCATTCCCTCGAACGTATCCCTTAAAACTCCCCTCGTAAAGTTCAGACGCGGTGAAGAACCCGCAATCTCGCTCAACATACCTATGGTTTCCGCTATTATGCAGTCCGTATCCGGTGACAGACTCGCAGTGGCTCTTGCTCGTGAAGGCGGTATGTCTTTTATTTACGGAAATCAGTCTATCGAAAGCGAAGCAGCTATGGTTGCTCGCGTAAAAGGCTACAAGGCAGGCTTTGTAGCAAGCGATTCCAACATCCGTCCCGACGCAACGCTCGCTGATGTACTTGAACTCAAGAGAAAAACAGGACATTCCACAGTCGCAGTAACAGATGACGGAACAGGAACCGGCAAGCTTCTCGGTATAGTTACAGGCAGAGACTATCGTGTAAGCAGAATGGATCCGACAGATAAAGTCGAAACATTCATGACTCCGCTTTCTCGTCTCGTAACGGCACCCGAAGGCACTTCCCTCAAAGAAGCTAACGATATAATTTGGGACAATAAGCTCAATTCCCTTCCCATCGTTGACGCAAACGGCAAGCTTTCTTCGTTCGTTTTCCGTAAGGACTACGATCAGCACAAAAAGAATCCCGACGAACTGCTTGACAGTCAGAAGCGTTATGTTGTCGGTGCAGGTATAAATACACGCGACTACGAAACTCGCGTTCCCGCACTCGTTGAGGCAGGTGCAGATGTACTCTGTATCGACTCATCCGAAGGATTTACGGAATGGCAACGCCGCACAATCAACTTCATTCGCGAAAAATACGGCGACAGCGTAAAAGTAGGTGCCGGTAACGTTGTTGACGAAGAAGGCTTCCGCTTCCTCGCAGATTGCGGCGCCGACTTCGTAAAGGTAGGTATCGGCGGCGGCTCTATTTGTATCACTCGCGAAACAAAGGGAATCGGTCGCGGTCAGGCAACTGCCGTTATCGAGGTTTGTCGCGCACGTGACAAATACTTCAAGGAAACGGGCGTTTACGTTCCCGTTTGCTCCGACGGCGGTATCGTTCATGATCATCACATTACTCTTGCTCTCGCTATGGGTGCAGATTTTGTAATGCTCGGACGTTATTTCGCTCGCTTTGAAGAAAGTCCGACGGAAAAGCTGAACATCAACGGAACTCTAATGAAAGAATATTGGGGCGAAGGCTCTAACCGTGCACGTAACTGGCAGAGATATGATCTTGGCGGCAAGCCTAATCTTACATTCGAAGAAGGCGTAGACTCCTACGTGCCCTATGCAGGTCCCCTTTCAGATAACGTTCAGCGCACACTCACCAAAATCAAGTC
>CAZWCZ010000093.1:0-2779 GCA_964632165.1 uncultured Lachnospiraceae bacterium | reverse complement strand
ATACGGCGAAGGTAATGTCGACGGAGAAAATCACAGGTACTCGTTTGATATAACCAATGCAGCACGTTATTGGGCGTATAATACACAGAGCCCATCAAAAGGTTTGGTCTTTAAAGCAACCGACGATTTTGAAAATCAGACCGGTGACGACATTAAAACCTGGTACAAAACCTTCGCTTCGTACAACAGAAGCAATTATAAACCGTCGCTGTCTTTGACATATCGTTATGGCATATCATTAAACTATACATCGCTCAAAATGGATATCGGAGATATAAAGCAATTGTCCACTTCGGCAATTCTCGGGTATACGCCAACAAATTACTCATTAAGATGGCGCTCGACCAACTCGAGAGTTGCTACCGTTAATGCGACAACCGGGCAATTGGAAGCCAAAGCTCCCGGAAAAGTGACTATAAGAGCATATTTTTATCAAGATCCAAGCATATATCAAGATTTTGTTCTTACTGTCAATAACGCAACCACTCAGACAAGCAATATATCGAGCGGCTGCGTATATATGATAAAAAATGTATCTACAGGCAAATATTTAAGCGCACAAAATACAGAAACGGGTTCAACGCAGGTTTCTGTTGAAACAAAAAACGAGTATGACGGAAAACAACTTTGGTATGTAGTATGGAGCGGATCGGGTTATTGTATGTACTCACTCGGTATAAAAGACACGGCATCAAACGGGCAATATGAAACCATGTTGCGAACTAACGCCACAAACTCTTCGCCGACTGTACAGCCATATTTTACAACATACAGCAGATGGAACATATCCTATAACACCAGCAACGGCTATTATTATTTAACAAATACTTATAGAAATAATACATCGCTTTCAACGAATACCTCTGATAATATCGTCAATCATGTTTCGCTCGAAAACGAAAGTGACGCTGCAAGATGGAAATTTGAAAAAATCGACACAGCAACTTTTAATAATTACTGGGGTGGGACATACATCGGACAAGGCGATACAGTATATATTAAAATTAAAATCGATGATTCTGTATATAGTAATTCATTTATTTCATCCGATGATTTTGATGTTATTGATCAATGGAAAAACAAATCGAGCCGTGTCGTGATATACGGTCCTAACGATACGGTTCCATCAAATATTTCGGCTTTTGAAATTGCTTTCAAAGGTTATGTGCCATCCGGGTATATTATAATGAACGGTGGTATGTATCAAGCCGAACAGTTTGTATGTGGTGTGACTAACGGCCACAAAAGAACGCTGTTTTCAGATACGGAAACCAGTCTTGACCAAGATTGGAATAGCGCAGTTATATCGTTAAATACAAGTACTATAGGCCCACTCTTTGGAGATGAAGATTTAATAAGTCAAACGATTATTCATGAACTGGGGCATGCCTTAAAATTAGCACACCCAAAACACGCAGAATATACCAGTGATGTCACAAACGGGCGAGGAGCCTATGCAAATGATAATTCGGTGTGTGCCGTTATGAATCAAGGAGCCGCTGATAATTTATCAAATTTAGCATGTGAAACACCGAAATGGCATGACATAATTAATCTCAAAAACAAATGGGGAGGATAATACACTTATGAAAAAAATCATAATTTGCCTGATGATTCTCGTGATTTTTTCATCAGCGCTGACGGGATGTTCAGACATGATAACAAATACAGGCAGTTTATACAAATCCAAAAAAATGAATGTTTTAAAAGAATTAACTTTGACTTATCAGTCGTCCGATAACATTGTATTCCGCGATGGTATCCCTTCAGTCGTCGAGTCGCTTGACAGTTATTTCAAAGACGATTCAAACAAAGGATTTCTTGCAAAGATAGCACCGATTGAATATATATTTTATTGGAAAGTTACCAAAGGAAATGAAACGTTTTATTTTAGCGGCTACGCAGAATGCAGATGCTCAATACAGAAAATAAGTCAAAAATATAATTTGACAAACTATTCTGAAGAAGACGAAATATATATAAGAAAAGATGTGCTTCTTGACCCATTAAATGAAGAACTGCTTCTTGAAATCATGAAAAAAATCGGGGGATATAAAAACGAAAGTCCTGTTGAAGGCACATTTAAAGTTCCCGATGAATACATTAACGCATCAGATTTCAAATTGCGCATACATGATGCCACATGGTTGTTACTTGAAGATAGATCATACTATTCTTTTATAAAATTTGATGATAATGTTGCACATTTACCCTTGATTTGTTATAGCTCAAACGAAAAAGGAGCCGATGCTATCGGCGACATTACGTTCCCGGAATTTCTCATAAAAAACGACCCCGACTTATTAAGTTGATACGCTGTTTAATACAAATTATACACTATCACAATCACTATCATCCCGCGCGGGAAAACCGCGCGGGATTTTTATATTTTTTGCATTTTAATCGGTTTTGGAAACAACTCGGCAGGTCATAATTATCCGGGTGTCAAACATTTATTGAAATTGCTCTTGAAACTTTTGCCTTGTTGCGGTATAATATCGTGTAAAAAATTAGATCAATGTTTGAAAGGATGTTTTTTTATTTATGGATAACAAAGTTCCCGCACATCGTCCCGTCGTCGCAATAGTTATGGACGGAATAGGATACACCGAGCGCAAGGCAGGCAACGCGATATTTGCCGCCGAAACGCCCACGCTTGATATGCTTGACAGGACATGCCGTAAGTTTTTGCTTAAAGCCCACGGCACCGCAGTAGGTCTGCCCTCGGATGACGACATGGGCAACAGCGAAGTCGGCCACAACGCTCTCGGTGCGGGAC
>CAZWCZ010000092.1:0-2919 GCA_964632165.1 uncultured Lachnospiraceae bacterium | reverse complement strand
CAGCAGGGCGGCTTTATTTATTCCGTTGTCTGGGAAAGACGATTTTTCAGCTTGAATATGGCACTGATGACCACAACAGCCACGACCACATGGCCAACGGCAATGCCCGATGCGACCCAGGTGCTCCATTCCTGCACTCCCTGAAACAGGTACTCCAGCAGAATCAGAACGGTCAGCATGACGGTATGGATGCTTCGGCAGGTCAGCAGTCGGCCGCTCAGCTCCTCCTGGGCGTGTCGGGCGGCCAGGTCAGCCAGATTCGTCAACAGCTGGAAATGAAAATAGAGGTTGACCAATCGGATCAGTAGATCGACCGCCGTGATTTGAATATCGATGTTCGCCCAACTGCAAAGCCAGCTCACGCTGTTCCAGGCGGCCAGGATAAACCCCAGAGGCCGCAGCAACGCCAGCTCCGGTTCTTCGTTCTGCAAAAATTTTATGGCCGACAGGAACAGCAGATAGCCCACGAATGCGGGAAACAGTGTGACATTGTTGATGTTCAAGTTGAAATAGAGGAAAAAATATCCCCAGCCCAGCTTGCCGATATTTCGGCAAAGAACCTCACGATCTGTCATAGGCCTCTCCTTTCTCCATGACCAGCTCCGCCACCTTTTTCCCGTTGACATACAGGCCAGCGGCATAATACTGGGGGTGTTGGAACTGCGCATTCGGTTCAATACTACTGCCTCCACCGTTCAAGTCAACCTTGGTGTCCCAGTCCCTGCGCAGGTGCTGATTGGCCCAGAACCATCCCTCGTAAGACGAACCGTGGGAGGATAGGGCAGTGGTATCGGGGGCGGCCAACTGCTCGGGGGGATCTTCCCCCTCATAAACCGGTACGGCGGAAATGCCCAACTGGGTAATGGAGCTTTTCTGCTCCTCACTGCCCAGATAGATCATCCGTGCCCAATGGAATTGATAGGCAGAAGTAAAATCACCGTTGGGCCTTGGGGTGCGGTCAAAATAGGATGTCGTGCCGAAGAAAGAGGAAGTTGTGGTGGTGCTGTCGATAAAATGGACGGTCTGGATATTGATCTCCGCCCGAACGGAATCGGCTTCGGCGGCATAGACCGTGGCCGCCAGTTCCTGACAGCCCGTAGCCAGGTCCTGCTTGTATACATCCAGCTGTTCAAATCCGTCCAAGGCCTCGGCCACCCAGCGGCCGTTTTCTTTGCGTACCTGCACATTCTGCGTGGCAAGGTACATCCTGTTTTCCTCGGACAAGCCGTTGGCAGGACCGTACATTTCCAAGACCAGAAGCCCCTGCCAGGTGTTTCGGTCGATCTGCGTCAAATCATAAATATAATATCCGCTTTGGACTTTTATCTGATTTTCCAGTTCCGGTTCCCAGAGGGGGTATTTCCCCTGCGCGCGTTTTTCGCTCATCTGTGACAGCAGTTGGGATTGCATCTGATCGGGGGCACACATGGCCCGATAATAGCCATTGCGGTTCAGCACGGCCTTTGCGTAGGTGTCGAAGGCACCGGCTACCGTTGTGCAGGGCGTGCTTCGAGCCACGGCCAGCGTCATCTCCACGGAATTGCCGATTTGGTGAAATTCCGCCCCATGGACCCCCACCGTCGTTCCGACGATCAGCACTAGGATCACGCATACGGACACCAGTTTCATTCCACGGGGGTATTTTTTAAATCGGGCAATATTTTCGATCCGGTGGGCGATATTTTTGCCCCCATTGCTGATGCCGGTGCTGCCAGGGGTTCGGGAAAACCTTTCGTTGGCCATGGACAGCAGGATATGGCCGTATTCCCGCCGCTGTTCACCCTCCAGCTGCTCCAGCACGTTCTGGTCGCATCGGGACTCCAAATCGTTCAGGGCCCGACCGGCGCAGTAGCACAGCAGCGGATTGCACCAGTGAAGGCAACGCAGCAGGCAGATGACAGCGCTCCACAGAGTATCCCTGTTTTTCAGATGAAACAGCTCGTGGAGAATGATCTTTTCGTCGGTCTGCTTTTCCGCCGGAACGACCAAAACGGGTCTGAAAATACCGCAGACGAACGCACAAGGCAAGCCGTCCATTTCCAGAACGGGACACAGCCTGATGCCCTGCTGAGCGGCGATGGCCTCAATACGGCTCAGGGTTTCTCCGTCGGGGGTCCTGCCGGCACGCAGCGCCGATTTCATCCGCAGGTAAGAAACGCTGTAGACAAGGATGTGTACGACCACCCCCACCGTATAGAGGAAAAACAGCCACTGAGGCAGGGTATGAGGCAGCGCACGGAGAACGGGAAAGGGAAAAAGGGCTTTGGTATAGCCGTATTCCCCGAACAGGGGCTTGAGCAGCTGTATGACCGTCTGCCAGTTGAACAGGCTGTATCGGCCGAACACCCCTGCCGGAACCAGCGCTCCGATGCCCAATATCCCCCATGCGGCAAATTGCCATTTGGGCGGCAACTTGTCCTTAAAAACGGCCTTTACCGCCAATAGCAGAACGGCCACGCCGGATAATGTCAGTGTTTGGAGAAGAAACTCCCAGATATCGAACATATCACACCTCCATTTCGTCCAGCAGGCGCCGCAGTTTCTCCCGTTCCTCGGGGGAAATATGCTCCTCCTTCAAAAAAGCGGTGATCAGTTCACCGGCAGAACCGCTGTAGACCCGATGCAGGAAGCTTTGCCGCTCCTTTTTGCGACAGCTTTCCCGATCCACAAGGGCATAGTAGCGGTGGGGCGCGGCATCCTTGTCGATGCGTACCAGCGCCTTTGCCTCCATGCGTGTCAGGTAGGTTAGGACGGTGTTTTTGTTCCAGCCGGTCTCTTCCAGTAAAATTCGAACCAAAGTGCCCAGCTCTGCGCCCTCGGTTTCCCATAGGGCACTGAGCACGATCCATTCACGGTCGGATATGTTCATTTTCATACCTCCTACAAGTGTAGTACACTATCATACTACACCTGTAGGAC
>CAZWCZ010000091.1:0-2925 GCA_964632165.1 uncultured Lachnospiraceae bacterium | reverse complement strand
AAACGCCGATAAATGCGGAAAAAGCACTTGTTTTTTTGTTTCAGAAGTGCTATACTGAATACGTAACATAGAAACCTGGCAAAGAGTGGACGGAAGTCCACTCTTTGTTCGTGTAATGGAGAGTGATAAGATGACAAAAAGAGAAGAATATGAAATGAAGACGGAACAACTTCTGCAGCCGATCATGGAAGAAAATAATTTTGAACTGGTGGATGTTGAATTTGTGAAAGAAGCAGGTACTTTTTACCTTCGCGCCTTCATTGATAAGGAGGGCGGCATTACCATCAATGATTGTGAAACAGTCAGCAGAAGACTGAGCGATCTGCTGGATGAAAAGGATTTCATTCCGGAAGCCTATATTTTAGAAGTGAGCTCTCCGGGACTGGGAAGACAATTAAAGAAAGACAAAGACTTTGCCCGAAGCATCGGCGAGGAAGTAGAACTTAAGCTGTTTAAAGCAGTCGATAAGCAGAAAGAATTTGCAGGCTATCTTGACCGCTTTGATGATGAAAAGATCGTTCTTGTAGATGAAGAAGAAAATGAAATGGAATTTGAAAGAAGCAATGTTGCGATCGTTAAACTTGCGGTACATTTTTAAACCGCTGTAAAATAAAAAAAGTTGTATAGGAGGATGAAAACTAAAATGAACGCAAACAAGGAGTTATTGGAAGCATTGAACCAGATTGAGAAGGAGAAGGATATCAGCAAGGAAATTTTGCTTGAGGCAATCGAGAATTCCCTTCTTGCAGCATGTAAGAATCAATATGGCAAGGCAGATAACATCAAGGTAAATATTAACCGTGAAACAGGTGCTTTTAATGTTTATGCAGAAAAGGAGATTGTAGAAGGAGCAGAAAACATAGAGGATGACCTGCTTCAGATCACATTGGCAGAAGCAAAACTGAAATTCCCGCGCAAAAAGCTTGCAGTGGGGGATGTGATCAACATTGAGGTAACTCCAAAGAATTTTGGACGTATTGCAGCTCAGAAAGCAAAGCAGGTGGTTGTTCAGAAGATCCGCGAAGAAGAGAGAAAAGCACTTTATAATCAGTATTTTACAAAAGAGAGAGACATTGTAACGGGTATTGTTCAGAGATACCAGGGAAATAATGTTTGTATCAACCTCGGTAAAGCAGATGCGATACTTACGGAAAACGAGCAGATTCGCGGAGAATATTTCCGCCCGACGGAACGTGTGAAATTATACGTGCTAAAGGTTGAGGATACGACCAGAGGACCAAGGATCACGGTTTCCAGAACTCATCCGGAACTGGTAAAGAGATTATTTGAAGCAGAAGTTACTGAAGTAAAAGACGGCACAGTAGAGATCAAGAGTATTTCAAGAGAAGCCGGTGCAAGAACAAAGATGGCGGTAATCTCCAATGATCCGAATGTAGATGCTGTTGGTGCCTGCGTCGGTGTAAACGGGGCAAGAGTAAATGCCATTGTAGAAGAACTTCGCGGAGAAAAGATCGATATCATCAACTGGAGCGATGATCCTGCAATTTTGATCGAAAATGCATTGAGCCCTGCAAAAGTTGTTTCTGTAGATGTAGATAATGAAAATAAGACGGCAAGAGTGGTTGTTCCGGATTATCAGTTATCTCTTGCTATCGGACGTGAAGGACAGAATGCAAGACTTGCAGCAAGACTGACCGGCTATAAGATTGATATCAAAGCAGAATCTCAGGTAAACAATTACTACGAAGAAGATCAGTATGACTATGCTGAGGAAACATATGATTATGAAGAAGATCAGTATGACTATGCTGAGGATTCTTATGAAGCTGAATTTCCGGAAGAATAAGATGGAAATTTAGCCGGACAGAGGAATGAATGAGAGGGATTATGGCTGAAAAGAAGATTCCATTAAGAAAATGTACCGGCTGTGGAGAAATGAAACCGAAAAAAGAGTTGATCCGCGTTTTAAAAACGACTGATACGCAGGTGGTACTGGATACTACAGGGAAAAAGAACGGGAGAGGAGCATACCTTTGTAATTCGGCTGACTGTTTTCAAAAAGCCAGAAAAACCAAAGGGTTAGAGCGTTCTTTACAGATCAGGATTCCTGATGAGTTATATGATGTATTGGAAAAGGAGCTGATAGCCGGTGAATGAAGCGGAAAAAAGAATATTGTCACTGGTAAGCCTTGCGACAAAGGCAGGTAAAGTTGCAAGCGGGGAATTTCAGACAGAGGCAGCAATTAAAGACAGGACGGCAAAAGTGGTTTTAATAGCAGAAGATGCCTCAGAAAATACAAAGAAGCAGTTCCTTGATAAGAGTTCTTTTTACGGAGTTCCGACATATTTTATCGGAACAAAGGAAATGCTTGGAAGAGCAATCGGAAAAGAATATCGTGCAGTTTTAGCTGTGTCAGAAGAAGGATTAGCGAATGCAATACAAAAAAAGATAACGATGCTGAATAATCAGGAGCAATAACGGAGGTAATTAAATGGCGAAAATAAAAGTATTTGAGCTGGCAAAAGAATTAGGTGTACAGAGTAAAGACGTTGTAACCTATCTTACAGATAACGGAAGTACAGTAAAAAGTCATATGAGTAATATTGAAGATAAAGAAATTGAATTGGTAAAGAAAAAGTTCGGAAAGCAGCCGGTAAAGGCAGAAGCACCTGTACCGGCGGTACCTGTACAGGCAAAGCCTGTTGCACAGGCAGAAAAAAAACCGGCGGTAGGGCAGGATCGTCCGCAGGGAGAGAGAAGACCAATGCAGGGGGATCGTCTGCAGGGAGAGAGAAGACCAATGCAGGGAGACCGTCCGCAGGGCGAGAGAAGACCGATGCAGGGAGACCGTCCACAGGGTGAGAGAAGACCAATGCAGGGAGACCGTCCACAGGGCGAGAGAAGATCAATGCAGGGAGATCGTCCATATGGTCAGAGACCGCAGGGAGACCGTCCGCAGGGAG
>CAZWCZ010000090.1:0-2957 GCA_964632165.1 uncultured Lachnospiraceae bacterium | reverse complement strand
CGGCTCTTCTCGCCAAGGTCACCGCAGATGAAGTACACGGTACCATCCTGGTTGACCTCGCCGCCGACCATAGGCTGAGTACGAGCGTAGGAGTGATCGTGACCCGAGAACACGACATCAATACCGGCTGCATCCACAGCGGCGGGCACGATGTCGTTGAAGCGGGCACTACCGCCACCCTCGTTGGTGTAGTAAGGAGGCTGGTGGACAGACAGCACCTTCCAAGCGGCGGTGCTTGCCTGTGCATCCTCGATCAGCCAAGCCAGTGCATCCTCCCACTCCGCGGTGTAGTTGATGACCGCCACATAGACATCGCCATACTCCACCGAGTAGTACTGACGACCCTGCATATTCAACAGGATGTCGGCGGCCGAACCGGTCGCGTCGCCGTAATACTCGTGGTTACCATTGGTGTGGATCATGTTGATGCCCTCGAACTTGTCGCCGAAGACATACTGGATCTCTTCCCACATGGCATAGTTACCGCCATTGTCGATGTAGTCACCGGTCTGAATACCGAACTGGGTACCCTCCGGCAGGTTCTTGGCAATAGCGGCCAGCAGGGCGATGGAGCTTGCATCAGCCGACAGGTTGCCGTTCATCTGGGTATCGCCCACCACGAAGAACTTTGTCTCGAAGGACTTGCCCTCTGTGGTGAAGCTGCCGATCTCCGACCAGTGTCCGTCCACGCCGTCACCGACACAGTAGATGTAGGTGGTACCGGCATCCAGCCCGGTCAGCGTGACCAGATTCAGGAGAGCGGCATTCTTGGAGGTGTGGAACGCATGGAGCGTGCTCTCGCCGACAACCTCGTTCCAAGTGTACTCACCGCTTGCATACTGCGCGGCGGTCACATACCGGACAACGGCCTTCTTGTCGGCGGCTGCCACGTTCGCCATCCAGGTAAAGACGTGCTCATGCTCGGGATCCTTCGCAATGGGGGACATGATCGCGATCGGAGTACCGTCGGCAGGTCCTGCCGCGGTGTTGACCGTAATGGTGGTCGTGAAGGAGATCAAATCGCCCTTGCGAGCCGAGATCGTGAAGGAGCTACCGCCTGCCATGGAAGCGGGAGCCGTCAAGATCAGCTGACCCTGCGCGTCGGTGGTACCGACCACGGCACCGTTGACCAGCACCTCGGCACCTTCAACGGCATTTCCATCGATATCCACGACAGTGGCGGTGGCGTTGAAGCCGGAGACGACGATATCTACCGTCACGGTGTAGTAGGCACTCAGCTCAAGGGACACCTTCGGATAGGCGGAGGAGGTCTTGTTGCCGTCGCCGTTGATGCTGTTCACCTCGGTCACCTGATAGGTGAAGAAGTCGACCTCGGGGTCAAGGGTAGTGGGCACGCTAAAGGTCAAGGTCACGGGAGACGCATCGGCAGGAGCGTCACCCTCTCCGACCCAAGTTGCCTTGAGCTGGATCTTGGCGCGCTTGAAGCCGGTGGTAGTGTAGACCACCTCGCCCTCCCAGCCCTCGGCGAAGGTCGCGGTGGGCTGACCGAAGTCGGAGTTGACCTGCAGGAGGGTCATGTCAAAGGACTTGACGACACCCTGCGTCTTGGCTGTCAGAACATAGGGCAGACCCATGGTCACGGTGTCGGCACCGGTCAAGAGGGTCACGCCGCTGAGGGCAGCCGTGTCCTCCACGAGGAAGTAGCACAGCTTGCTACCGGTATTGCTGAAGCCATCGGTCACGATGACCTGCACACTGTGGAGACCGTTGGACAGCTCCAGACGGGTCAGAGCGGAGGCCACATCACCGTCTGCCGTCACAGCCTTACCATCGATCAGAATGGTGGTCTTGGTGGCATCGATGCCGGAGGCATTCTTGCCATCCACATCATGGAACAGCGCGTTGATCTCAAGGGAACCGCTGTTGATGAGGATCGTCTCGGTCTCGGACAGGGTAGTTCCGTTGATGGTGATGCTGTCCACGACCGGGTTATCCAGGTCATCCAGGTCGGTTCCGTACACGAAGCGATAGTTGTCCATGTACAGGGTACCGGCATATCGTCCCGAACCATTGGGCTTACCGGGCTGGTAGCTCAGCCAGAACAGACCCTCACCGGAACGGATGAGGATGGGGTGCTCCTCCGAGGCATAGGATGCAATGGAGGACAGGTCGGCGTAGCAGTACATCCAACCCTCCCAGTCGATATATGCGCAAGAGCCGTCGCCATGCTGAAGCTGGAAGTTCTTGGTGACATAATTAGAGCCATTCCAGACCGCGATATCGGTGTACAGGAAGTACCCGTGAGCGCGGCTGTCGGCGTAGACCCACACACCCACCTGAGTAGGCGTACCCTCCACATAGTAGGGGTCACCGCAGTAGCGGAAGTAGAAGTTGGCGTTCATGCTGCCGTTATAGGAAGCATAATCGAAATTAAGCTCCAGCGAATAGTCGCCGAACCGAACCTGACCGCCCTCGGCAACCGTCGTGGTGGTCACGCTACCGGCGTTCGCCGTGGTGATGGAGTTGTTCGGCCAGACGTAGAAGGAGTAGCCGTTGGCATGGAAGATGTCTGCCGCAGGAACGCTCTCGTCATAGTTGCCGGTGAAGGTAAAGGGAGCCTCCAGGGTCGCCTTGGTGGGGTTGGAAGTATAGCGTCCCTTGGTAAAGACCTCGATGCTCTGGACATCACCGGTATAGGAGCCATAGCCCGCCTTACCCCAGTGGAAGTGTGCACCGGTCAGCTTGCCGTTCTCATTCGGCTCGAAGTCGAATGCGACCACCGGCATCTTACCGATCTCCACATCAACGCTTGCCGTCAACTGCGTACCATCGGCGCGATCATAAGCGACCGCCACGGTACCGCGCAAGGTGGAGGCAGCGTTAGCGGCAGTGAAGGTCTTGCCGCTCACGGAACCGATATCGGCATCCTCCACACCCTCGGTGGTAGAGGTGATGGTCCAGGTCAGCTCGTTGCCGCTGAATTCCAGCGCACGACC
>CAZWCZ010000089.1:0-3043 GCA_964632165.1 uncultured Lachnospiraceae bacterium | reverse complement strand
TGGCGGACATTCTGGGGCACAGCAGTATTGAGACCACCCGAATTTATATTATTTCATCCGGTCAGGAGCACCGCACCCGTGTGGAACGGATGCACCTGATCCTTTGATGACATAATTCGCATTATGTTGTTTTGCATCAATTTCATCATGCAAAATGGATACATTTTGTCGAATATAGTATATCATATCAGACACTTAAAAAGCAACCGCATTTCGTAAAAAAGCGACTCTACAGCAGCTTCTGTCGGGATAACTGTACAGTTGAACAGACCTTTGTCAAATGATACGGCAAAGGTCTTGCTGTTTATCTCTTTTTTGACCGCCTCGTTAGATAAATGGGGTTACATTTTTGTATGTACAACATAATGCGAATTATGTGATCAAAACAAAAACGAATGCGGAGGTAAACAAAATGTTGAAGGTATTTTTGACCGGAGATAATCATCTTGGCTTGAAATACGCCAAATATGAGCAGGCGGCGACAATCATAGCAGGCAGAATGTCGGCTTTTGAAAAAATGGTAGAACAGGCCAATCGGGAAAAGTGTGATCTGTTTGTGATCGCAGGTGATTTGTTCGAAAATACGACAGGTATCTCCAAGCGAGAGATGAAGTCTCTTTTGGAGATGTTGTCTTGCTTTAAGGGGACGGTCGTTGTACTTCCGGGCAACCACGACTATTACGATAAAGAGTCCAAGGTTTGGAAAAATTTCCGGGAGGTCATGGACAACTATGACAATATTCTGCTGCTGACGGAATATAGATATTATTCCTTGCCGATCGGCGATGAAAAAGTAGTCCTATATCCGGCGTTGTGTACATCTCTGCATTCCGAACCGGGGCAAAACAATATAGGCTGGATCCGAGAGCAGGACATTCCCGACGATGGCACTTACCGCATCGGTATTGCCCATGGTGCGGTGGAGGGAGAGACCATCGACAACGAGGGCCAGTATTTCCTTATGAGACGGGATGAACTGGAAAGTATTCCGGTGGATGCGTGGCTAATCGGACATACCCATGTCCCGTTCCCTAAAAATCTGACCGAAAAATTTGCAACTTGCGGAAAAATATTCAACGCAGGCACTCACGTACAGACCGATGTAAGCTGCAACACCGAGGGACAATGCTTCATCATTAAAATCGATAGCAGCAAAAAAGTGTCCGCCAAGAAAGTGGTTTCGGGAAATATGCGGTTCCATCGCCTGACGGTGGCCTGTACGGCCGGAAATATGGAGGAGCAGATCTGCCGAGCACTGGAAGATTTTGCAGACGAAAGCTATGTTGATCTGATCCTGACCGGTGCAGTCACCATGGATGAATATGAAGATCGGATGCGGATCGCAGAAAAATATCTGGATCGGTTTATGGAAAGCAGGGTCAATGATAATGCACTGAGCAAGCTGATCACACGGGAACTGATCGAAAGCGAGTTTCCGGAAACCTCTTTTTCGGCACAATTCCTGCTGGAGTTGATCGAACAGCCCAAAGAAGCACAGATGGTATATGAGATGCTGAAAGAACTGAAGGAGAAGAAATAATATGAAGATCAAAAATGTATCCTGTGAACAGTTTGCCGGAATTCGGGACAAAAGTGTTAAGCTTTCCGATGGCTTAAATGTGATCTATGGAAAAAACGAAAGCGGCAAGAGTACCATGGTAAATCTGCTTTCCAGAACGCTCTTTCAAAATGCGAAGCTCGATGCAAGAACAGATAAAGATTTTAAGAAATTGTATTTCCCTGCCGGTAAAAAAGGTGGGCGATCCACAGCGGATTTTGTAGACGGAAAAGTGGTATTGGAGACAGAAGACGGAACCTATACACTGAGCAAGGAATGGGGCGCAGATGCGCGATGCACCCTTTCTACACCGGACGGATCGGTGCGAGATCAGAAAAAATCGATGAGATTTTGAAAGATGTCCTGATTTACGGAGAAGGTGTGTATTCCGAACTGCTGTTTTCTTCTCAGAGAAATACGGATGAGGCTCTGCAGAGTTTGCTGGGTGTATCCAAAAAGATAGATGTAAAGAAGGAACTTTCCGAAGTCGTTTCTTTGGCTTTTGCAGAAAGCGACGGCGTATCCATGGATGCGGTTGAACAGGCAATTCAGGCGAAAATTGACGAGATCGCCGGAAAACACTGGGATTTCGACAGAGAAATGCCGGTGCGCAAAGCAGGGCGATGGAGCGTTGCGGAAAAGGATCCCCAAAAAGATGTACTTCTAAAGTCTTACTATGCAATGGAAGATGCCCAAGAAGCACTTGAAGAAATTGACCAATTGGAAAAGAAGGCAGATCAAACGGCCGGAGCCTTTGCAGAAGCAGATCGCGCGGCCCGAGCGGCGGAAGAAGCATACAACAAGTTTAATCAGTTCGCAGGAAAGCTGGAGGCTCAAAGCGAACGCAGAAAAACAATCGAGCGAATCGAAAAGGACAAGCAGAAGCTGACGGATATCCTTTCCCTTTGGCCGGTGCTGGAGCAGAAGTTGGAGCAGGCACGGGCCTTGCAGACGGAACAGAATGCACGCACAACGCTGGACAAATACGAAAAAGTGAAACGAATCGTTGACGAGGTCAATGCCATCGATATGTCGCTGGTCAATGCAGAACGGCCGGAAGATGATGAGATCCAGCAGGTGAAAGCAGCACAACGATCCATTACATCGCTGGAAAACAAGCTGTGCGGTATGAATTTGAATGCCGCCATTGAGATGTTTGGCGGTCACGCCATTGAGATCGTTTCCGTTCGCACGGGCGAGAAAGTGGAATTGACCGACGGTGTGGCGGCTGTTGGCGAAGCAGTCAAGATCATCGTCCCCGGCGTCATGGAGATGCAGTTATCTCCGGCGGATGTAGATGTGGCATTTATCGAAAATCAAATCAAAGAAAAGAAAGCAATATCGGAGAATATCCTTGCCAAATATGGGGCTGATAGCGTAGAAACGTTAGAAACCCTTGCAAAAACCATTTCTGCGGAAAAGACAAAATATGAACTTGCCAGGGAGAAGCTGACCAGAGAACTGGGTACAGAGCCTTTCGAAGAA
>CAZWCZ010000088.1:0-3073 GCA_964632165.1 uncultured Lachnospiraceae bacterium | reverse complement strand
TGGAAGATACCGCTTATTACGGCAACTACTTCAGCGCCGCGGCCTACCATGACGGCTACGTCTACGCTTGCAGCTACGATGGCAATATGTACCGACTGGACCCCGAAACCCTGCAGGGCGTGAAGCTGCGCAATATCGGCGATCCCCTGATGGGTATGGCGTTCAACTACACGGACGGCTATATGTACGGTGTGCAGATGAAGCTCGACGGGTTCGGCGCACAGACGAGTAGCCTTGTGCGTGTGAACCTGATGAACGGCAAGGTGCAGAAAGTGATGGAGCTGGATGAATACAGCTTCGGCACGGTTCTTTGCAGCGTGGCCATTGACTTGGACGGATACTTCTACTTTATTTCCCGCAACAGCAAATCGCTTCAGACGCAGTTGCTGAAATGCTCCTTCGAGTGGGATTGGCTTACGGTGGAGCAGACGGCGGATCTGAGTGATTATCCTGTATACGGCTACGGCGCGCTCCACTATTCCATGACCAACGGCGGTCTGTACTGGACAAATGATGACGGCGAACTGCTCTGGACACATCCGTCCACCCTCTCTCAGGTGCAGGTGGTCAATTTGGGGACTGTCGGTTCCGTGGAAACCATGTTCCCTCAGTTCCTGGCACTGTACTCCGTGCCTGAGAGTGAGCCGGAAGCACCCGTTGCCGAGCCTGAATGGGCAGAACTTCCCGAAAATTATCTGATCCCCATCGGCGCGACGGTCGATGCCGACCTCTCCATTGAACCGTGGAACGCGGTAGTCGAGGCGCACTACGAGATCGCCGATACTTCCGTCGCCACCGTGGATGAATTCGGCTTCATCACCGGCATTTCCACAGGCGAGACCGAGCTGACCGTTACGATCGAGGCGATGGACTATGTGTGCACCGTCCCCGTTCGGGTCATCGCGTCCGTGGGCGAACTTGGCGGCTATATGATAAACGATGGCGCGGGCAATCAGGATCAGTGGATCCGTATTTCCGATGCTTTCCCGGGTACTGCGGACATCGTTGCTTATGGTGATTTCGATATGAGCTTGCTGGCCGGTACCTACTATGACGGCATGATCTACGGTATTGCCATGGATCTCAGCGATAACTACGGGCAGCGTTATTTCGTCCGCGTGGACATTGAAGACGGTTACAGCGTGACGACCTTGGCGGAAGTCAATGTCAATATCCGTGATATGGCGTTTGACTACACCACGGGCACCCTCTACGGCATCGCCGAGGGCGGTAAGTACACCGGCGCGCTCGTGCAGTTCGATATTGAGACCGGCAAGATGTCCGCCGTGGCCGAGACCGGCATGAAGATCGCCGCTATGACGATCGATCACGAGGGCACGATGTATGTCATTTCCGAAGATTATGACTGCCTCTACATTGCCGATAAACAAAGCGGCGAAACCTACTATGTTACCTACCTCTGCACGGACGCTGGCAGTGGGCAGCAGTCGATGACTTGGAGCGCGGAAACGGGCATGATCTACTGGGCACAGATCGATGATGACGGAACGAGCACATTGTGCGTGATCGACCCGACAAGCGGCGTTTCTGCCAAGATCGGCAACGCTGCGCAGATCGCCGCGCTGTATGGGCCGACCGAGACCGAACCCACCGTTCCTGAAACGGTCGAGCCCACAGGCGTGCTGCTGCAAAAGAGCCTGTTTATGATCACGGGCAGCGAAATGACGATGGATGCCGTTGTTCTTCCCGTCAGCGTTGCAGCTGTCGATCAGAGCCTGACATGGACATCCTCCAATGACTCCGTTGTGACGGTAGAGAACGGCAAGCTGACCGCCGTGGGCGAGGGTAAGGCGACTGTGACCGTAACGAACGCCGCCGGTCAGAGCGCTGAATGTGCCGTCACCGTTTCGGATACCGAGCGTACCTTCTTTGCTTACGATTACAGCAACCGTCAATGGATCTCCTTCCTCGCGGGCAGTACGTCCGATGTCACGCCCTTGCGTCCCGATGAGGACGGTGAGCCCGCCATCAAGGCGGCCGTCTATACGGGCACGACGATCTACGCTTACGATGAGGATGGCTACTTCTACACCATCGACCCCGAAACCTTTGAGCGCACCTATGTTGGCGTTGGCGTTTCGGAACAGAAGATCGACGTTGTGCGCTATGACTGGAACATCGGTGAATATGTTGACGCGCAGGATACCGTGAAGATCCATGATCTGGCGTGGGACAGCGGAAAGCTGTATGCGGCCGTGATCCTCTACGATGAGGACGGCTATCAGGATAAGAACTACCTTGCCGAGATCGATCCCGAAACGGGCATGGTTTCCGAGCTGCTGCTCGACCTGAGTGAGATGTACTATTTCGCCGCGAACCTGACGGTTTACGAGGGAAAGGCGTACTTCATCGATAGCGCGTATTCCACGCTGATGTCGGTCGATTTGAGCGGGGACTACTATGAAGCACAATACATTGCCGACCTCGGAACGCTCTGGGGCGAAGCGGATGCCTCCGTTGGCTTCGTGGTCGATCCCGTGACGGGGCTGGCCTATGTCGTGCGTGACATGACCGAAACATGGAATTACAACTGGGACGGCGTGAGTGGCCAAGCGACCTTGTACACCATCGATCTGGAAACGGGTCTGATGGAGCCGACCATGGAGGATGCATCTTACATATCCTACGGCATTCTGATCTTCGGTTTGTTCGTCAAGTAAGCGCGTCCACCGGGACACCATAACATTGCCCCCATAAGAGACAGCCAGCTGTTTCTTATGGGGGCTTTTGTGTGCAGTTTGCGGAAGTATCTCCTTGCAAGGAGCAGGGGAACGTGACGATCTGCGCCAGTGTTCTTCTTATTAGCGATGGTTGGGGGGACAAAAGAAAAATGGGCGCAAAACTGCGCCCAACACAACCACTATAACACGCCGGCGGTGGAAAGTCAAGGGGGCAATGGCCGGGGCGGAGGAAAATCTGTGTTTTACACAAAGACGTATGTATCTTTATGTGAAACATTCCCCCTTGAAAAATAAAAATATCCATGCTAAGATATAGACACAAAGGGAGAACCGAAGCAAGACAGATGTTTTGAGAAAGGATGATACCCGAT
>CAZWCZ010000087.1:0-3102 GCA_964632165.1 uncultured Lachnospiraceae bacterium | reverse complement strand
TGGCCAAAGACTTATCATATCCTGCTTCAATGACGGCGGAGACCGCAGCAGACATATCGGCATAGGATGTCTCCAGTGTGGCACCATCTTCTGGTGGAATGCCATTGAGACCAAACACACTGTCGAGAACAATGCTGGGAATGGAGCAGATCAGTATGACGATGATCAGCAGAAACAGGCAGATACATATGAGAACCTTAAACAGGGTATGTCGCATGGACCATGCGGCAGAGAGAATGGCACCCCAGGGGCCACCGGCGGCGGTTCCGGCTGCAATTTCTGCAACGGCTTTGCCGCCTTCTACACTGGCCTGCACCATGGCTCCGGCTGCATTGGCTGTCGCTGTTGCGCCTTGGGTCGCTGCTTCCTGGGATAGTTGCCTGGCGGCCTGTACTGCTTGCCTGGCTGCATTGCCATAGTCGTCCGAACCATCACCGATTTGCTGCTTTGCAGGTTCTTCTATTGGGATCACCTCCGTTGGTGGATAGAGAAACGGCCATGATTGGCAAAACTGCAATCATGGCCGTCTGGTTACATTTTTCTTCTTGGGGGTTTGCGGGTAATATCGCCACGCTTTTCCGGTTCGGTAAAACGGGCTGGGGTCTGCTTGTAGCGGACGGTCTCCACGTTAACGGTGCGAAGTTTCTCGCCATCATATACGGGTTTCCCGTTTTCGTAAACAGGCTTACGCTCCACGGCGGCTTCGCCACGGATAGCGTACCACTGGCTACCCTTGGCATCCTCGTAGACTTGGTAATCACCACGGGGTGCGGCATACCGAGCTGTGTCATAGAATTTCGTACCCGATCCATCCCCATGGCGCACTTCAAAGTGTCCATCTTGCCGATGTTCCCCATCGACGTGGGATACAGGTATTTCATAACCGGGCATAAAATTCTGAAATGCCGCCTTGTTATAGGCATCTGCTGCATCGCCGGCTTCAAACTGAGGCGCATCCGCTTGCTGCTGCATGGCATACCACTGTACGCCGTTGGCTGCTTCCATGGTACTGTGGGGAGCATCCGGCTCCTGATAGAAGGCACTGTTGTACCACAAAGTGTTGCCTCCATCCGGGGAGCTGGCCTCGATAACGCCTTCTCCAACGGTGCGCAGCATGGTTCCTTCCGAAGCACCGGGGAATGTAGCGGCCACCAAAGGTGCTTCCGAATACACATTGGCGTCTGCATTCTGTTGTGCGTTTCCGGAGATATCCGGGGATTCTGCCACACCGGCAGCAAATTGGCCGGGAATGGCTCCGGCAAAGGGTGTGCCATCCTGCACATTTGCAAAGGCCGCACTTTCGGAATCGGGTACTGGCCCAATGGGATGGACACCGATGGCAGGATCTGCATAGGTGTCCGAAGGAGTTTCTCCGTTTTCTCCATGGAAGAATCCGCTGGATTCCACAGAACCGTCAGATACAGGGAATGCACCCATATCGGGCGGTACAACCATGCTGTCCCCAGAAAGTGCTGTGCCGTCGGGCATATCGGCGGTAGGCAGTAGTGTTTCTCCGCCGGGGAATGGCGCCGCACCAGGTTGTGTGTCCATTCCTTCGTAGGTAAGAGAGGTGTCGGCCGTCTGCACTTCTGCACCGGAAATATTCTCAGCAGCATCCGCAGTAGTGCCATGGAACACAGGTGCATCATAGAAAGCGCCACGACCATCGCCGCTTGCCATCTGATACCACTGGCTGCCATCCGATGCGGTGACAACGCTGTGGGGAACTTCCGGTTTTTCGAATTGCGAAGCATTCCACAGATCCACAGAGGACTGCTTCCCGTCCGGGGTTGTGGCAGTTGTGCTGATATGGCCGCCGGTGATTTGCGTGCCTTGCAACTGGAAGCCCTGCATATGGGGCATATAGTTGCCGAGACTACGATCTGCAATGTCACCGGCAATTGCACCGGAGGCATTGGGCATCCTGGTTGCAACAGACGAAATGGAATCCCCATTCAATGTCGCACCATTTCTGGCAGCAACACCGCCAAAGGCACGGCCAACCACGCCTGCACCGCCGCTGAAACCCATGCGGGTACCACCGTCAACAACCGCATCCCGAACGTAGGAATTGGGGTTGAACCGGGAAGCAAAGCTGGCGGCAAATCCGTTTACTGCCGCCCCAGTTCCGGTAGCGGTGGCGTTTCCACCGGCACGGCCAAAGACACTGCCAGCAGATCTGGCGGTATTTCCGGCACCGGATATGACCCGTGCGGCCATCATCATTTCTGTAGCCATACTGGAACCCGTTTGCGCAGCATTCATGCCGATGGAGGCCAGATAGCTGTCAAAACGCTGGGCACATTTCAGGTAGGCCAGCGCACAAAACATCCAAAGGAAAATGCTTCCCTTACCGTTTGACAATGCGCCACCATTTCCAATGAATTGGCCCATAGAAGAAGCAAATCCTCGTAAGAACCATACATTCATCACCAGAAGCAGCAATTGAGAACCCACCATTCGGCACCAGGAACGAAAGACATTATTCGTTGCCTTGGATGCGCCGACGGAGAAGGCTAAGGGAGAGGTATAGCACAGTACCCCGACCACGATATATCGCTCCACTGTTTCCAGAAGGAGCTTGAAGTAGTTCCAGCCCAGTGCAATTTCCAGAATCAGGATCAAAATGAGGCCTACCACGCTGGCAGCGGATACCAAAGTCGTCAAACCATTTGTGAGTGTTTGCTCCACACCTGCAAAAGTAAAATCTTCTGCACCCATAGATAACTCCATGAGAGACGTGTAGGGGGCACGGGCAATTTCCAGACAGGTCAAAAAGATGGGTTTGGCATATCCAATCAGAAGCGCAAAAATGGCACCTCGTACCACAAGATGCCATGGATTTTCTGCTTCTGTAATGGGCCCACCAAAGGCACGAAATAGCTGCCAGACGACGATCAGGATCAGCAAGGCCCAGGCGGTTACCTGCATAACGCTGTAAGCTTTGGCCACAAAGGGAAAATATTCCTCCATTGCAGTCATATCCGTTCCCAGTGTGTCCAGAAACAAGCCGGATACGGCATCAAAAAGCTGCGAGACAATGCTTGCAACCCAATTGACGATACCCTCAAAAATCCAGTCTAAAATGGGTATCACCTCCTA
>CAZWCZ010000086.1:0-3217 GCA_964632165.1 uncultured Lachnospiraceae bacterium | reverse complement strand
ACAAGTCCGGTTACGTCGCAGGTGTTACCGAAGTTAGCTGCGTGAGCCGCCTTGATTGCCTCGAGGTCTTCCTTAGTGCAGGGGTTGTTAGAAGAGGATATTCTGAGATATACCTTCTGCTCGCCGAGCTGGAAGTAGTAGTAGCCGCTGGATTCGTCAGCTTCCATAATGGTTACGCCCTTAACGGTTACAAGGAATGCCTGCTTGCCAACGAGGTTAGCGTCGCCAAGATCAGCCGCATTCTTAACAAACTCCGTGTAATCAGCAGGAGTTACTGTGGTCTTTTCCGTGCTAACGATAGTTACCTTGCCGCTCATGATTTCGTAAGTGCCGATGTAGGTATCCTTAGTACCGCTTACGCGAACAGTCATACCTACCTCAACGCCTGTCATCTGCTCATCGTCAAGGTTGTAAGCGTAGAAGCCGCCGTCAGCATTCTGGAAGTAGATGCTGTTGGAGCTGGAGCCGGTTGCCTTGCTGCAAATACCGACAACAACGCCCTCTGCGGTGATGAGGTCGCCGGTTTTCGCTGCTACGTACTCGTCGTAGGTGGTAAGAGCCATCTTAGGAACTACGAGATCGTAGGAAAGCTGAGCGGTCGTGCCGTCTGCAGCTGTAACTACACCGGTAAGGGTGTATTCGATGTCATTTTCGCCTCTCTCGGGAAGGGTAACAACAACAGTTGTATCCTCTTTGCCTTCCTTCGGAACGAAAGTGATCTGATCATTGGTAGATGTCCAAGCAACAGTTACCGTGCCGCCGCCAAAGGGGAAAGAACTGGGAAGCTCGAAGTCGGCTGTGGTCTTGTTGTTGTCAAGGTAGCCGTTGTAGAGACCGGCGAGATAATCTCTTGCATTCTCTGCAGCGGTTGCGGGAGTGGGGGGAGTAGTGGTTGTCGTTGTTGTGGGGTTGAACCATCCTGTGATCTTGTCAATAAGACCGCACGACGTCAACGCAAAAAGGCACATAACGACGATAAGTACGAGACTTAATACTTTTTTCATAATAACTCCTTATTATAGTTTTTGTAATTACTTAATAACTACGTCATTGATTGAGAAGATTCTTATCTGGTAGCTACCGTTGAAGTAATCGACGATTCCTTTAACGTCAATAGTCTTTCCCTTAAAGTAATCCTCTGTAACTCTGTTACCGTCTACGAGAAGAACCTCGGTTCTTACCGTGATGGTCATACCGTCAACGGTGCAGGTAAGAGTCATAGCTCCGTCGCTGCCTCCGCCGTTGTCGGTTGTGTAAACGCTCGTAACCTTGAGTCCCTTCATCTCAATGGAGGTGTTCAAGGCAAGCTTTGCGTAAGTCCATTCCTCGACCGTTTCCTCATAGGTCTCGGTCTCCTCGTCGTACTCACCTATAATGGTAACAGAACGCTTGGAGGTAAGGAACGTCTTCGCATCTACGAGTGTGAATGCGGGAGTGCCGCCCGTGCTTATAAGCTGGAAGTTTTCGGGATCCTTCGGTCTCATTATGTTATATTTAAGATCGGAAATCTGATAGGAGCCGTTATACTCCTGTACCGAGCCGACCATCATAACGACGTTTCCGGCTGAAAGAATTTCCTTGCCCTTACCGGAAAGATTGAAGCCCATATAGCAGGTTATACCAAGGTACATTCCTGTTTCCTCATCGTATTCCTCCATATAAATGCTGCTTCCGTCGTTTTTGGAAACCATTCCGGTGAAAGCCACCTTTTTGCCGTTGTATTTTGCGGGGTTGGTAGCAACCTCCTTGAGAGATACCGTGATGGCTTCGCCGTAGAAGAAATCGGGATCCTTCTCGCCGGAATATACGTAAAGCTTATATGCCTTTGCCTGATCGATCGCAGCTACGCAATAATCGCCGTAGGAATTGTTTGCGGAATTGGACGCAATTGCAAGTCCCTCCTGAAGAAGCTCGAGATTCAGGTTGCGGTAATCCTCCGATTCGGAGGACTTATACCAAACCCAAACGAGATGTCTTGCTCCCGTGGAGTCGAGATTCCATTTACCGTCGTCGCTCTCTATGATAATAGAAACCGCCGATTCGAGCTTGGATCTCGTAAATTTGGAGGCTGCCTTGCCCCATTCCTCGATAGTACCCGTGGACTCGGGTGTGTTGATGGCAAGATATCTTGCCTTCAACACACCGTTTGCCGCGATCGTCTTAGGAACATTAAAGTGTGTCGTGTCTCCGTCAACGTACTGCTTTACGGTAACCTCCTGTCTGAGTCTGTCCGAGGTAAAATCAAGCTTTACCTTTGCAACGTAATCAACGAAATCGTCGGGAGAAGGGGGATTATCGTCCCCGTTGTCCTTATTCGTTGTCGTTGTAGTAACGGAAGGCTTCTTTGTCGTGGTTACGGTAGTCGTTGTAGTAGTTGTCGTGGTGCTCTGTTGGGGATTGAGCAGATTACAGCCTGCCAACGCCGAGAGCGTCATCGCAAGGAGAAGAACGACTGTTAATATTCTAAAACTTGCTTTCATTTTTATTGATTGGTGATATTTTAACTGTTAGATTTATCAGTTAGAAACGTGGCTTGCGTAGTTTACAAGAATGTTCTGGATAAGCTTACCGACCTCATCACGTGCAGTGGACGAACCGTTGAACGCGGGAGAAACGTAGTAAGAATCCTTCTGCTCAAGACCGACCTTAACTGCGAGAGCCGTAACACCGGTGGTGCCGTTAGCCTTGTCAAGGAACTCGTTCTTGTAGGTCTCGTTCTGCATTACGGACTGGAGTACGGGAATGTAACCGGAAGCAATGGAGAACTCAGCCTGGAACTCAACGGTAGTAGTAAGATACTTAACGAAGAGCCATGCAGCGATATTTTCCTGTCTGTTCTCGCTGTTAAGGATAACAAGCGAGGGACCCTGAGAAATAGCCTTGGGGTTGGAAGCATCAACCTGAGGAATAGGAGCAATACCTACCTCAAATGCGCCCTCTCCGCTGGGAACCTGGTGAGAAGCACCTGCGGAAGAACCGATGCACATATAGGAGTGAGCCTTGGACTTATCCAACTCAACGAAAAGACCGGAGGTGTATGCACCGTAGATCTCCTGAGTTGTTACGTAGCCCTCGTAGTACCACTCTGCAAATCTCTTAACGAACGCCTTGTTCTGATCGTTGTTGAAGAGATACTTCGTACCCGTTGCGGAGGTGTAGGGAGAGCCGTACTGCTCGCACATGGTGATGAACCAGTTGGACTCGGAGTCGTAGCCGA
>CAZWCZ010000085.1:0-3294 GCA_964632165.1 uncultured Lachnospiraceae bacterium | reverse complement strand
ACAAGCTTGGAATTATACAACGGATCCGGCAATACGTCTCTTTTGGATATACGACCTCTTCTCGGCACTGTACTTCCCTCCTTCATCAATATTAAATGATCTCATAGGTACTCGAAAGCATTTCTTTCGTAAGTGACTCGCTGACGGTCGGTACATAAACATTAAAACTGTACTTAAACATCAAACGGTCAAACGTTTTTATGCTGTCTACCCATTTTGTTCGCTCAGCGAACATTTTTACGGATATTCTATCCGAAGCGTTTTTGTGAAAAATTACTTTTTCTTAGGACGCTTTGCGCCGTACTTGGAACGGCTCTGCAAACGGTTTGCAACACCCTGAGCATCAAGTGTGCCGCGGATGATATGGTAACGTACACCGGGCAGGTCACGTACTCTTCCGCCTCTGATGAGGACTACCGAGTGTTCCTGAAGGTTATGTCCGATACCGGGGATATAAACTGTTGCTTCAAGACCGTTTGTAAGTCTTACTCTCGCAATCTTACGCTGTGCGGAGTTAGGTTTCTTAGGTGTTGTTGTGGAAACCTTTGTGCACACGCCTCTTTTTTGAGGTGAGCTCTGATCCGTAGGTGCATTGTTGATGGTGTTGAAGCCCTTCTGAAGCACCGGAGCTTTGGACTTATAAGTTTTGTCGTGACGACCCTGTCTTACAAGCTGGTTAAATGTTGGCATTCTTGTTCTTCCTCCTTCTTTGAAATTTAAGTGTTTTAATGTTTATATACGAATACACAAAAAGCGATATACGCTTCTTGCATAAAAGTATCCTTCTTACGCATTATGTCTTTATACATAATACGCTATATTATAGCATTATTCCGTCAATTTGTCAATACGCATAGTTTTTAAGTCAAAATTTCTCCGTTTTGCACAAATCACAGCCTTGCGATTTATTGTTTTTGTAAAAATACGCAATGTATACGTGCTTCAAAAAAGTTTGAAATTTCTTAAAACTTTTAAAAACGGCGTTTTCAACAAGAGACCGCTCGAATGTAATATTTCGGCGTTACCTCAAACGGAAGCATACGTGCAAGGTACCGACTTTGCACATATGCTTCCGATGAATAATTATAACATTTTGTGTTTATTTATGCGATATCACTCGGCATCTGCTGCCTGCTCAACGTCATTTGCTTTAACGCCGACGTTATGGTAGATTCCAAGACCCGTACCCGCGGGAATGAGCTTACCGAGTATAACGTTCTCTTTAAGACCGAGAAGATTGTCAACCTTACCCTTGATAGCCGCTTCGGTAAGAACCTTCGTGGTCTCCTGGAATGAAGCTGCCGAAAGGAAGGATTCGGTCTGAAGAGCCGCCTTTGTGATACCGAGAAGAACCGGGCTGCCCTCGACAAATTCAAGATCCTTTTCGCCGGCATCCATTCTTGCCTGGATAGCTTTGTTCTCATCCTCAAACGCCGTGACCTCGACGATAGTGCCTGTAAGAAGCTCGGAAGAACCGGGATTCTCGATCCTTATCTTTCTTGTCATCTGACGTGCAATGATCTCGATATGCTTATCGTTGATATCAACAGACTGTGAACGGTAAACTCTCTGTACTTCCTTTATGATATATTCATAAACGGCATCGATGCCGCTGATACGCATAATATCCGCAGGATTTTTGGAGCCTTCCGTAAGAGCCTGACCTCTTTCGACGTAGTCTCCCTCGGCAACGCTGAGCTTCATACCATAAGGTACGTTGTATTTCTTTTCCTCGCTGCCGTCATCCGGAGTGACAGTGATAACGTGTACGCTTGTTGTCTCTCCGAAGCCGATGGAAGCGTGTCCCGTGACCTCTGAAATGATAGCGGTCTTCTTGGGAGGTCTTGCTTCAAAAATCTCTTCAACTCTGGGAAGACCCTGAGTGATATCGGATCCCGCAACACCGCCCGAGTGGAAGGTACGCATCGTAAGCTGAGTACCAGGTTCACCGATTGACTGCGCCGCGATAACGCCGACTGCTTCACCGACATTGACCATATTGCCCGAAGCCAGGTCAGAGCCGTAGCAATGTGCGCATATACCGTGTCTTGAATGGCAGGTGAGTATGGAGCGGATATAGACTTTTTCTATACCTGCATCAAGTATCTTCTTGATTTCGCTGTCGCCGAGAAGTACATCGTCCTCAACAAGCACCTCTCCCGTACGGGGATCGATAACGGCGCCCATGGTATAACGTCCGTTGAGTCTCTCCTTGAGCTCCTCTACAACGTCCTTGCCCTCTGTGATAGTGCTTACCCAGATACCTCTTGTGGTATCGCACTTCTCTTCTCTGATGATGACTTCCTGGGATACGTCAACGAGACGTCTTGTGAGGTATCCGGAGTCTGCCGTACGGAGAGCCGTATCGGAAAGTGACTTACGAGAACCTCTTGCACCGATAAAGTACTCGAGAATATTAAGACCTTCGCGGAAGTTTGACTTAATCGGAATCTCCATCGTACGTCCGTTTGTAGCAAACATAAGTCCACGCATACCCGCCAGCTGTCTCATCTGAGCGATGGAACCACGGGCTCCCGAATCAGACATTATCTTGATCGGGTTGAATTGGTCAAAGCCTCTCTGG
Source organism: uncultured Lachnospiraceae bacterium (assembly GCA_964632165.1). GTDB lineage: Bacteria > Bacillota > Clostridia > Lachnospirales > Lachnospiraceae > SIG299. The sequence goes on along the minus strand of CAZWCZ010000085.1, from coordinate 710 downwards.
AGTGCGGCGGTAACATTGTTAGTCGTGTCCTCCCAGACCTTTATGACGGAGGTATATCTCTCTTCTTCCGAAAGTTCACCTTCGTTGTAATAAGCCGAGATCTCATCGACCTGCTCCTGAGCGGCGGCAATAAGCTCCTTCTTTTCGGGCGGGATGGTCATATCGTATACCGATATAGAGATCGCCGCGCGAGTGGAATACTTGTAACCGATCTGCTTGATGTAGTCAAGGACGGTAGCCGTGCAAGCCGAGCCGTGTGTCTTTATACATCTGTCAACTATCTGACCGAGCTTCTTCTTCGTCGTAACGAAAGCGATCTCAAGGTCAAAAAGCTTGTCGGGATCACTTCTGTCAACAAAGCCGAGATCTTGAGGAAGGGGTTCATTGAAGATAAGACGTCCGAGAGTAACACTCTGATCATTCTTCATAACTCTCGTTATCTTATTTCCGTTTTCGTCTTCAACCGTCTCAACGCCTATGAGCTTTGTTTGATCCTTGCCGTCGATAAGCTTTGTATATCTTACGGCGATAGGAGCGTGAAGCCCGAGCTCGCCGTTGGCATAAGCCATAATTGCCTCGTCATAGTTGCGGAAGATCTTGCCCTCGCCGGGTTCTCCGTACTTGACCGTTGTAAGGTAGTAGGAACCGAGAACCATATCCTGGGAAGGAACGGTGACGGCACGTCCGTCGGCGGGCTTAAGAAGGTTGTT
>CAZWCZ010000084.1:0-3369 GCA_964632165.1 uncultured Lachnospiraceae bacterium | reverse complement strand
GGAAAACGGTGGGCAATTTTAGAGAAGCCGCTTTTAACGGCGGCGCCGACTCGTTTGGACGGACTGTCTGCGCGCACCAGATGCGGAAAACGGGCTTCAATGTCGGCATTGCGGTGTTTGAGACGGTCATAATCAGCATCGCTGAGGTAAGGATCGTCCTGCTGATAATAGGCCGAATCGGCTCGGGCAATTTCGGCTGCGAGATATTCAAGTTCGCGCGCGGCTTCTTCAGCCGTTAATTTTTCTGTTTCTTTCATCATGCTTTCCAATATAATAAGGTGTGCGCGAATTACCATTATTATATTTGCGTTTTGCAGAGGATTTTGCTTGTCAATCGGAAGCAGGGGATGTATAAAGGACTTATCCTTTGTTATACATCTAAAATTATTGTGCTATGAAAAACAAAATGTTGTTAAGCAGTCTGTTCTTGTTGCTTGTATGGGCTCCTGTCCGGGCGCAGTTTTCTCTTCCCGAAAGCTATTATCTGAATAAGGCGAAGGCTCAACTGAAGGCAGCGGCTGATAAAAAAGGCAGAGAAGCGGTTGTTGTCGCCGTTAAAGACGGTTGTCTGCATTATATTATTCGTAAAGGCATAAAAACCGATTACTTTCGGGACGGGCGGTATTCATACGTCGTGCGTATTCCTTTTTGCTATGAGCCGCCGTTTGAGGCATCGCGGAGAAATCCAAACGATTTTGCAGAATTACTGCAGGCTTTGTATAAGGAAAAGTATTATCTGGCGAAGCTTGTCAGTGCGGCGTCGGGATTGGAAATCTATTTTTTTGAAAAACAATGGTGAACAGCAAAGAAAAAAGCCTTCGGAATCCGAAGGCTTTTTTGCTTATTGAAAAATTATTTTTCCGGCGCAACGATCATCATCATTTGCTTGCCTTCAAGTTTTGGCTCGGCTTCAAGTTTGCAAATGCCTTCCAAATCGTCCAGCAGGCGGTTCAGAATTTCGCGTCCCATGTCGTTGGCGCTCAGTTCGCGGCCTTTGTAACGCATGGTGAATTTAACCTTGTTGCCTTCGCCCAGAAATTTCCTGGCTTGTTTAACTTTGACTTCATAGTCGTGGGTGTCGATCATCGGTCGCAGTTTTAATTCTTTAATTTCGACAATCTTTTGATTCTTTTTGGCTTCGGCTTTGCGTTTTTGCAGCTCATATTTATATTTGCCGTAATCCAAAACTTTACAAACCGGAGGAACAGCCTGCGGCGATATTTCAATCAGGTCCAATCCTGCATTGTCGGCAATTCTCAGTGCTTCCTGAATGGAAACAATGCCGCGGTTATCGCCGTTTTCGTCAATTAAGCGAACTTCTCTGACTCTGATATCTTCGTTAATGCGCGGTCCGTCATCATCGCGTACTGGCGCATTAGTATTCTCTCTAGCTATTGTAGCCTCCTATATATATTGTAAACAACTGACGCATATAATACAAAAGTAATGATATTTTTCAAGAAAAAAATGGAGATTGCAACTGATTTACGTCAAAGGTTATTTGGGGTTTTAAATAAATCGGAGATTTCAACTTTGAGCGCATCAGCAATGGCATAAAGAATGTTAACGGTGGTGTTGGTGCGACCGTTTTCAATTTCTGATAAATAGGCTCGATCAATTCCGACTTCAACGGCCAAGTCAACTTGAGGAATATTTTTTGTTTTGCGTATTTTGCGGATGTTTTGGCCAATATTTTTTAATCGATTTGTCAAACTTTTACTCCATAGAGTGTTCAATCTATGAGTGTAAAGCAAAGCCGAATAGTTCGTGTTGACTATAGTCAACAAATGTGCTATCTTTTTTATAAAGGGATAATTTTTGCAAAGGAGAGGAACGATGACTGAGGATGAAATGCTGAGAAAAGAGGCTGAAATAAGAAAGGCAGTGGAACTTAAGGCGGAAGTTCTTCGTGAATTAGATGTATATAGTAATACTGGTTTTCGTACTTTTGGTCTTCGCGGAGAAGAAAGAGAGCTGCTAGAAAAAGAAATAGCAAGCAAAGTTGGTTCTCGTGTAGGTTATTCTGACGATGAAATAAAAAAATTAACCGCTTCTGAGGAAAAGAGCCTGAAGAATGCGTGGTATAGACGAGAACACGAATATCTAAGAACCGGAAGTGACGTCTTTTTAACGTATGAGCTTAGCAATTATGTCGGTAGACAAGAAACAGAAGATTTGGGGGGTTTGTCTATCTCTATAGATCTGTGTGATTATTTGGCAAGTAAAAAGACTTTGGCGAAAGAAATTTTTGCCTCAAAAGATGAACAAACAAAATTTTATGAAAGGCGTGGTAAAAATTTATATGGATATGAATATGGATTTGACAAGGAAGAGATATTTAAAATAATGGAGGAAAATTGTTGCTTGTGTAAAAGCGATCGAAAAGATATACCAAAGCCCGTATTGAAAAAATTATCTTTTGCGGAAAAATTAAAAAAGAGATTTACGGGAAAAAGTAAAACAGATGATGAAAACAAGAAAATAATGCAACAATATGATCGTTTTGTGGAAAATGTTAGCGAATTGTTGGATGGATACGATGGTGCACGTCTTAGTCATCGTGATGATAGACCCCGCAGTTTAAATGATTTGGCTAATTTTGAGCGCTATGAAAGACTTAGGGATATTGGGATTGTAAAATACAATGAGCTGTTGGATTCTTATTGTAAAAAGAGAGTGGAATTAGATTGTTATAATATTGCAGCAAAGCGCTTTAATGAAAATAACAAAGAAGCTGTTTCTCGGCTAAAGGCAGAACGTCAGCAAATATTGGAGCAGCGAAAAGTGGAGGGTGCTCAGCAGAAAGTTGATGAAATATCTGATCCTCAATTTAGAGATACAGAGGTTCGCAAAACTGATGGCGAGAAAACCAAAGAAGCTCAGGACAGGTATTTGGCCAGAAAAATCTTGAAAGACCGCGGATTGTTAAATGTTGCTTCCGCATCATCAAAGGCCGGAGGAGTAACTCAAACGAAAGTTAATGTGGCGGCTGTTGCAGCAGCAAAACAGGTTACTCATTAAGAAAATGTTTTATCGTGTGATGCCCCGATGATATTTCATCGGGGCATTAAATTCAGGGGTTGTATATGATATGAAATCTATAAATTGAGAATCGACAAAGGGGTATAATCATAAGAATCGGTGTCTTTTAGACTTATTATGTATTGATGTGAATAAATTTTTGTGTAATATATTCTAGTAATAACAGTCTGTTAATAAAAAAATCACAAAAAAATGAAAAAAAATTCTTTTTAGTGTTGACAATTTTGCAGTGATGACATATACAAGGCATCACCGGTGCGAAAGCGCAGGTAGTTATATCAGATAGTAAATAAGAGAGAGAGGATACGCAGGCAGCATGTTGAGCGG
>CAZWCZ010000083.1:0-3386 GCA_964632165.1 uncultured Lachnospiraceae bacterium | reverse complement strand
TCACGAGCAGCATCGAGATCGGCAGCTCGAAAACAAATATCACGCTGATCGGCGGCGAGCATACCGTCAGCGCTTCCACCACAATGTTTAAGATCACCGCGGGCACGCTGACCGTGCAAAGCGGCAATTATATCACCACAAGCGGCAACGCGGTCGAAGTCAGCGGCAGCTCCGGCGATTCCGGCACGTCGAGCGGAAGCGGCTCATCGAGCAGCGAGGGCACATATGTCCCCTCGATCGACACCGGCAAGATCGCGACTACCACCGTGGGCACGGTGAACATCTCGGGCGGCAGTTTCACGAGCGAGAGCGGAAATGCGGTGTATGTTACCTCCGTTTCGACGGAAGACAGCAGCTCTGTGGTAGGCTCTGTCAAGCAGGGCACCGCCAATATCACGGGCGGCACTTTCATCGGAAGCAGCCATGCCGTGTATGTTGACAAGGCTTCGGGCGCCGGGGCGATATTTGGCAACTGCGGCAAGCTGAATGTCAGCGGCGGCACATTCGGGAAACTCTATGTTGCCGGAATACCAATCGACGAAGTGGAGCTCACGGGCGGCACTTTTACGGGTGTTGAGGTTGGACAGAGCACCACACCAGCACCATGCGCCGCCATATTGGCAGACGGATACGCCTTCTTCGACGGCAACGGCAAGGGTGTCAAGCTCACCGATGTCTCGGGCGATAATGCGGGCACGGTCAAGCTCTGCACCGAACATGGCTGGGACAGCGCGAGCGGCAAATGCATTTACTGCGCTACATCCTGCGCCGAGCATATTTGGGACAGCGCAACGGGAAGCTGTTCCAACTGCGGCTTCCCGCATGACCACGAAAGCTGGACAGACGGCGTGTGTGATGACTGCGGCTACCACTGCCCGCACGGCAGCTGGGAGAATGCCACCTGCACCACCTGCGGCGTGACCTGCACCGATCACGTATGGAAAGGGAGAACGGGCAAATGCTCCGTTTGCGGCTATCTCCATATCCATGAAAGCTATGGCAAAGACGGCTGCTGCACTGTCTGCGGCGGCTATCAGCCTGCTGTACTGAACAACGGCGTGTACGAGATTTCCAACGCAGGACAGCTTTTCTGGTTCGCAGCCTTTGTAAATGACGGCAACGGCACGGCAAATGCGGTGCTGAAAGCGGACATCGACCTTGAAAACAGAGCATGGACACCCATCGGGCAGCATTCCGATACCGACAAGAGCAACAACATCAGCTACGAAGGCACTTTTGACGGTAATTACCATGTGATCCGCAATCTGAATGTCAAGCTGACCAGCACTTATGAAGCAGGTCTGTTCAGCCGCACCTACGGTGCAACGCTGAAAAACTTCGGCGTTATCAATGCCACCGTGGAAAGCACACAGGGCATTCGCTCCGGCGTTATCGGCGGTGAGATCCACAAGTCCACCGTGACCAATGTGTTCACCGCAGGCAACATTACCGTTACAACATCTAACGGTCAGGCAGGCGGCATTGCCGGTGAATGTGCAGACAGTACCTTGACCAACTGCATCACCACTTATGGTACGCTGTGTGCTACGGCTGGTTCTGTGACCAACGGTTTCTATCTGGCTGGTACGGCGAACGCAAATTCCGTCGGTGAGAACAAGACCAAAACACAGTTTGAAAGCGGCGAGTTGGCATGGCTGCTCAACGGCAATTCTTCCGTGGGCGTGTGGAAACAGACCATCGGTACGGATGCATATCCGAACTTCACCGGCTTGACGGTGTACTACGATGCCGCCCAAAATCCGCAGTATTATAACGATAAGGTTGCATCGGTGACGATCACTTGGACGGATATGAGCTTCTCTTACCACAAGGGTACTTGGAACACCGATACGATGACATGGGAAGGCGGCGGCTATGTAGCCGACGATGGCTGCGGCACTGTGACCGTTACCAATACGGGCAATGTGGATGTCAACGCTCAGTTTGGTGTGACAATTACCGACAACAGCCTTGGCATATCCGTCAGCTTCACCGAAAACGATGTGCTGTTGGAGGATAAGAAGCTAAAGGTTCTTGCAGGTCAGGCAAAGACCGTTGCAGTCAAGCTGACAGGCAACGAGCCATCCGAGTACATCGAGACGGCAAAGACCATCGGTCAGATCACCGTCACCCTGTCCACAGAATAAGGAGGCTGAAAAGTGGAATTTTTCAACAAACATAAAACAAAGATCATCATTGCCGCACTTCTGCTCATTGCCATCATCGCCCTGTGCTTCGGCATTTGGGCAATGTGGTTCAAAGCTCCTCCGGTGCTTGACCCCGACTATGCGGCAAAAGACCCTGAGCAGAACGCCGAGCAGATCGAGGGAACAGGCGGCGAAAAGCTGGATGCTCCCGAAGGCGGCGGTGCAATGTCGCTGATTTACAGCAAAGAGGTAGATGTTGACCTGTCCGACGGCAAGGCGACCTTCCTCATCGGCAATCCTGCCGAATCTACCGTGTATCTTGTGGCAGAGATCGTCATTCAAGATCATGTCATTGCCCAGTCCGGTGCCATCAAGCCCGGCTTCCGAGTGACCGAGCTTGACCTTGCAGACGGTGCAAAAGACATTCTGCAAGTCGGCGGCTATGACGGCAAGATCGTGCTGTATATGTATAACAGCGAAACAGACGAGAGAGCAATTCTCAATTCGGAAATTATCGTTACCGTAACGGTCAACGAATAATGTTCATCTTTCTGCTTGGCGGCAAAGGAGCCAAACGAAAAGATACCAAACCCCAAATTCCAAAATCCAAACCAAGAGAAAGGTGGATAACAAAATGAAAAAATTTCTTTCCCTGATGATCGTTGCGGTTCTGCTGGTGTCCTCGCTGTCCGTGAGTGCATTCGCCGCAACCATCACCCCCGAGGGCGACGGCTCTCGTGATGTTTATGCAAAGTATGCCGAAGGCAGCAAAACTCACGCCTACAAGGTTGAGATCAAGTGGGGTGACATGAAGTTTACCTACTCCGCAACAAACGAGAGCTGGAATGTAGACACGCACAAATGGGATACGACAAGCGTTGCCGGCTGGTCTGTTGACACCAAGGGTGGCGACGAGATCACCATTACCAATCATTCCAGCCAGAGCGTGAAAGCAACGCTGAATTTTGCTCCTACGAGTGGTCTCGGCGTGACCGGCGGTACTTTCAGCGGCAACGGCGTGTCGAATAATGAAGTGACCATTGGTGTTGGCAATTCGACAACCGGTGCGGTAGTCCAGACCATCAAGTTCGTTCCTACCGGCGAGCTGAATAGCTCCAATACGACTGAAACGAACATCGGTAAGATCACCATTACGCTGAACTAAAAGTCCGATACGGGCGGCGCCTTTGCAGCCGCCCACGGCAAAAACAAGGTAATGTGTGCGAAAGCACATTACAT
>CAZWCZ010000082.1:0-3619 GCA_964632165.1 uncultured Lachnospiraceae bacterium | reverse complement strand
GATGCACTTCCTTTCTGCATATATTTATACCATTTTATATGCAGAAAATCAACCCTATCGTTTACTATCTGCATATACTTCTGAGAATTATATGCAGATAAACAAAATCTATACCTTGAAACAGGAACTGCCCACTGCAACGAAACAGTGGGCACTCCTAATTAGAAAGAAGAGAGGTAGAAAAAAGAATCCAGGTCGTGAAAGACTGCGGCTCACAGCTTCCGTTACCTTTCATAAATATAGCATAAGGATCGTTTGTGGACGGAGTATAAACAACAAAAGAACAATTTACGACTGGATATTTAAGGTTTTCTTATCGTTCCTGCTCCCGCCGTTTTACTTTTTCCGGCACTTTTTCATCTGGCGTATCGTCCATTAAGGATTTATCTTTCTGATCCATGTTCAGCAGGATGTTCAGTTCTTTCAGGCGGGCTGCCTTTTCGGCCAATTCAGCTTCTCTTGCAAATGGCGTTTCCATTTCTGCTTTTGCATTGGCAAGCTGTGTCTGGGTGTCGTGCATCTCCTCCTGTTTCATGGCAAGTATCTTGCTTAAGCCATCCAGCAGATTGTCTATGCGGGTGATATTGCCATAAATATCAGCTCCCAGGCTGATCGTATGGGATAGTGCGCCCTTCATGGTCAGCTTATAGTCCGTAGTATCCGCATCGTACCGCAAAGACAGAGCAAAGCCCCGGTACTGTCCAAAATGGACAGGCTGGGAGTCTTGAAGTTCGGTGCAGGCATTGATGATGGCCCGGCCAGCGGCCTCCTTTTCAGAATAGCTGGTGCCGTTGATCTCCATACCTACGAAATTCTCTGAGGATTTTGGATTTTTCTGCGCCGTTGCCACATCTTTTTCATAGCCAGCAATACACTCTGTCAGGCGGGCAATTTCTGCCGGATATTTCCGTAACACCAGATTTTCCAGAGAAAATCGCTGGTTCAAGTGGTTGGCTTTCAGCATATTCAGCTTGCTGACCTCCACATCCAGATTGCATTTCTCGATGATCAGCGGATTGCCGGTGGCAAGGGCCTTGATCTCGGAATAACTCAGAGCCGTTTCATCCACATCGTCTGCGACACGGGCCGGAGCCTTGCTGGTCATGATCTGGGCAATGAATTTCTGCTTGTTTTCCACCAACTGATACAAATACGCATCAAAGGTATTTTCTGTCACATAGCGAAAAATCTCAACCTCCGGGTTCTGATTGCCCTGTCGGACGATTCGCCCCAGCCGCTGGGCAAGGTCTGTCGGTCAGATTTTGCGGACAATACATTCCGAGAAGAAAGACCACAGCAGATTTCTCCACTATGGTCTTGATGTTATGCCGACTGTCTTGCTTTCGCCCGGCTTCTTCGTTTGCTTTCGTTGGACTGCTCTCTGTGTATCTTTGCCGAGCAATCGGGACAATACTTCGCAACGCCGCTTTTCGGTGTGTATTCCTGTCCACAGACATTGCATATTCTGTTTTTTATCTCCATCCGCCTTAACATAGGCGTGATATGTACTTCGCCGACATAGCCGACGAATTTATAGAAAATCTTGATTTCCTGTACCACTGTACCATCTTCAAATTGTTTACGCTCCGAAACGGTAATCTTATCAATAATCGAATTGACAATCGGGGCAGTCAATTCCGTTATCCCGTCATATGCTTTTATGGTAGAGATAAAATCATTGATACCCTGTGCCTTTTCCTTTGTTGCGGAAATAGTTGCTGTTATCTCCGAAAGTCTCGTTTCCAAAGTCTGCTGTTCTTCCTGATACTTCTTGCTTGTCATAAGGTAATTTCGTTCCGTTATATTTTCCAACACCTTATCCTCATATAAGGCGGCAAACAGACGGTCAAGTTCCGAAAGTCTTTTGTTGATTTTCCGTTCCTCACGTTCAAAGGTTTTGAGTTGGCTTTTATCTGTTTCGGACAGTTTTTTATTCAACAGCCGGACAGCCTTTTCATCATCCGATGCAAGTTTTGCAAAGTAGTTTATATCCTCGATAACCGCATTGAATAAATCCCTTGCTTCAATCGAGTGTGAAGAACAGTTTACATTCCCGTATCTGCCGTAATTGTTACAGGTGTATTGGATACAGTCTATCAGTTCGGGGCGTTTGCGGCGGTTGGCGGAACTTGCCCTCATTGCATATCCGCAGTCGGCACATTTCAGAACGCCGGCGAATACATTATCAAAGGGATTTTCGCTTGCCGTTCTTCTGCGGCTGGTCATTAAACGCTGTACGGTATCAAACTCCTCCTGTGTCACAATGGCTTCGTGGGTGTTCTCAACCGTTTCCCATTCTTCGGGAAGTACCGAAGGTCTTTTCTTACATTTCATATTCGGGGCAACCCTCTTAAAGCCTACCAAATGCCCGGCATAAATCGGACTGCGGAGTATCTGCCTTACACTGTTTTCCGACCAGATATAACGGTTTTCCTCGTCGTCCGTAAAGAACCTTTCAAATCCGGTAGCACCCTGTGTTACCGCATATGCGGCAGGTCTTAATATATGCTTTTGATTCAAGTGCTTACGGATTTTCGCAATCCCCTTTCCCTCAATGGCAAGGTCAAATATTTCTCTTACGATATGAGAAACATTGGTATCTATAAGCAGATGATTGTGGTCGTGTGGGTCTTTCCTGTATCCGTATGGTGCAGTAGTCCCCATAAATTTTCCCTGCTTAAATCTTGCCCTGTATGCCGATTTAATCTTAACCGATACGTCCGCAGAGTACATTTCGTTGAGAATATTTTTGAACGGGGTAATATCCATTCCCGTTCTGTTTACGGTATCCACACCGTCATTTACCGCAATATATCTGACATTGTGTTCGGGGAAGAACACTTCAAGATACAGTCCGCAGTCAAGATAATTTCTGCCGAGACGGGATAAATCTTTCGTAATCACACAGTTAATCAGTCCGTTTTCAATATCTTTAATCATATCCTGAAACGCCGGGCGATTAAAATTTGTACCCGAATAGCCGTCATCCACAAATACTTTTTTAATATTCCAACCTTTGTTTCTCACAAAGTCACACAGAATGGATTTCTGTGTTTCAATGCTCATACTGTCATTTTCCTTGCGTTCTTTTTCATCCTCTTTGGATAACCGACAGTAGATACCCACATCATAAATCTTTTCATTTGTCATATTGTTATTCCTCCCATATGCTCATTTCTTTTCGGTAGTTCCGTGCGTACATTTTACGCACATTTTGTCGGGCAGTCGAATGTGTCACCGTTTTCAAGTTTCTTTCGTATATCATCATAGATAATCGGAATGAACACATCCGTTAAACTTTTCTCTCCGACAAACTCACGCTTTACGATAATCTGTACCTTGCCTTTCGGTACAATTCGTTTTTTCTTGTTTGTATTTTCTGTATAGTTCATCACTTCAAATCCTTTCATAAAATAATAAAGACGGACATTACTGTCCGCCGGTTACCAGCCGAGAAAGAATGCTTACCGGCTGTCCCTGTCCCTCTGTCTTTTCAAATACCTTGTGTAATGCTCCAACGCTTTCACAATATAATCTTCCATCTGTTTGTAAGTGGTGTTTGGCTTGAAATACCGTCTTACTCTGTCGGTTGGTATCTTCAAAACCTCTATCTGATTAC
>CAZWCZ010000081.1:0-3731 GCA_964632165.1 uncultured Lachnospiraceae bacterium | reverse complement strand
CCTAAGTAACAAGTTTTTATTATTTCACTTGTCTACCTAGAAGGGAGCATATCACTGTCTGCCTTCTCCTGCCCTATTTTAGAATAATGAGAATTTACGGCTGCTTTCCAATATAAGCGAGGATACCGCCATCTACATAAAGGATATGACCATTTACAAAATTGGATGCATCCGATGCAAGGAATACAGCCGGGCCGGAAAGGTCTTCCGGGTTTCCCCAACGTTCTTGAGGAGTTTTTGCAATGATAAACTGATCAAACGGATGTCTGGAACCATCAGACTGAATCTCACGGAGAGGAGCCGTCTGAGGGGTTGCGATGTAGCCAGGTCCGATACCGTTGCACTGAATGTTGTATTTCCCGTATTCGGAGCAGATGTTCTTTGTAAGCATCTTTAGACCGCCCTTGGCAGCAGCATAGGCAGATACGGTTTCGCGCCCAAGTTCACTCATCATGGAACAGATGTTGATGATCTTTCCGTGTCCTTTTTTGATCATAGAAGGGATGACCGCCTTTGACATGATAAAAGGAGCATTTAAGTCAACATCGATAACCTGTCTGAATTCCGCTGCTGACATTTCGCACATAGGAATCCGCTTGATAATTCCTGCATTGTTTACAAGGATATCAATGATACCGACCTCTTTTTCAATCCGGTCAATCATAGCAGTAACCTGTTCTTCGTTTGTAACATCGCATACGTATCCGTGAGCTTTGATACCAAGTTCTTCATAAGCCGCAAGACCTTTGTCTACAAGTTCCTGCCTGATGTCATTGAATACGATAGTGGCTCCTGCCTGGGCATAAGCACTGGCAATTGCAAATCCAATGCCGTAAGAAGCACCGGTAACTAAAGCAATTTTTCCGTTCAAGGAAAACTGATTTAAGTAGTCCATATTTTACCTCCAATTAAAGTATGTAAGTATTTACATAACAAGTATAACAAAATTTTCGGGATTCTACAAGTAAAAAATAGCATATATAGCTATAAAGCAAAGTCTATAAAGCAAAGTCTATAAAGCAGAGCAAAAATTATGTCGAAAATTTTCGAAAAAATAATTTTGTGCCAGTTTCGCTATGTTCATCGGTAAAAGAATCATGTATAATTTGTGTGTCCTAAGAAAAAGGTGCACCGATTTCAGATGGAATATTATTAGAAAATAAGGAGGATCAGACATATATGAAGATTTTATTTGCAGCAGGGATGGCGATGCTTGTATGCATGGCCGGATGTCAAGGCGGAAATATGGGGACGCCGACACCGAAACCGACAAACACCGGTATTTTTAAACCTCAGGAAGAAAAAAAAGATAATGTGATCACGGGAATACCGGAACGTGTTTTGAAAGAAGAATTGGGAAATGAAAAAAAGAGTCTTATGAAATATAACGCAATAAATCGAATGTCTACATCGGTATTTGATCGATATTCCTCCCTGTTTGCGGTGGATGACAGCGGTACGGTTTATTTTGTAAACCGAGCAGATGACTATTTTATTTATAGATATAAAGACGGCGAGACTAAATTAGCGGTTGAACTTCCTGCAAAAGAACTGTGGGCATATGACGGAACATTATATTTTATGCTGGAGCCATATGGAATATATACATTAGAATCACTCCAACACGGAGATATTTATGCATATCGGCCGGAAGAAGGAACGGTTTCTCTGGTATATCCGGCAGGGAAATATGCAATCGAACTACCATATGAAGAACGTGGCGGATATCATAAACTGAGTGTGGACGAAAACGGGATCAACTTTATAGGCGAATTTACATCTGAGCAATATTTAATAGATGGAAGTTGGATTACTGCTTCAAAACTGACTTATCTGCAGCTTCCGTTCGGTGAGAAAGAACCGATAACAGATAACGAACGAAAGGCAGTGCTTGGCTGGAAAGATTACTATTTAGCTTTGCAGGCAGATCAGACAAGTACTACGAGAAAATACGTCCTGGTTCCAAGAACGAAAGGAGAAAAAAGAAGAAATATCACTGGATGACTTTGGATATGTATGTGTCGTCGGTGACTATTTGTATGCAGCGGCACCGGGACGTAAAATATACGAAAAGAATCTGGAGACACAGGAAGAAGTATACTATGATTTTTACAATAAAGCAGAAGAGCTTTTCGAATGGGTTTTTAAAGAAAAGACATTAAATAGCGAGGATGGCGAGACAGTAATCCGTACTACATTACTAGATATAAAAGCATATACGGTAACGGAAGATACTGTTTGGTACTTAGACATGAACGGGAAATTACTTGGAATGGATAAAAACACGAAGGAGGTTACCTGGTACACAATGACAGGTTACCAAGATCGATATTTCACAAGTTTGTATACAGATGGAACTAATATCTACATCACGTCTGTAGAAGATTCTGGATTTTCACGGATTTGTATTGAAAAAGCAGTATGGAATGAGAAAGAATATACATATGATGTAGAATTACTGCGTTTAATTGAAATGGAGTGACATAAATGAAAACAGGCTTCAAAAGCTTTGTTGTTTGTATGTTTTTTGTCATAAGTCTGCTTGCCGGGTGTAAGGCAAAAGAAACGGAAATGGAAATGGAAATGGAGATTCTTCCCGCTGAAAAGACATTATTTTTCTATGAGGGGACAGAAGGGACAGATGGAATTGCAGTAGAAGAAGACGGAACCTTGTATACGATTTCCTGGATAAGAGAGGACGATGACACTTATCAGAGTGATTATACACTGCAAAAAATCAGTGTCTATGATCTTGAGGGAACCTGTATCCGTTCAGCAGAAATCAGAGCAGGGAACGGGAGGATACTCTGTGCTGCTGCAAAGGACGGAAAATTGTATTTCTTATCAGGAAAATCGTTGGTGGATTTTTTGATGATTTCAGTCTATGAAGTAGATACAACCACATGGGAAGTAAACATCATCGGATCCTATCCGCAGTATGGTTTATTTATCACGGAATACTGTGTCATTTTGGAAGATTATCTGTATGTTCTGGGAAGCACGATGTGGAGTCAGGTAGAGGAGGAAGAACTGGATATTCTGGCGAGTACAAGAAAATATAATGTTGTCTTTCGTGTCCATCTGACAGAAGAGGAGCCACAGGCGGAAGAAATGGACATCAGATTCCCGAATGCCATTTATGTGACGGAAGATGATACACTGATGCTGCATGTGTATATACAGGAAAAAGGATTTGTATTTTATGAATTTGATCCAAAGGAGGAAACGCTTGTTGAACGATACTGTGTAAGAACCAACGGAGAAAGAAGCAAGGTGATCGGATGCCAAAACGGATACTTTTATTCGGACAGGCTTGGCTATGGAGACCAAGATGAGATTTTTTTCCAGACCTATGACAGTAAGCAGGAGGAAGGGGTTCTTCTTGTCACAGAGGTGGACTTGAATTATTGTCCCGTGTATCGGGACGGATTTTTGTTTTATTCCAATCAGTTATCAACGAAATCCGGCGTGTGGCGTATCTGCGTGGAAAATGTGGCAAAAAAGGGGAAAGAACTGATCCTTTTGGAAAGAGAAACGGCAGAACATAAGCCGTTTCCGTGCGGATTTTTGATGAAAGAGCGGGCAGTATCCCAGGAAGAGTTTGCCTTAAAAGTATTGGCTCTTGATAAGGATTTTGATCTGTTCGTCATGAACTCAGGTGCTGTAGGGGCAGAAAAAGTAAGAGACAGCGGGATTTATTATCCATTGAATGATGTGGAAGGCGTACAGGA
>CAZWCZ010000080.1:0-3744 GCA_964632165.1 uncultured Lachnospiraceae bacterium | reverse complement strand
TGGAAAAATTCACCGTCATCGACCTCATCAAGACCCGCTCTGCATCCGTTGCCACCATCACCGGCAACATTCTGAAGTTCAACAACCAGACCGCCGCCGAACTGCATTTCGCTCCGTACATCCAGGTGCTGATTAACACCAAGGACAAGCAGTTCGCCATCCGTGCTTGCAGTGAGGATGCCCCGAATGCTCTGCCGTTCTCCAAGCCGGAGGGCGAGCAGAAGTACCAAATCAAAATCAGCAATGCCGCCATCACCGATCTCATCCGCAAGACTGCAAACTGGTCTGCCGAGGATAACTGGAACATCCCCGGCATTTATTTTGCTGAGGATGATGCTCTTGTCTATGATGTCAGTGCCGCATACAAGCCCTCTCCCAAGGGAGGCTGGTCTGCCAAGCGGCAGAAGGAGGAAGCTGCCGCCGCTACCCTGTCGGGAACGGCTCCTGCTGATGATGCAGAGGAGGTCAATAGCTAAATAAAAAGTGCCGGGCTGACACCTGTAAAATGTCAGTCCGGCATTTGATTGCTTTACTATATATCACACGGATTATTTCTTGTTTTGTTGACATACCTTTTGCTATTGTTGTGGGTAGCATCGTAGAATGATTTTTATAATTTTACTGATTATGCTTCAACCTCGACTCTTAAAAAAACGCTGCGATAATGCAGCAATTTCAGAAAACCTATTGCAATTTTGCAGCGTTTATGCTATAATAACCATGAGGTGGATTGAAATGACCAATGTAGGAAACTACTTAAAAGAAATCCGGAACAAATGCCAGTTGAGTCTCAAAGATGTACATGACCGTTGTGGCGTGACAGATTCTAAACTCAGTAGAATGGAAAGAGGAGAAGGCAAACCTCTTGAACCTACTGAATTGAAAAAGCTGGCACAGCTATACGGAGCTGATGTTGTTCCGATTTATATTATGGCAGGTTATTTGGACGAAAGCGACCTATCAGACTATCAGCTTGTTTTCAAAAATGCTGACCTTCTGGACGAGGAAGAGAAGAAAATCATTCAAACGCAAATCGACTTGCTCACTAAAGGAAGGCGGGTATGAAACAATGAACTTTAAACTTGGAGAACTATTTTGTGGGCCAGGCGGCTTAGCTTGGGGAGCCACTCACGCAGATATCGGAAACCCCGATTTTAAGATTACCCACGCATGGGCCAACGACTACGACGAGAACACTTGCAAAACTTATCGACGTAACATCTGCCCAGAGGCGCCTGAGACAGTTTATCATGCCGACATTCGAAAATTTGATATTACAAAGCTGACACCCATCGACGCTTTCGCTTTTGGCTTTCCCTGCAATGATTTCAGCGTTGTTGGAGAGCAGAAAGGCATTGACGGAGTCTACGGTCCATTATACTCATATGGCATAAAGGTGCTAAAAATGTATAAACCGCAGTGGTTTTTAGCCGAAAATGTCGGAGGACTCCGTAATGCAAACGACGGAAAAGCCTTTACTATGATTCTTGATGCTATGAGAGCTGCAGGATATAAACTTTATCCGAATCTTTACAAATTCGAAACTTACGGTGTACCGCAGGCCCGCCACAGAATTATCATTGTCGGAATCCGAGATGATTTGGACTTCGAATTTAAAATCCCATCCAATGCTCCGTATGCAAGCGTGGATAACACCTGTAGAACCGCTATTGATGTGCCACCTATTCCCACCAATGCACCAAACAATGAACGCACTGCTCAGTCAGCCACAGTAGTAGAGAGACTCAAGTATATCAAGCCTGGTCAGAATGCATTTACCGCTGATCTGCCAGAGGAACTAATGCTCCATGTTAAGGGCGCAAAAATCAGTCAAATATACAAGCGCCTTGACCCAGAAAAACCTGCATACACTGTAACAGGGAGCGGCGGCGGTGGAACTCACATCTACCACTGGGATGAGCCTCGTGCCCTGACTAACCGCGAACGTGCAAGACTCCAAACCTTCCCGGATGATTACATTTTCGAAGGCAACAAAGAAAGTGTGCGTAAGCAGATTGGTATGGCCGTTCCCTGCCAAGGAGCAAAAATCATATTTGAGGCAATTCTAAAAACCTTTGCAGGCATCCCATATGAATCAATGGAAGCTAACATTGAAGAATAAGTAAGTTAAAGCCGTCGAGACTTAAGATCGACGGCTTTAACTATAGTGCAGCAGGGCAAAACCCGTTTATTCTGTTGAGAAATCCATGTAAAATGTTTCCTCGTCAAGTTTCACAAACTTAACATCTGTTCTGCCATAACGTTCAAGATCTTCTCTTGTAACATAGGCACCATTTGACAGACCGAGCCTATTGCGGAAATATTCACCGAGATCGCTATTTCGGACAGGCGTGGTAATGGCCTTATTGTTTTGTTGTTCCACGCGCAGGGTCAGCTGATGGCGGTCATCCGTTATGGCAGTGAAATGACGCTTTTCCAATGGAAAAAATCCGCTTTTTGCTATTCTGCTCGGTAGTGGTATGTACGCCTGATTTGGCTCCCGACCTCGCCGCTGCCCCCAATTCAAGCCAGAGCGTGTGCCTGGCTCACCTGATTTGGCAAGAAGGCTCAAAGTAACTGAATCGAAATCATTGAGTTCATTGACAAGGTTGCATTCCAAATCAAGAACTGGATGCGTTGGGCGTAGTATTATGTACTCTTCAATTTCTGCATGATTGCAGTAAACGGTCCGGGGGATAACAGACTCATAATAGCGCATAGCTTCCTCCGGATCGCAGACATTCATGAGTTCATTGCGATGTCTGCCAACAAAAGAACTCTGCACGAAATTGGCTGAGCCGATAAACGCAGAAACAGGCTGTCCACCTTTGCACCAAATAAACAGATTTGCGTGTTCGGCGGGTTTATCTATTACATAGCTACATTTCATTGACGCTATTTCATGTGGGAACTCAGATGCCATAATACTTTGAAAGCCCTCATGGACGCTTACACTTAAATTATCAAACGGAACCATGCCTACGATTAAGTTGATTGTAATTGGCACAACTGTTTTGTGGTATATATTTTTCATATACCACGTCAGCATATTGGGGGTGGCGTATGCTGACAGAATAAACAGTTCGTCCATTTCATGCTGGAGCGGATCGAATAATATTTTTTGTGTAGAGTCATTTTGAAGCATTGCACGCACCTCCACAATTGACCATATAGCGAACGCCTCATTAGGCTTTTAATTGTTACGTCCTTACATTGTGCAACTTGTGTATTTCAGTGGTATTGTTATGGGATTATGCCGTCGCATCATGATTTACACATCTGTTTCATCAACATCCACAACATCGTAGTAAACGATGTTGTTCGGCAGTTTGATGTTCGGAACCCATAGTTCACGGCCGTTCCAGCCTTTTCTTCCAGTCACTTTATACATTGTTAATACGACTTGGTTTGTATAAGAGGCTCCAAGATTCCAGTCATTTGGAGACAGCAATGCACCAGTGCCTTTGGCAACATCTCTGTTACGGCGGACGATTAATATACCCTGCGCTGCTGGCTGTTCAGCGAGGATGGTGTCAAGCACGGAAACGAAGCTCTTAATATCGAAGTCCTCGCCCGATGTTACATGAGCAAAGATTTCTCTCATTAGACGAAGGTTAACTTGATAAGACGGTTCATTCTCACTAAACGGAGCCAATAGTTTATCCAATTCTTCTATACTGTTGTTTTCAGGGTTGAACGGGTAGTAGTTTGTTCCACCAGAAAGCATGAATACTTTCTGATTAT
>CAZWCZ010000079.1:0-3770 GCA_964632165.1 uncultured Lachnospiraceae bacterium | reverse complement strand
TAGTTTCCGTCGTAGGCTGTACCTTCGGCATTCAACGACGGTTCAGTTTCGGAATAGTAGTAACGCATAGCATCCGTCAAATACTTATTATTTTTTGTAGAAATTTCGATATTTTTCCAATCACTTACCGTTCCTTTGTAATAAACGCTTGTCAATCCATCACAGTCCTGGAAAGCATAGTCACCTATCAACGAAACACTAACCGGAATCTCAATATAGACAAGAGCACGACAAAAAGAGAAACACAAGTCACCTATTGAGGTAACACTATTTGACATTACAACGCTTGTAAGACTACTGCAATCATAGAATGCGTCCGCCCCTATCGACGTGACACTATCAGGAATAACAACATTCACGAGACTATCACAACCATTAAAGGCTGAGGCTCCTATCGACGTGACTGTCGAAGGAATTTCAATACTTGTGAGGTTACTACAACAGCTAAAAGTAGAGTCGCCTATTGACGTAACGCCTACAGGAATCACAATACTTACAAGAGCATCGCAGTAAAAGAATGAACAGTCACCTATCAACATGAGCTTGCTGTTGTCACCAAATGTTACACTTTTAAGCCCGCTACAATTCCTAAAAGCATTGTCACCTATCGAGGTAACACCTGCTGGAATCTCAATACTCACGAGAGCTCCACACGCAGAGAAAGCACCGTTACCTATCGACTCCAGTTTACTAGTCTCACCAAACACTATGCTTGCGAGACCACCGCAACCAGAGAAAGCATAGTCACCAATCACTGTGACACTATCAGGAATTTCAATGCTTGTGAGACTGCCGCACATCCTGAAAGCATGATCGCCTATAAATGTAACACTTGACGGAATCTCAACACTCGTAAGACCATCACAATAGCCGAAGGCACCATTGCCTATCAATGTGACACTGCCGTCTTGCGGAATAATACTGTTTTTGCAACCCGCAATCAAAGTTTTTGTCGCAGTTTCTATCAAACAATTTTCGTTACTGCAATAGGCTGTATTTCCTTCTGCGACTGTGATATCTTCAAGGTTGATGCAACAAGAGAAAACGCTTGAACCAATCAAGGTAACACCTGCAGGAATATCAATCCTTGTTAGGCTACTACACCCAGAAAATGCATAATTACCTATTGTAGTAACCCCCACAGGAATATCAATGCTCGCAAGAGCACTACACGAATAAAAAGCATAGTCACCTATCGCCGTAACGCTATCCGGAATATCAATGCTCGCAAGACCAGTGCAGTCTGCAAACGCATATTGACCTATGGACGTAACAGTAGCTGGAATTGAAATACTTGTAATGTTGCGACAACCATAAAAAGCACAATGCTGAATTTCAGTTATGCCCTCTGGTAGTTCAAGTTCCGTCTCACTTCCCGTGTACTCCATCAAAACTTTTTGTTCACCATTTGTGTAGATAACATAGCCATCGCTATCCGTTGAAAGCTTGCTTACGCTATCCGTTGAAGTATACACATTCTTGGCATAAAACGCCACAGCACCATTATCAACTGCTCCTGCAGTAATTTCCAACGCAGACAAGTTATACACTTCTATAAGCTTAAAACATCCTGTGAAAGCATTTTCACCTATCGATGTGACGCTAGCAGGAATAACAATACTTGTGATGTTGGTGCAAGAATTGAAGGCATTACTATCTATACTTGTTGCTGAAGTTATAGTCACTTTCTTCAAAGAAGTTGGCACATCAGCACTCCACCCATTTTCATAAAATATGGCCCTAAACAACGCATTCCCTTCACCGTTTTTACTCACACCAACAAAAGGAATTGTTATTTCTTTCAACGAGGTACAACCAGAAAAGGCACCTAGCCCAATAATCGTAGCGCTATCCGGAATCGCTATGCTTGTAAGACTGCTGCAATTTTCAAAGGCATAATCGCCTATAAATATAACACTTGACGGAATCTCAACACTTGTGAGGTTGCTGCAACCGGCGAATGCTCCACATGCAATAACAGTCGTTTCATCTTTTATTGCGCAGGTTTCACATGACTTTCGGGCCCCTATCAAACAATTATCAACATACAAGAGGTCGTTCTCCCAATTGTCATCATTATTGTAGTATGCCGTACCATTAAAAGCGTTTTGCCCGATTTGCGGCATCCCATTGATTGTTATGGTTGACAAATTATAACAGCCGCTGAATGCTCCGCCACCTATTGAAGTGACACTGCTCGGAATAACAATACCGGTAAGACTGCTGCAACCACGGAAAGCCTGATATCCTATTGATATAAGGCCATCAGGCAAAGAAATACTTTCCAGATTACAACAATCCTCAAAAGCACCACTAGCAATCATTGTTGCTGAAGTTATCGTCAGCTTTCTCACATAGCTACCATCCAATGCTCGGCTAAATGACATCCACAAATCGCCCGGCGAAAAGCTAACTGCTGCCAATGAATAACAATTATCAAAGATGTAGGCACCAACGCTCGTGACACTATCCGGAATCGCTATATTTCTAAGACTGTCACAATTTCTAAAGGCATAATAGCCTATCGATGTAACACTTGACGGAATCTCAACACTTGTTAGGTTGCTGCAATCTGAGAAAGCAAAGCCACCTATCGTCGTACACTGACTGTTTTCATCAAATGTGACACTTGCGAGACTGTCACAATAGCAGAAGGCATAATCTTTAATTTCCGTTACCGTTGACGGAATTTCCAGTTCTGTTACAAGGTCACCATTCAAATACAAATTGCGTGCATAATACAATGGATTATAGTCACTACCACCAAACTCGATATTGCACCATGCAGCTATATCCGTTATGTGCACTGCAGTGAGACTACTGCAACCATAGAAAGCATCGTCACCTATTATAGCAACACTTGACGGAATATCAACACCTGTAAGGTTACTGCAACCATAGAAAGCGCTGCCGGCAATAGCTTTTGTGCCTTCCTTGATTGTACAATTTTCAATTGTTGTTTTTGCTTCTATCAAACAATTGCCGATGTAGAGAACTTTATTTTTCCAGTTGTTTACTTCTTTGTAGTAAGCCGTATCATCAAATACATCTTTTCCAACATCCACGATACCATTGAGCCTGATTGTTGACAAGTTGCTACAACCATCAAAAGCATAGTTTTCGATAGATGTTACACTAGACGGAATTGCTATACTTGCGAGATTAGTACAAGCTTGAAAAACATACGAACCTAGAGTTTTAAGTTGGCTGTTGTCATCAAATGTTACACTTGTAAGCTTACTACAACCAGAAAAAGCCTTGGAGTATATCGAGGTAACGCTTGCCGGAATCTCAATGCTTACAAGAGCACTACATGAAGCAAAAGCCTTGGTGCCTATCCTTGTAACGCTATCCGGAATTACAATGTTTGCAAGACGACCACAACTCTGGAATGTCCCAGAGCCTATCGATGTGAGTTTACTGCTTTCGCCAAACGTTACACTTGTAAGACTATAGCAAGCATAGAATGCATAGTCATCTATCGATGTGACACTAGACGGAATGGATATATTGTTGAATTTACACTGATAAAATGTGTATTCTCCGACTTTTGTTATTGCGTTTACAATGTAGGCAGTCACAATTTTGTCGGAATATTCATCGACATAAAACGGAGAAGAATAGGTTGTGTAATCCTTCATGTTTCCAGCGCCTTTGATATACGCATCGTAGTTGCCGTCGGCACGGGGAACAACGTAGCCACGAACGCTGTCCTCGGAAGTTGCAGACATGTTGTAGCTATCCACTGCAACGTCGGCAATTGCAAGATT
>CAZWCZ010000078.1:0-3774 GCA_964632165.1 uncultured Lachnospiraceae bacterium | reverse complement strand
ATGCCAAAGGAGAAATATATGTTTTACGAAGATGAAGAAGAAAAGCGCCGGCAGACGACGGCGCAATATGTCGACACGCCTTACGGTCTTGTTCGCAACTCGGAGCCGGGGCAAAAAACGACATCCGATATGTACGATGAAAGCCAAGACATTTCAAGCTTAAATACTAATTCAAACAATACTTGGAAAATTCGTCCGGAAAAAGCTGATAGTTTTAAAAACGGAATAGCTGCATATGTTAATAATGTTACAAAAAGTATGACGCAAATTCCTGTATTGGGGCAGGCGATAGGTGCTGCGAAAGATTTGGGTGAAAATTATATAAAAATGGTAAACGCCAATCTTGTGAGTTCTGATGAAGATAAATTACAAAATAAAACCGTAGATAATTATTATCACTGCAAAGGAAATTACAATGCGTCAAACAGAGGTTCCATAGGAAATTTTACGGCTGAAGTTATTGGCAATCTTCGTGAAATCGGAGATATTGGAAAAAACATTAATAAAAAATCATATCAGGAAACGTTAGACGATTACCATCACGATATGGATATTAACAGATATAGCCGAAATTTAGGAAGGCAGGGTAATTACAATTCGGCGGAAGAAGCATGCCGACAATTCAAGCCCGCTGCGTTAGATGAGGAAGAAAAGCAAAGGAAATGGGGATATCCGATTTATGGCTATCGACGGTAAATTATATTTGTTTTATTGTATGACAAGATGTTCATAGGAGGGAAAAATGCTGTATCTGTTTATCAGATATTTTTGGGCGGCAGTCGGCAGTATTTGTTTGGGCGGCTTTTTATGGACTTCATATTGGATCTTGGAAAAAAGACAACGGAATATTAGTCAAAAAAATACATGCGACCTATGTCGGCACGTGACCTTTGTTACGCTATTGGTCAGTATGCCGTTGTTTCTTGCCTTTGCACCGTTTCTTGTCGGAGTATGGGGTTTGGGGGAAATTATATTTTTCAGTCTTGCTGATTATTTCCTTCATCGTATGGAAAAAAGTTTTGAGCCATGGTGGAAATGTATTGATTATCTGGGATACGCAATTCTGGCGGTAATGTTTATCGACATAGGTGTTTCCGGCTATTATTTGCATTCCGTTTCATTTCAATTTGTCGGGATTATATTATTTGTAGTTTTTGGGGCGTTTCTCAGAGCATTATATCGGCGTAATCAAAAAATTTTAGTCCGGGGTAAAATAACAGGGTGTGAACGTTTGGGGCAAATATGCGGAAGAATAATCTGCTTTGTTTATATATTTATGATATTGTTTTTTGAAATAATCAGCATAAATACGCTTTGGAGTGAAGTGACGGATCCTACAGGTGCGCGTTCAGACATTTGTCTGGATACGGGGTGGTGCAAAGAGGGTTATGTTTTTGACAATTGTCCGCCGGACGGCAGATCGTGTGTGATTAATAAGGAAACTTGTGAAAAAGACGGCGGTCAGTGGTACGCAGACAGAAAGATCTGTAACACGCGCCCCTGAAAAAGAAATTTATCGCGGACAATTTGCGGCTGCTTTTGAGCAGTCGTTTTTTTATGGGGAAAATATATGTTTTACGAAGATGAAGAAGAAAAGCGCCGACAAATGACGGCGCAATATGTCGACACTCCTTACGGTCTTGTTCGCAACCCGGAGCAGGGGCAAAAGGGGATACGAAATAAAGAACCTGTTTTAAGAGATGGCAAAACAAATTTATTAGGAAAAGGATGCGAAAATTATTTGCAAGCCGTACCGGAAAATAAATTGGGAAAATCACCTCAGGATCAGATTGCCGGAACAATACGGGATTATTGCAAAAATTATATAGATATGCGCAACGCAAACCTAAGAAGTTCGGAACAAGAAAAGGCTTTAGAGCAGACAGCAGATAATTATTATCATTGCAAAGCTAACTTTGATGCTGCCAAAAGAGGAAATTGGGGGTATATGGCATCAAATATTATTGGGAATGCGAGAGAAGCGCTTGACTATTTTTCCAATCGTTTTATAAAAAATAAAAGCATGCCGGAGGCAATAAATGATTATTGGAATGATATAAATGTTAATGAAAATTCTCGGAATAATGGTTTAAAAAATAGGAATATTTTGTCAGAAGAGGCCTGCTGGCCGTACAAACCTGATAAATTGGATGAAGAAGAGGAATATCGTAAATGGTATCGTTAAAAATAATATCATTTTTTTTGCATAAAATTGCGAAATATGTATATTATTTTTTTCTGCTGCTCGGTTCTTTGTTAATATTATGTCCGTTAGTTTTGTATTTGATAGATGCTGAGGGAATGGACAGTGACATTTGTCTGGATACGGGGTGGTGCAAAGAGGGTTATGTTTTTGACAATTGTCCGCCGGACGGCAGATCGTGTGTGATTAATAAGGAAACTTGTGAAAAAGACGGCGGTCAGTGGTACGCAGACAGAAAGATCTGTAACACGCGCCCCTGAAAAAGAAATTTATCGCGGACAATTTGCGGCTGCTTTTGAGCAGTCGTTTTTTTATGGGGAAAACATATGTTTTACGAAGATGAAGAAGAAAAGCTTCGGCAGATGACGGCGCAATATGTCAACACGCCTTACGGCCTTGTTCGCAACCCGGAAAAGCAGCCTGCTGCAACAAATAATTTTGAGATTGAAAATCCACCTTCGGTTACGCCGGATTATTTGGGTATTGTTAAAAATTATGCCCAAGATTTGGGATTTTTGCCAAGGACTGTAAATTCTTTAACTCAGGCGATGCGGTCATATAAAAATTTTAGCGGTGATAAAATTCATAATGACAAATCTAAGCATTCCGTAGTAAGCTGTCATGGAAGCCAAAACGGCTTGGTAAATGCAATCATGACGGCAGGAGCGGGCATTTTTAAAGAAGGGATGGATATTTATAAGAAAAATAAAGATTTAAACGAAAATCCGAATTCTGTGTATGGTAGTAAAGAAGAAATTTTTTATGATTCAAAAGAAGATTTAAAAGCTGATTTTAACGGAATAAAACAGGGCTTTTTAAATCCAAATAAAAATTGCGATGAATGGATGAAAAGATATTATTATCCGTATTGGAGACAGAAAGGCAATGAATAAATTTTTTTACTATACTAAGAGGTTGTATTTTCTGATAAAAGACAGTATTAACGGAATCCTGACGGCAATGTTTGCCGTTATGACTTTAGGCTGGATAGGCGTGACGGGTTTGAATTGTCTTTTGACAATGTATGAGGTGCCGTTTAACGGTAGCAATAAAACGGTATGGGTTGCTCTTTTTGCTTTTTGGAGCCTGATAGTTTATTTTATATACAATGTTTTTTCCAACCCTGAAGTAAAATTAAAAAGATGGATAGCCATCTTCTGGCTGGCAGGAATCGTATTGCCGTTGATACCGGGATTCAGGATGTTTTTGGATTTTGACTAAAAATAGTTGAACAATAAGTCTCGGCTGCTTTTGAGCAGCCGTTTTTTTATAGGGAAAATATATGTTTTACGAAAATGAAGAAGAAAAGCGCCGACAAATGACGACGCAATATGTCAACACGCCTTACGGCCTTGTTCGCAATCCTGAGCTGGAGCAAAGAAGAATAACTTTAAATAGTACCGACAGTATATCTCAAGATAAGACTAACGGAATTTTTGACAGAGTGATTGAACCTGTCAACAAGGTTTTAAGTGTCGGAAATAAAATGATGCCATATAGGAGGTAAACAAAAAGACATTATGTTGACAGTTTATGATTGATATATTATTGCTTAATCAATTTATTAATGT
>CAZWCZ010000077.1:0-3821 GCA_964632165.1 uncultured Lachnospiraceae bacterium | reverse complement strand
ACGGTCTGGCCATGGGCGGCCTGACCACCTGGGCAAGCGAAAAGGACTTTGAGGCCGACGCCAACGAAACCGTCTGGGATGTGCTTCAGAGGGTATTCAAGAAGTACAATATGACTGTCGATGCAGACAGCAAGAACGCCTACGGCACCATTTACATCCGGTCCATCAACGGTCTGGGCGAGTTCGACAATGGCACCTATTCCGGCTGGATGTTTGTCGTCAATGGTACCCATCCCAATGTGGGCGTTGCTGCAACCTATGTCAAGCAGGGCGACAACATCATCCTGCACTATACCGACGACTTCAATAAGGAAGAAGGCGGTATGGCTGTCGAGGACGACAAGGCTGTTAAGGCAGTGGACGAGTTGATCGCTGCCATCGGCACGGTGTCCTACACCGATTCCTGCAAGGCAAAGATCGATGCCGCTCGCAAGGCTTACAATGCCCTGTCTGCTGCCGACAAGAAGAAAGTCACCAAGATCTCCGTGCTGGAAAAAGCAGAAAAGCAGTATGCCGCTCTGAAACAGGCTGACGATGAAAAGGCTGCCAAAGCGGTCATTGAACTGATCAACAAGATCGACAAGGACATCACCGCTGAAAGCGAAACTGCAATCAAGGCAGCAAGAACTGCTTATGATAAGCTCACCGCAGATCAGAAAGCACTTGTGACCAATTACAAGACTCTGACGAATGCAGAAGCAGCTCTGGCAAAGATCCAGGCTACCGAGGCCGACAAGAAGAAGGCTGAGGAAGTTTCCAAGCAGATCGACAAGCTGGCTAATGTCACTCTGGACTCCGAAAAGGATATCGAAGCCGCAAGAAAAGCATACGATGCTCTGACTGACATTCAGAAGAAGCTGGTGGAAAACATCGACAAGCTGGAAAAGGCTGAAAAGACCCTCTCTCAGCTGAAAGCGGTTCAGAATATTCTGGATGCTTACAAGACCACTGGCGATTATATGGAAAAGCTGGGTACCCCTGGTGTTGGCTCTATCGGCGGCGAGTGGATGACCATCGGTCTACTGCGCTCCGACCGCAAGGTTGCAGAAGCCTACTATGAAGCAGTTGTCAAATATGTGCAAGAGAATATCGATGAAAACGGTCGCCTTCATAAGGCAAAGTCCACCGAGAACTCCCGTATCATTCTGGCACTGACCGCTATGGGCAAAGATGTGACCAATGTAGACGGGCATAACCTGCTGGCAGGTCTGAATGATTTGGACTTTGTTCAGAAACAGGGTATCAATGGCCCCATTTGGGCACTGATCGCACTGGATTCCGGCAACTACCCCGTCCCCGAGGGCAATGTGACTCGGGAGGCTCTGCTGAGCTTGATCCTTGCCGCACAGACCTCCGATGGCGGTTGGGCTATCTCCGGTGACGAGGCTGACTCCGATATGACCGGTATGGCACTTCAGGCACTGGCTCCCTACTACAAGTCCAATGCCGATGTTAAGAAGGCCGTGGACAAGGCACTGGTCACCCTGTCTGCTATGCAGAATGAGAATGGTGGATTTGGCACCTTCTCTGGTATGGGTGGCAAGGTAGAAACCTCTGAGTCCACCGCACAGGTCATCGTTGCTCTGTCTGCACTGGGCATCGATGCCAATTCCGATGAGCGTTTCGTCAAGAACGGCAACTCCGCTGTGGATGCTCTGCTGAACTACTTCGTAATCGGCGGTGGCTTCAAGCACCTGCTGGATGGTGAGTTGGATGGCATGGCAACGGAGCAGGGCTACTACGCACTGACTGCTTATGCACGCTTCCTGGATGGCAAGACCAGCCTGTACAACATGACCGACGTCATCGACATGGGTGGCGATGTGGTAGAAGTTCCTACGGAACCCGACGAAACTACCGAACCTACCGTTCCTGCGGTTACAGAACCCACAACGGTAGAGGTGGAAAACACCACATTCCCTTGGTGGATCGTCATTTTGGTGATCGTTGCTGGTGCGTTGATCGTTACCATCGTGGTGGTTCTCCCGAAAACCAAAAAGAGAAGCAGATAATACCTGCTTCCAAAGCTGAAAATCCGGGTGGGTAACCGCCCACCCGGATCTCCGTGAGCCGAATCATCGCTGCTGTTCGGATCTCCCCTTTCCGAACAGCAGTGATGATTCGGCAATTTCCTAGAAATTGGATAGAAATTTGATGTTTCCTGTGATAGAATAAAATCAAAAAAAGGTGGAACTTATGAAGAAGAAAACAGTAGCAAATTTGATCATGGTGCTGATTATCGTTGCCCTTGCCATTGGCGGGGGATTTTTGGCATTCAGCCAGAGAACTGACACAGACACAGGTCTGGGCAGCCAGTATCAGATCAAACAGCTTGAAAATAATACCCTCATTGAGGACGGACAGACAAAGGTATGTACCATCACCATCGTCTGTGATACGATTTTGAATAATCTTGATAATCTGGAAGAAGAAAAAGCACCCTATGTCCCAAAAGATGCTGTAATTCTCCCCAAAACCACGGTCTCCTTTGCAGATGGCGATACAGTATTTGAGGTGCTGCAAAAGGTGTGTAACGCAGCGGAAATTCAACTGGAATATAGCTGGACACCCCTGTATGACAGCTACTACATCGAGGGCATCAATCACTTGTATGAATTTGACTGCGGCTTTGAATCCGGTTGGATGTACAAGGTCAACGAATGGTTTCCCAACTACGGTTGCTCTGCTTACAAATTAAAGGGTGATGAAGATATCGTTTGGTGTTATACCTGCAATGGTCTTGGTGCCGATGTGGGCGAAATATGGATGGGAGAATCTGAATGAGCGGAGATGCATTCTCCAAGCAGCATCCGGCTGTGAATTTTGTGTTTTTCATGGGCGCTATCGTCAGTGTGGTAGTGATCCAGCACCCTGCCTACCTGCTTTCCGGCATGATCACAGGCATCCTGTATTATTTACTGCTCCATGGGCGAAAAGGCTGGAAGATGATTCTGGGGTTGATCCCACTGTTTCTTGCCCTGAGCCTGATCAATCCGCTGTTTAATACTTACGGCGACACGATCCTTTTTACCTACTGGGGCAGACCATACACTTGGGAAGCACTGCTGTATGGCACTGCCATAGCCGCAATATTTGTAAATATGCTACTGTGGTTTGGGTGTTACAACGCTGTTCTGACCAGTGATAAATTTACAAGTCTGTTTGGAAATCTCATCCCTGCGCTGTCTTTGCTTCTTGTGATGGTATTGCGGATGATCCCAAACTTTATCCGCAAGGCAAAGCAGATCACAGGTGTCAGAAGTTCAATCGGCAAAGGTGTGCAGGAACAGGACAGCGCAAAAGAGAAGATCGTGGAGGGCATGACCGCCCTGAGTGCCCTTACATCGTGGGCATTGGATGGCAGTATCATAACCGCCGATTCCATGCGCAGCCGTGGCTATGGCAGCAGTAAACGCACCAGTTTCATGCTTTATACCATGAAGTTCGCAGACTGGTTGCTTTTGGCAGCAATGACGCTGCTGTTCATCGGAATGCTTGCCTGTTCTGATTTGACAGCTACTTATACCCCTGTTCTTTCCATTTCTCCCATTGCGGGACACAATCTTCTGGGATTGATTTGCTATACCCTGTATTTGCTCATTCCCAGCGCATTACACATAAAGGAGGCCATCCAATGGCACATTTCCGTATCGAAAATCTGACCTTTTCCTACCCTGCAAGCAAGGGGAAACATTCTCTGGAAGATATCAATTTGGAAATTCGGCAGGGAGAATTTCTCGTTCTCTGCGGTCGCTCCGGCAGTGGCAAAAGTACCCTTCTGCGACACCTGAAAACCGTGCTGACACCAAACGGCAAGCGCA
>CAZWCZ010000076.1:0-3857 GCA_964632165.1 uncultured Lachnospiraceae bacterium | reverse complement strand
TCAATATCCCAACCTTTAAAGTAATATGTATATCCATCTTTTTCAAATGAAGATAGGATTGGCTGACGAATAACTTGTGAAATAGTATAGAATTCATCTTCTATTAATTCATCATTATAATCATAGAATTTAGTTTCAATCCATTTACCACCATAGTATACTTTATTACCATTATTCCATCCAGGATAATCATTATCCCACATTACATCTTCTTTATTTGCTTCAACATAAATTGATACTCCATTTATATAATTAAATAAATTACTGTTATCTACATCATATCCATTTCTCAAAACAACTTTTGATAATGTAATAGGTATATGATAACCAGAAAAAACTTTAAAATTCTCAACTGAAATAAGATTATTACAACATTTATTTATTATTAAAGTTTTCAAATTACTTAAATATGATAAGTTTTCATTTAAACTACCATCTATCTCTAATACTTCTAAATATTTACAACCCTCGAATGCATTATCAAGAATAAATTTCACACTTGAAGGAACTTTATAATTTTCACAAGAACTATCAACTTTAATCAAAACATCATCAATAATTAATGCTCCATCTACCCAATTATTTGTATCATTATAGAATTTAGTCGTTGAAAAATCTTCATAACAAATTTGTAAATTCTTACTAAATTTAATCTTTTCTAAATTTGTACAATTATTAAAAGAATCCCATCCTATTTTTATAACACTATCAGGTATTGTTATATTATTTAATGAAATACATGAATTAAAAGCTCCTGACTCAATGATAGTAATGTTATCTGATAGAACAACATTTGTTAATGATTCACAACCACCAAATGTGTAGGCACTTAATGTTCCATTTACACTATTAGGTATTGTTATACTTTTTAATGCTATACAGCTATTAAATGCATCCATGCCAATACTTGTTATACTATCTGGAATTGTTATGTTTTCTAGTGATGTACAATTTTGAAATGCACTTTCACCTATAGTTGTTACACTATTTGGTATTGTTACACTTTCTAATGAATTACAATTGGCAAATGAATAGTCACTAATTTCTATAACTCCCTCGGGTATTATTACATTTTTAGCACCCGTAAAGCAATATAATGAATACTTATTTCCATTTATATCTAATGGTAGAGTAATTGTATCATCATTTCCAATATAACTAATTAGTTTATATTCATTATTTTCTTTAACAAATATAAACTTATCTTCAGTTTCAATTATTTCAAATTCAGATTCACTATCTAGAAATTCTTTATTTCCATTTTTATCTATAATAACTTTAGCATATTTAGCAATTTCACCATAATTATCTGAACCAATCTCTAATTTTAGATCACTTAAATTAGTGATTTGATATAATTGGCTACACAAAGGAAAAGCAGATGAATCAATATATTTTATACTACTTGGAATACAAATCCTAATTAATGAATTACAACAGTAAAATGTATATGACTTAATATATTCAATATTATTAGGTAATGTAATATACTTCAGTGATCGGCAAAAAGAAAATGCATATTCGCCTATACTTGTCACATTATTAGGTATTTCAATAAACTTTAAGGATGAGCACTCAGAAAATGCATGCTCACCAATACTTGTTACACTATTTGGTATTGTTATACTTTCTAATGATTCGCAATTTGAAAACATACCATAACCAATACTAGTTATACCATTTGGCACTACTATATTTTTTAGTGATTTGCAACTAGTAAATGCACCATCACCAATTGTTGTTACACTATTTGGAATATTTATACTTTCTAATGATTCACAATTATGAAAAGCATTATAACCTATACTTACAATATTATCTGGTAGTTCAATTATGCTTAATGATGTACAATTTAAAAATGTCCAACCTTGAATACATTTTATACTAGAAGAAATCTTAATTGATTTTAAAGATATACAACCAGCAAATGCTAATTCACCTATACTTTCTACACTATTTGGAATTACAATACTTTCTAATGATATACAATTATTAAATGATCTCGAGCCAATACTTGTTACACTATCTGGAATTTTTATGTTTACTAGTTGTGTACAATTTGAAAATGCTTCAGCAGCAACAGATTCAATTCCATCTAAAATTTCGACATCAGTAACATTTGAATTAACGTATAATATTTTACCTTCATTTAAATTATATAAAACTCCATTATGATAAACAAAGTTTTCATTATCTGAAGTAATATTTATATTACATGAATTAAATGTACCAGTTCCAATAAATGTTACACTTTCAGGTATATAGAAACTTGATAAAGATGTACAATTAGAAAATGCATGTTCACTAATTCTTTTAACATTATTTCCTATTACTATACTTTCTAATAATGTACAACCAGAAAATGCATATGTTTCTATCCATTCTAAACTATCAGGAATAGTTATACTTTCTAATGATGTACAATCAAAAAAAGCTGAAGTATTAATACTTTCTAATCCATCAGGTAATATCACTTCTTCTAAAAAAGAACAATTAGCAAATGCATACATACCTATATATTTTATTCCATCTAAAACTTCTGCTTTTTTTATAGTCGTGTTAGCATATAAAACTAAGTTTCCTTTTAAATTATATAAAACACCATCTTTAAAAGTGAAATTTTCATTGTCATTTATTGTAATATTTAAATTTTCACAACCATAGAATACACCTTCTTCAATCCAAGTTAAATTATTTCCTAATGTAACATGTGATAAAGATTCACATTCTGAAAACGCAAAACCGCCTATACTTTCTATATTATCAGGTATATCTACATTTTTTAATGAAGAACAATGCAAAAAAGCACTTGAACCTATACTTGTTACGCTGTTTGAAATCACAACAGTTTTTAATCTACTACATCCATAAAACGCTGAACCACCAATACTTTCTACGGTGCTAGAAATAATAATACTCTCTAATGAATCACAATATTCAAAAGCTTTATTATTAATTTCAGTAAATCCTTCGGGTATAATTACATTTTTAACTCCTATCATTTGATAAATTGTATAATTATTACCATTAATATCTAGTGGCAAAGTAATTGTGTCTTCCTCTCCAACATACGATATCAATTTATATTCATTATTTTCTTTAACAAAAACAAATTTATCTTCTGTTTCAATCATTTCAAATCCAGATTCGCTATTCAAATATGTTTTATTACCATTTTTGTCAATAATTTCTTCAGCATTATACGCAATAGCTCCATTATCAGTCGAACCAATTTTTAATTTTAAATCACTTAAATTAATAATTTTTAAAATAGAACACGCATTAAATGCATAATTACATATATTGGTTATATTGCTTGGAATTGTAATATTTACGAGAGATTCACAACCAGAAAATGCCGCATGATCAATGATTTCTACACCATTTGGGATTTCAATACTTGTTAAAGAACTACATACCAGAAATGTTCTTTCATTTATACATTTTATATTATCCGATAATTTAATATATTTTAATGAAGTGCAATAACAAAATGCAGAATCACCAATGCTTTCTACACTATTTGGGATTATCATATTTGTTAATGATGCACAAGAATTAAATGCATTTGAACCTATATTGGTTACAGTATTCGGAATTTCAATACTTTCCAATGATTTACAACCACCAAATGCAAATTCTCCTATACTTGTTACACTATTTGGAATTATAACTTTTACTAATGACGTACAACCAGTAAAAGTATTATCTTCAATACAAGTAACGTTATGTGAGATTTCAATACTTTTTAATGATGTACAATTATAAAATGCACTACTATCTATACTTTCTACACTATTTGGTATTTCAATACTCTCTAATGATGTACAATTATTAAATGCACTCCAACCAATACT
>CAZWCZ010000075.1:0-4058 GCA_964632165.1 uncultured Lachnospiraceae bacterium | reverse complement strand
CTATATCTAACACAGAAGCTCTTTCGGGATTAAGAAAACGCCAAGGATAAGTTTTTGTTGTTTCTCTCAACGGATTTATTTGAGTTATATCAAGAACATTTAACAGACAAAATCCAACTCCCGAACCTCGTCCTGCGCCAACTAATGTTCCTGCTTCCCAGGCAATCTTAACAAAATCTTTAATTTGAAGTAAATATGCTGACCATTTAACATTCATCTTTTCAGAACAAATTTTAATAGACGATAAGCATTCGTTAATTGCTTTATATCCCTGTTCTGTACGATAGCTTTCGTCTATATCAACTTTTTTAATTATTTCCCTGACAAGATGCCTGTCACTTGGACAATCACTTTCTTTAAATACAGAAAGGAGCTTTATTTTATCCTTGTATTTATTATATAAAGCTTCATCCGGCTCGGACTTGTCTTGAGGGACATAAGGTATGTGTAAAGGTTTGGTTAATTGATACATTTCTACTTTATCGTATATAAGCATTGTATTATCAATACCTTTTTGCACATTATCAAATCCCAAACTATTATCCATATATTCATGTATTTCTTCTTCGCTCATAACATATGTTGAAGCGTAAAAATCATCAATTTCACGTTCACCGTCCTGAGAGGATAAATAAAGCTTATGTAATTCTCTGTCTTCTTTTTTCAGATAATGGCTATCAGTTGTGATAATATACGGTGTACCTGTTTCAATAGATAATTTCAACAGTTTTTTATTGACATATTTTTGTTCTTCAGTTTCGGAAGGCTGCATTTCCAAAAAGAAATAACCTTTTCCGAATATATCATTCATATATTCAATCCAATCAATACACGATTGCCATATATCTTTATATTTAATCGAATCAGTTTCTTCAATACTTTTATACGAAAGCAATCTATGAGGTAAAGCACCACCAAGACAAGCACTTGCACCAACCACATCACCTTTATATCGTTGCATATATTCTTCAAGCTGATGATAATATAGCGGAACTCTATTCATTACATCCATAAAGCTTTGTGACCAAGCTAATGTACTTAATTCTCGAATACATTTATGGCCGTTAGCGTTCAAAGCAAGTAATATAAAATGAGGAAAACGATTTGTTGCCTTATTATCAGCGGTAACATTTTCCGTACACAAATATATCTCGTTTCCTAAAATAACTTTGAAATCTTCCCATCCATGAGTATCTTTAACTGAATTATAATATTGCAATACGTCCAAAGAAGCAGATACACATTCATGGTCTGTAATTGCAATTCCTTTATGTCCTAATTGATGTGCATACTCTATTAATTCAGGGACTTTATTTATAGCGTCCTTTAATCGAACATTACTACCTTTATCAGTATGATTATGTAATCCGATAAAACTCAAAACTTCACTTCCTTAAAAAA
The DNA here is from genome assembly GCA_964632165.1 of uncultured Lachnospiraceae bacterium. Lineage (GTDB taxonomy): Bacteria > Bacillota > Clostridia > Lachnospirales > Lachnospiraceae > SIG299. The sequence continues at coordinate 2,657 of CAZWCZ010000075.1, read as the reverse complement.
TCAGTTTCCGTTTATTATCTATAATAGTATTCTTCTTTAAATCCTCTGTAGTTGTTTCAATGGTATTCCATTTTTTATTTACTTCAAAGGTTTTATTCTGTTTTGTCCATAAAGAATAATATTCGCATTCGGTTTTGTAAATTTTTGCTTCGGGGTTTGTTGCACAATAACTGCACCAATGACACAATGGTGTCGGACTTGGTATAAAAGTCTTTCTGCTTGTACATTTATCAATATTTTCAAAAACATTATTAAGTGATTTAAGCAACCTTTTTTCATATCCTTTAGTCATTGCATACTGTACTTTATCGAGCAATACGAAATGATATTCGTATTGCATTGGCAATACTTTAAATTCGTTTAAAACAGCTAACGCATATATTCCAAATTGTAAAGCTGTTGGAAGCTTTTTTTCATCAAATATTTTCTTTGATGTTTTATAGTCAATCACACGATATTCGATTACATTTTTACCATTTTCTTTTTCAATAATTCTTCTATCAATTCTATCAATAAATCCATGAATAATGTATTTATTATCCCAGACAAATTCAAATTCATGTTCAAACAAATAAGGTTGCCAATCGTCTTCTTCCATTTCTTTATGCAAAAGCTCAATAAACAGCTTTATTTTTTCATCATAGTTTAAATCATCAGGATTTTCCTTATCAAACCATTTATCAAAATACTTTGTTTTTAAATCTTTTACACCTAACAATGGTTCTTTTGTTTTTTCATCTGTCTGTGTTGTGCCGTTTTGCAATATATCCATAAGTAATTTATAATCAACATTTTGACGTGACTTTTTCATTTTACCTTTTTGTTCTAAGATATAATGACATAAATTTCCAATTTCTGTTGCAAGAGTTCTTTCAAAAGAAAACTTTTTATCAATATACTTAATTTTATATTGCATAGGACAATTCTTAAAGACCTCTATTTTACTATATGAAAACTTGGGCAATTTCCCATCTTCTTCACGAGTCACGGGTCTAATCTTGTTTACAAGTTCCTGCATTAATTTCTCTGCTTTCCAAGTATTCTATCAACTTCGTCAGTGGTAATTATTATTTTTTCTTCAAGTAATTCAAGCAACACTTCTTTCCCCATATCGGTCGGTGAAGCTTTATACGGCAAACGTTCTTTAGAATCTGCACATAATGTTACTTTACAATACGGAATAAGCGGAGCAAGACGTTTTATTATCTTCTGATACCAAACTTCTGCTTCATAAGAATTTGCTTCGTGATAATCTCTATCAGGAGCATATATAACCTCTTCAACCTGAAGATAATTCAACAGAAGTTTAATTTGGGTTCTTGTAATTGAAGAACCGCAGGTAGCAACTACAAAACTATCTTCTCCAAAATAAGAATATGCTTGTATACAGCTTTTTTCAGCCTCAACTACCATTACTTTTTTAATCGTTTTTATTCTATCTTGTGTTACATTTATTCCATACAAGTTTGAACCTAAAGAATGACTTAACATTGTTCCATTTATTTGCAAAGGTACATATTTTCCTACTGTTGCTATATCTTCTTGATCAAGAAATCTTCCTCGAATACCAATAAGTCTATTATTCATATCTCTATGAGGTATTGTTATCTGATTAGTTAATCCATAATAACCTATTTCATATCTACTTAGTGCTTCACAACTTATATTATCGTTAAGCCAATCCTGATGAGGCGCATAATAAAATATTTCCAGTATATTTTCGCTGATTTCTGTTAAATTAGGAATACTTTTTTTACTTTTTTTTATTGTATTTTTTAACCGATTTATCCATTCAAAATCGTTTATTTTATCATTTTCTTGAATATTTTCTTCGGTTGCTTCGTATAAATTACCTGTTGTTTTTGCTATCCAATAGAGAGCCTTATAATATGTTAATGTTTTATTCTGATTTCTATTACTGCGTATAACGAGTTCAATTATACTATATGTATCACCACAGGTATAACAATGAAATAAACCGTGGTGATAACAACTGTTTGCTCCATTATATTCGAGGTTATGATAATAAACTAATTTATACGGACTATCTCCCCCATGGCAGAGAGCGGTATTAAAGCATAAATTCCCATTACTATCTTCTTTATAATCAGGATAACCAAGCTGTTTGCATATATTAATAATATCTTCTTTTGTCAAAGAATTTAAAACTTTGTTTTTATCAATATACATATGATACCTCTTGCTTTAAAAAACTAATTTATTCTTTGCAGAAGGTTGTTCCTGATTGTTATTTAAAGTTATTACGCAATTAGCTTCCAAATCCTCTGGCATATTTTGAGCATCTTCTGAATTTTCTTGAATAATATCTTCTATTTTTTTAGCTTCTTCGATATTAACGCTTTGTAAATCTACAACAGGTATATCAATTAACACATTATCTTTGTTTAAAACAAAAATATCTTCTGTTCGACCTGTTCCCAAGTCAACGTGCTGACATATTTTAATTTTAGACCATTTATTTCCTCTCAACTTATAGACGTGACGGATAAGATTTATTTCGGGGCAACTTATCTTTTTTTTTGTAATCTCTTTCAGCATTTTCTGTTCCATTGGAGAAGGTGCTAAACTAATCTCTCCAAGGTCGATTCTGTCTGCCATATTTTTTGCACCACGAAGCATAGTTTCATCTTTCTCAG
>CAZWCZ010000074.1:0-4080 GCA_964632165.1 uncultured Lachnospiraceae bacterium | reverse complement strand
ATGACCTTACATGGGGCTTTCCTGCCTTTTTCGATCGAAAAGAGCAAAATACTTTACAGTAGCTTTAATAATACAGCCACTTTTTTTCTTTCTTCCGGTGACAGACGTTTGGTCATTTCTGTGATCAGAAAAGCCCGTTCTTCAACGGTAAAGTTTTCTCCGCTTTTTTTTAGTGCAGCGTTTGCTTTCAGAAGAAGAGGAAAGGCAGTTTCCAGGGAGGCGTTACCTGCTTTCTCAATAAGTTCTGAAAGAATTGTTTTCTTTAGTGGGGACAGTGTCTGAACGATCGGATCGTTCCAAAAATCATCTGACATAAAATCCTCCATTCTCATGTTAAGTTTGTTCGGAAAAAAGACTTTTCAAAAGTTCCAGGGTTTCCTTCTGCTCCTCATTTAACATAGAGGACAGACTTCCGGCTATATCTGCAGAAGTTTCGTTGGAAGCAGATGAAGGAAAAGGGACTCCGCTGAGGTTGGAAAAAAGCTGGGAAAGACTGCCGGAATCAGAGAATCCGGATTTCATCAGGTCGCCATAGGTATCGTAAAAATTACGTGCCCGGATCAGATTCAGAAACATCTGGATCAGCTCTTTTTCATCTCCGGTACAGACGGAAGAAAGGCTGGTCAACAGTCCTTCCAGGTCAAGGATGTAGGTGTGGATCTTTCCGAAGATGCCGGATGTATCTGCTCCGTCAGGTGCGGAAGAAGCAGGAAAGAAAGAAAATGCCGGTTGGCGGAAAGGAAATTCGCGATAAAAACGTAATGTTTCAGAGAATTCCAAAAACTTTAAAGCAAGTTCTGCCGGATGGCGGTAAGCAGGCTGCAGATAAGGAAGCACCGCTCCGAGCAAGAGTGCCGTATGATTTCGAAAAGGAACGGCAGAAGCAGAAAAACCATGTTCCGGTGTATGTTCCATTGTGTCTGTCCCTCCTTTCCTTCTCTTAGTTATATATATGAAGGAAAGGAGAAAAAATGCACGAAAAACTATTCGGGATAAATCAGACGTTCTTTGACCGGATTGTCGAGTACATCACGCAGAAAGCGGTCTGCAAGATAGTTTGCCATAGGAAGATTCATGTCAAGACAGTTGCCGCAGGCAACTGCCGATGCACCTGGGATTTCTCCTTTATAATCCCGGATGAAGGTAAAAAGTTCCCGCATCAGAGGAAGAATATCTTCTGATGAATAGTCTCCGGCAAGAAGCAGATAACAGCCGGTACGGCATCCCATAGGACCAAAATAGAGAATTTTTGAACCAAAGTCCGGATGATTGCGGAGAAAAGTAGCAGCCAGATGCTCTATGGTGTGCAGCTCTGCGGTGTTCATGACAGGCTCATAATTCGGACGCGTCATACGGATATCAAAAGTAGTGATCATTTCAGAACCGACAGTGTCCTTGCGGGATACATAAATTCCGGGAAGCAGGGTCATGTGGTTGATGGTAAAACTTGCGATTGGTTTCATGATTAAGAATCTCCTTTTGTGAAAAAAAATTAATTTGTGCGGGTTGGAAATGTTTCAAGGTAGCCGTCGGAAAAATGCAGTGTTCCGTCGGTAGTGATAAAAACGGCATAAACATCCGGCAGGGAGTGGATAAGTTCCAGACCTTTATCAAGGCCAAGTGCAAAACAGGCAGTGCTAAGTGCATCTCCGACAACAGAATCACTGCTTATTACTGTGACCTGAAGAAGGTCGGTATCACATGGATATCCGGTGAACGGGTTTAAAATATGGTGATAAAATACACCGTCTTTATCGTAGAAATAGCGTTCGTAGATGCCGGAAGAAACCATGGAAACATCTTTTAGCGAAGAAATGGCGGCAACAATGGCGTCGCGGTCTTCAAACGGTTTTTGGATGCCTACCTGAAATGCGGAACCGTCCGGTTTTTCACCAACCAGGAGAATGTTGCCTCCAAGATTAATGACAGCACTTTGGATACCGTTGCCTAACAGGTATTCTTTGATCTTATCGGCGATAAAGCCTTTGGCAACTGCACCCAGTTCCAGCTGCATCCCTTCTTTTAAAAAGGTAAGGGTGTTTCCTTCCAATGAAAGATACCTGTAATCGACAAGCGAAAGTGCCGGAAGGATAAGTTCTTCTTCCGGGACAGATGACTGATGTTCTGCTCCGGTAAAGTCCCAAAGGGAAGAAAGCGGAGCAATGGTCACATCAAGGGCACCGTCGGAAAGGCGGCTGTAATGCAGGGCAACCGTCAAAAGCTCTTTTAACTCATCAGAAATCGTAAAGCAGGTTTCACTGCTGTGATTGATCTGATATACTTCGGAACTTTCCAGGGTACGGCTGAAGATCTTTTCGTATTGATACATGACTGCAAAACAGCCACGTAATATATCGTAATCGTCGGAATCGTAAATCTGTATGGTAGTTACGGTATTTAAAAGGTCATAGCTGCAGGCGGAGATCGGAGCAGTCTTACCGGTGGTCAGAGGAATGATCAGATATGGTGTTGAGCTATCAGAAGGAGCAGCTGTCGGTGCAGGATCTGAGACCTCTTTTTCGCAGCCGGAACATAAGAATAAAACAAAACAAAAAATAATGGAAAAACACAGGAAATGAGCTGCTTTTCCTGTTTTTACGATTGATGTATTCAATAAAGCCTCTTTCTGCACGTTGGTGCGTTGTTATGATAAGGATTGTAAATGCTTCTTCTTTTTCTGTCAATGAAAAACAGAGGAAAATTACTTTACAACGAGAAGAAAAATTAGTATAATCAGAAAGTTCCTTTGTGTGGGGAACAGGACATAAGTCTTATATAATAGTAAGGAGAAATTAGAAATGAAGAAAAAAGATCAAGGGCTAAAGGCGGTTCTTTGTCTTGCAGCGGCTACGGTTGCAATCGGAGGAGCTTCCATTGCAGTATCACATATGGCAGAGAAAGAAGTTTCCGGTGGCACAGAACTTACCGTTACAGGCGACACCAAGGTACAGACGGCAAAGAAGAATGCAGACGGAACTTATACGCTGACTATTGTTGAATCCGGATTTGCGGGGGAGATGCTGATAGAAGCGGTTTACTCGGCAGACGGGAAAACGCTGGTTTCTTACGATGTTCTCAGTCATACGGAAACGCAGGGGTATGGAAGCAAGGTAGATGAGGCAGAGTATAAAAGGAAACTTGCCGGTGTAACATTGCCGATCGCAGCGGCAGGAATGGATATCAGTGCAATTCTTGGCATAGAGCAGGAAACAGGAGAATCAACAGAAACAACAGAGTGGCTGGACGGAGTTTATGAAGTAAAGGGTAATGCAGACGATGCAGGAAATTACGCTTTTGTTACCGTAACGGTAGCTGACGGGAATATTGTATCGGCTGTGTGGGATGAAATGTATCAGGGAACATTAAAATCAGAGTTGTCCAAAGAGGGCAAGTATGTGATGCGACCGATCTGGGCTACGCAGGCAGAATCCGTTGGAAATTATGTAGTGGAACATCAGGGAACAGACGGCATTATGGATGCGAATGGTTATACGGATGCAGTATCCGGGGTCAGCGTAAATATTGCAGGGGCGGTTGGACTTATCGACCAGGCGATTGCAGAGGCAAAAGGAAAAGACGGTGTTTATGAAGTAAAAGGAACGGAAGATGAGAGCGGTAACTATACCTTTGTAACGGTAACGGTTGAAAACGGAAAGATCAGTTCTGTTGTATGGGATGAAATGTATCAGGGAGCATTAAAATCAGAGCTGTCCAAAGAGGGCAAGTATGTAATGCGCCCGATCTGGGCTACACAGGCAGAGGCTGTCGGTAATTATCTGGTTGAGCATCAGACAACGGCAGGCATCATGAACGATAACGGATACACGGATGCAGTATCAGGAGTCAGCGTGAATATTGCAGGTGCGGTTGAATTATTCCGGCAGGCACTGGCACAGGCATCCTCTACCGGAGAGATACCATCTGCCGGAACATTCACGGCAGACGCCACGACGGTAGAAGTGGTGAGCGGAGCAACTTTTTCCTCCAGAGCGGTGATCCGGGCGGTTGACGAAGGCTATGTATGGCTTCTTGAGTATCTGAAATAAAAAGTAAATAGAAAATGGATTTTAATCCGCATGG
>CAZWCZ010000073.1:0-4139 GCA_964632165.1 uncultured Lachnospiraceae bacterium | reverse complement strand
AAAAACACGCCGCCGGCAAGCCGACGGCGTATTTTTTATCAGACCGCTTTCTCTTTGGTTGCGATTTTAATAAGGCGAAGGATCGTGGGGCAGAGCACGACGTTGAACACGAGCTCAACAAGGTAATTCAGCCCGACGAGCCCGAAAAGGAGCATTCCGATTCCTGCGCCCATTTCCGCCGCCATGCTCACAAGCTCGTCCCAGATGAACAGATAGCATCCGAGCGTAAAAACGCCGCTGTTGACCGTTGGGGCGACCACTGCGGAGCAGATCACGGCGACGTAGGGGTGCTTCGCCGACAGAGCACGGTAGACCAAGCCCGAGGCGAGACCTGCGAGAATGCCCTTGAGCATTATCGTCGCCACGCATCCGACGGGGCTTACGACGAGGAAAATTCCTGCCTCCGAGAATGCGAGCAGGTTCGGAATGACGGTCAGCCACGCCGCAACGAGCGGACCGCAAAGTGCGCCGCCGATTACGACGATGGGGAGCACGAGTGTGATCGAAACGCCGATGATCGGGATCTTTATTAAGCTGAGCACCGCCGCAAGTGCGGTCAAAATGCCCACGAGCACTATCTTTTTCGTGGCTTCGGAATTGATTTTGTTGCTTTTCATTGAATTCCTCCGGTGATTTTGTCGCCATGGCGGCAACGCCGCAAAGGCGTTGATATTGTACCACATTTTCGCCGATAAATCAAGCACTTTTTTGAATATTTGCGATGTTTTTTGAGCCCGTCGATGCATCCGCAGTCTGCTTCTTGACCTGTCGCATTCAATGTGTTAACGAAACGGTAATTGTTTTGTAACGGTTCGGTTATTGATTATTCGATATTTGTTCATACATTTTGGAGTAAAATTGTTCTTTACAAGTGGGTAAAAGTATGGTACAATTAATTTAATAAAAATCGGCGAGGAGGTTTTTGTGATGAGGAAGCTATCTTTGATTTTGATTATTTTTATTTTGATTTCGGTTGTCGGTACGCTTGGTGCGTGCGTGGGAGGGGACTCTATACTGCCGTGGGTCGATGTCGGCGGCGAATGCGAGCATGTGGCGGTCATTGATCCTGCGATCGAGGCTACCTGCGAGCACATGGGCAAGACCGAGGGCTCGCATTGCTTGAAGTGCGGGCAGGTGCTCGCGGAGCAATCCTACACACCGTTCAAGTCGCACACCTACGACGACAAATACGACGAGACGTGCAACGTTTGCGGCTACGTTCGCGATGCTGTTTGCGCTCATGCGAACACTAAAACGATAGCCGGAATTGCGGCTACGTGCACGGCGACGGGACTGAGCGACGGCGTTCGCTGCGCCGATTGCGATGCGATTTTAGTCGCACAGACCGTGATCCCCGAAAAGGGGCACATTGAGGGTGATTGGATAATCGATGCCGAGGCGACGATCCTTAGCAACGGCTCGAAGCACACCGAATGCACGGTCTGCGGCTCTACCGTTCGTACCGCTGTGATATCCAACGTTGTATCCGAGGGGCTCGTGTATCGCTTGAATTCCGACCGAGCGAGCTACACCGCTGTCGGTATCGGTACTTGCACCGATCTTGATCTTGCCATTCCCGAGAAACACAACGGACTTCCCGTAACTGTGATCGGCGATGATTTTATTTCTGACAACACCTCGATCGTCAGTGTTATCATTCCCGACAGCGTAAGGAGTATTGGTAATAGGGCGTTCTGCGCTTGTACCTCGCTACAGAGTATGACGATAGGCGAAGGCGTAACGAGCATAGGAGAAGGTGCGTTCTACGCTTGCACCTCGCTTGAGGCTGTATATTGGAACGCAACTGCGTGCAGTGAAGCGGGTTCGATATATATTCCTATATTCGACAGTTGCACATCGTTAACGACTATAGTGATCGGGGATAACGTAAAGACGATACCCGATCGTGCGTTCTGTGATTGTACCTCCCTGACAAGTGTAAATATACCCGACGGCATAACGAGTATAGGTGATCGTGTGTTCTATGCTTGCGAGTCGCTGACGAGCATTACAATCCCCGACGGTGTAACGAGTATAGGCGACCGAGCATTTGCTTATTGCAAGTCGCTTGCGAGCGTAGCTCTCCCGGAGGGCGTAACGAGCATAGGCGATTCTGCGTTCGCCGGCTGCAAGTCGCTTGCGAGTATTGTGATACCTGACAGCGTAACCGATATAGGTGAGCGAGCGTTCGACAACTGCACATCACTGACGAACGTTGTGATACCCGACGGCGTTACGAATATAGGCGGTTATGCCTTTTGGAGCTGTGAGTCTCTGACGAGCATTATTATCCCCGATAGCGTGGAGAGCATAGGTATGAATACGTTCGCTGATTGTGAATCGCTTGCGAGTGTATCTATCGGAAACGGAGTAACGAGTATAGGCACTAATGCGTTCTACCATTGCACATCGCTGACGAGTGTTGTAATACCCGACAGTGTGCAAAGTATAGGTATTGCCGCGTTCTATGAGTGTACGTCGCTGGCGAGCGTAACGATAGGTAAGGGCGTAACGAGCATGAGATATGATGCGTTCTTCCTTTGCTCCTCACTTGAGACCCTGTATTTCAATGCAAGTGCGGACTTGCTCGGCACTGTTAACCCGACAAATTTTGCATCGCTAAAGGTACTCGTTATCGGAGATGATATAACCGAGATACCCGATTCCGCATTTGCGGATTTTTCCACGCTTGAAAGTATAACGATCGGCAATGGTGTAAAGAGCATTGGCGCATATGCAATTTGCGGCTGCAGCTCGCTTGCGGAGATCCGCTGTAACGGGACGATGGCGGAATGGAATGCTATCGACAAGGGACTCGATTGGGATCTTAATGCCGGCAGCTACACAGTCTACTGTACGGACGGAGAGATCGGCAAATAGTACAACAAAAAAGCACCCTTGGGGTGCTTTTTTGTTTGGGGTTTGATCACGTCAAGAGGTTAAAGCCCATAATTACTGCGCCGAGGACGACGAGGACGACGCCGGTAGCACGGTTAAGGGTTTTAGGCTCGGCTTTATTTGCGAACACGGCGGCGACACGTGCCCAGAGGAGTGTAAAGACCACGCAGAGCGCAAGGACAAGCAGATCGGGCATTCCGCCGATTGCGAAGTGGGACACTGCGCCGGTGAGAGCGGTAAAGGTCATAATAAAGACGCTCGTTCCGACTGCGGTTTTAAGCTCATATCCGAGGACGCTCGTAAGGATGAGGAGCATCATCATTCCGCCGCCTGCGCCGATAAATCCGCAGATAAATCCGATAAGCACGCCGCAAAGGACGGACTGGACGGCACGCTTTTTCGGGGAGACGCCGAGCATTGCCTCTTTGGTTGTCATAACGGGGCGGACGATGAATTTAACGCCGAGCAGGAAGGTCATAAACACCGAAAAGCTACCCATCGTCGTTGAGGGGACGAGGTTTGCGACGTAGCTGCCGATTACGGTAAAGACGAGGACGCTGACCATCATAATGACACCGTTTCTGATATCGAGATTTTTATTTTTATGATAGGTATAAGCGGACGCCGCACTTGCGAGGACGTCGGAGGCGAGGGCGATACCGACCGCCATATAGGGATCCATTCCGAGGAAGGTAATAAGCATCGGGCTGATGACTGCGGCGGCGCTCATTCCGGCAAATCCCGTTCCGAGACCTGCGCCCATTCCGGCGAAAAACGTTACGAGGATCTTAACAAACAAATCCATAAATTCAATTCTCCTTTAATATCACATCTAAATTTTTTTCGATCATTTCCATTGCCGAAAAGAAGCTCTCTCGAGTTTGCTCATCGACGTCGGAGAGGAGCTTTTCAAAGAACAGACTCTGCGCCTGTTTGCCTCGTTCGATGATCGGCAGGGCCTTATCGGTATAGGAAAGGCGGGTTTTTCGGCGATCGCCCTCGACCTCGCATCGCAAAAGGTAGCCCTCACGCACGAGGATCTCGACGTTGACGGAAACGAGATTGGCTTTGATATGGCGAAGCTCCACGATATCCCGTGCGCTTGTGCAGTCGGGGTTATTTGCGAGGAACATAAGGATATCAAAGGCGGTCTGCGGTATTTGCAGCTCGTTGCAGAGGGGCTTGCAGATCGCCGAGTAGGCGAGTGCGGTCTTGCGGGCGAATTCTAAGCTGTTGTTCAT
>CAZWCZ010000072.1:0-4192 GCA_964632165.1 uncultured Lachnospiraceae bacterium | reverse complement strand
AATTTCAAGCGAAATGAGGTGATTTGATGGCAGATGGTTCCGTTGTTATGCGCGTTGACTTGAACGTCTCCAAGGCAGAGCAACGCCTGGCAAAGCTAAAAACCGACATCCAGAGTCTTGAAGCGTCCATTAGAGTACAAGAAGCACAAAGGTCTCCATTGGAAATTCAAGCGGAGAGACTTAATCAAATAATACAGGGAACGCGAATTGCGGTTCAAGGAATCTATGATGATTGGCACAACGGCGACTACACACTTGGCCCACGATACGACTACATGCAATCAGAACTATGGAAAATGGAAGCAGAATATGACAAGATTGCTACGAGTATCGACAAGATTGATATAAAGTTAATGCCGGCTTATGCAAAGCTTGATGGAATGAAAGAGACAGCTGGGGCGTTGCAGGCTGAAATTGAAGGAGCGGCAGAAAGAGCGGCTGAGCTGGCCGCGGGGTCATTGCAAACCGAAGTCGAAACGAAAGGAGCGGCAGAAAGAGCGGCTGAATTAGCTGCGGGAGCATTGCAAGCTGAAGCTGAAATTGAAGGAGCGGCAGAAAGGGCGGCTGAACTGGCCGCACAACTTGGCGGAGCTGCTACTGAAACGTCGCAAATCGGCAACAATATGGATTCCGCACGCAAAAAAATGAACAAGTTTATGGACAAGTTCAAAAACGTGGCGATTCGGCAGCTGATGTACCGCGCGTTGTCTGTTGTTTTTCGGGCGATCAGCTCTATCGGGAAATGGTTCTATTCGGCAATCAAGACGAATGACGAAGCGGTTGCTTCTATCGCAAAGCTGAAAGGCGCGCTGCTTACGATGGTGCAGCCGATCGTGGAGGTAGTCATCCCGGCGTTCACGAAGCTTGTAAATTTGCTGACGCTGTTTATTTCCGGCATTGCAAAGGTTTTCGCCATCTTGCACGGAACGACAGTCGAGAAATCGGCAGAAGCGGCGGAAAACCTTTACAACGAAATGGAAGCGCTCGAGGGCACAGGAGATGCCGCAAAGAAAGCGGCGAAATCATTAGCTTCATTTGATGAAATCAACCAGCTTACCAGTCAAAGCGCGTCCGGGTCTTCCAGCACTGATTCCATTACACCGGATTTTTCCGGCGGCATTCTCAGCGAACTGGAAGAAGAGCGCTTGAAAAACATTCTCGGCATAATCGGGGCAATAGGCACCGCGCTTCTTGCATGGCGTATTCACTCTAAACTGGGTTCCGCCATGGTAAAAGTTCTTGGCCTTGCGCTTGCGATTTACTCTGCGGTCAAATTTGTGAAGAACATCATGGATGCATGGACGAACAGCGTTAATTGGGACAACCTCTTAAATATATTGCTCAGTGCTGCCGGTTTGGTGGCCGGCCTTTGGCTGGTATTTGGCAAGGTCGGGGCCGGAATCGGTCTTATCGTTACCGGACTTACGATGCTTGCGACGGGTTTCCATGATGCAGCAACTAACGGTTGGGATTTGCAAAACACGTTATTGACAATTGCCGGGATAATGGCAACAGGAATCGGAATCGGAATTTTAGTGGGTAGTTTTATCCCTATTTTAATTGCCGCAATTGCATCGCTTCTGCTTGCTGTGACCACCGCCTTTGGAGAGGGCGAAAACCTGATTGAAGGCCTTAAAAAAATGTTGCAGGGATTTATTGATTTCTTCTCCGGCATATTTACTGGCGACTTTGAGAAAACGATTAAAGGAATCGGTGAAATTTTCGGCGGTCTGCAAGAAATATTTGATTCTATTCTTAACGCCATACACAACATGATCGACAGCTTTTTTGATTGGCTAGACGAGAAGTCGAACGGAAAATTTTCGGGCTTGCTTGGCAGCATGAGAGAGTTCTTCCACGCAGTTGTAGACTTGGTGCAGGATTTGATCGGCGGAGTGATTGAATGGCTTCAAGGGACGTTTGAGGGGCTTATCATGTTCCTCTCTGGTGTTTTTACAGGGGATTGGGACAAAGCATGGGAGGGACTTGTTAAAATTGGCAAATCGGCGGTTAATTTGCTGATTTCGGCGGTTGAATCTTTTGCTAACTTCTTCATTCGGGCGATCAACGCTGTTATTGGCGCACTGAATAAGATTTCGGTCACTGTACCTGATTGGGTGCCGGGCATTGGCGGGAAAAAATTTGGGTTCGGTATTCCCAAGATAAAAGAAATTAATCTTCCTCGGCTTGCCGAAGGTGCCGTTATCCCCCCCAACCGTGAGTTCCTCGCCGTGCTGGGCGACCAGCGCAGCGGCACGAACATTGAAACGCCCCTGTCCACGATGGTGGAAGCGTTCAAGCAGGCAATGGCAGAGAGCGGCGGCGGCGGAACCTTTACCTGCGTGGTCAACCTGGACGGGCGGGAAATCGCCCGGAACACTGTCCGTCACATGAACGACATGACCCGCGAGCGGGGCAAGCCTGTAGTCCTTGTGTGAGGTGAAGCATGGAAGTATTGATTATCAATGGGCATGATTATTCCCGTTTTATCCAGACAAAGGGCTACGAATGGAGTCGGAACGATCTGGACAGCGAGAACACCACCAGAACAAAGGACGGCAAGATGCGGCGCGACAAGATCACGACCAAGCGGAAGTGTTCGTACACTCTCTGGGGCATGACGCGGGAAGAGCTGGCACAGCTGGATGATGACCTGAGCGAATCCACCTTTTCCGCGACGTACTTAGACCTTCACGGCACCCAGACGAGAACGTTTTACTGTTCTTCTTTTTCCACGACCTGTGCCGAGTGCAGAGGTGACGAAACAGACTGGGAAGAGGCCACCTTCAACATGGTGGAGGTGTAGAGAATGGCGCAAACCACAAGCGAGCTGTGGAAACAGCTTTGGCGGATGAAGGGAACTGTGAAGGAGTATCGTTTTTACATCAATGATACCCTTTACGGCCCGGAGTCCGAGGTTGAACACAGCGTGGAAAAGACATTGTTTGACGAATTCGGCATTGGAAACGCCGTCAGCGCCACATTAACGCTGGAAGTGCTGACGGATGATGTGCCGAAGTCAGCGACCATCAGGCGGGAAATACGCCTGAGAAATGGCGATACCGTCAGTGAGTGGCTGCCCAAAGGTACATTTTATACCAATCGGCGAGTCAAGGACGGGAAGATCTGGACAGTCACCGCTTACGATTCCATGTGCAAGGCAGAGCAGACATATCTTCCGGATGTGGTCACAGGCGATTGGCCGTATCCCATGAAAAGCGCAGCGGAGGACATAGCGGAGCGCATGGGCGTATCCATCGACAGCAGGACAGTACTCGATGCATCGTATATGCTCCAATACCCCACCGACCGCACCATGCGTCAGGTGTTGGGCGAAATCGCTGCGGCGCACGGCGGGAACTGGATCATAACGGACAACAACGAACTGTACCTGCTCCCCCTGCTGTCCATGCCGGAGGAGACAAACTATCTGGTCAACGAACACGGCGACACCATAACGTTTGGAGGTGTGAGGATCCTTGTCTGACAAACATTATATCGGCCTGGACGTGACCTCTTTCGAGGACACCGGAAAGCACGACCCGATAAGCTGTGTGACTCTGTTTCTGGACGATGAGAATTATTACACCGCAGGAGACGATACGGGCAAGGAAATCACTGCAAGCTGCCCCAGCGCCACCCAAGCTATGGCCGACGCGCTTTTGGCAAAAATGAAAGGCTATCAGCACCAGTCCTTTAACGCCGACGCTGCCAACATTGACCCAGCTGCTGAGTTGGGCGACGCAGTTACGGTCGGCGGCATTTACGCCGGTCTGTCTCAAATCAAAGATGATGGTTATGGGTATTCGAATATCGCCGCTCCCGATGAACCGGAGCTTGAAGACGAATATCCGTACATCAGCCCAATTCAGCAGGAGATAAACAGGAAAAGCACAGAAGTCTATTCCGTTATCTCAAAAACCGCCGAAGAAATCCGGCTTGAAATCAAGGGCCTTGAAGACGAGCAAGCGTCCATGTCGCTGACGCTCGACGGCTTCAAAACTCAAATCGCCGGCAAAATCGACGGCGAAACGGCGCAGAGCATGATAGACCAGTCTATTGGCTCCATTTCCCTCTCGGTCAGCAGTGCCGACGGAAGCACGACGTTCACGCTCAAAGGCGGCGAGACCACGCTGGACACGGAAAAGCTGAATCTGACGGTCAGCGCCGTGAACATCACCGGACAGCTGAA
>CAZWCZ010000071.1:0-4300 GCA_964632165.1 uncultured Lachnospiraceae bacterium | reverse complement strand
ACCTTTTCGCTCGGCAGGGCGAAAGAATATCTGCTTTCGCGCGGCATTGACGAGGAGATCATCGACGAATGCGTCAAACGGAAAATGATCGCGGAGAATGTCAAGACCGGCGCGGTCATGTTCCTCGGTTACGATGAAAAGGGAGCACTCAAGCATTGTTGCTCCCGCGCGACGGATGGCAGTTCCGCTAAAAAAGATATGGCGGGGAGCGATAAACGCTACTCTTTCCAACTTGCCGCCAATGCCGAAAACGGGACGGTCCGCGTATTTGAAAGTGCCATCGACCTGCTTTCCTATGCAACGATGCTGAAAGAAACAGGCAGGGATCACCGTGCGGAAAACCTCATATCTTTGTCGGGAATTTATCTTCCGCGGGAGCAGATCGCGGAAACAAAAATACCGCTGCCGTTGGCGCACTATCTCGAAACACACCCAAGCACCGGGAAAATTTGTCTTTACCTCGACAACGATTTTGCGGGACGGAGAGGTGCCGATGCCCTGCAAGTCATCCTCGGCGGGCGGTACGAGGTGAAGTACCTGCCGCCGCCCGAGGGTAAGGACTACAACGACTATCTGCGGATAAAAAAGCAGATCAATTTCAAAAACGATAAAAGCGAAAGGAACGAAGAACGTGAAAATTCAGATCAAAAGAGATGAAACTTCAAAGGACACCAAGAATTATTTGAAGTTCAAAAAGAAGCTCCGCAGGACGCTGATGCAGCGGGCAGAGAACAGGCAGAACGCGGATCGGATCGACGGAAAGTTCAGCGAATTTGTCGCTTTCGATCCGCTGCTCGATTGGGAGTTCCGTCCCATATGCGGCTGTGAGGTCAAGGGTATGGAGGGGCTTTTCTACAACGTCAAGCACAATATGCTGTTCGGAAAGAACGGCTATCTGCTCTACGACGACTGCATTTCCTCCTGCGGCGCGCCCTACTGCGCGTGGGAGGGCTACGAGCTGTGGCTGCTCGACGACCTATCACTTGTGTTCACCTACTTCTGCACGGTGGAGGACGCAAACAGCGGCGCGGGCATGACCTATCGCTATCCGTTGGGCAGGAAAATGCCTGCGGATATGGAACTGAACGCCGAAGATTTTTTGGACGAGTTGCGCGATGAGATATACGCTCTGCGCAAGAGAATGTGAGGGAAAAGAATGCGAACTTACAAGGTCAAGATCACCGAAACGCTTGAAAAGGTCGTGGAGGTGGAGGCGCAAAACAAGACCGAAGCCGAGCAGATCGTGTGCGCGGCGTGGGGCAATTCCGAATATATTTTGGACGCGGACGATTTTGCGCGAGTGCACTTTGCGGCGGAGCCTGCCGTAAGGCGGCGCGAGTCTTACGAGCGATGAAAGGAGGACGGCGACGGGGCAGGGAGCCGTCTTTCACTCTTAGCAAGCATCGCGCTTGTTATGACACGCGCATCTTGTTAGGGGATACCCCTAATACCCCGTCGCCTTATGAGTATGAGAAAACGGCAAGTGCCGATACAGTTTTATCTGTATGAAGATGAAGCGCGGGAACTGCGAGAGTGGGCGAGTGCGTCCAAGCGCAGCGTGAGTCAGTATCTGCGCGAACTGATCGCCGGCTTTCAACCCGTCGCATTCCCGCCCGCGGAATATGCGCAGGTCATATGGGAGCTTCAGAAGATCGGCGTCAATATGAATCAGATCGCGGCAAAGGCGCATTCGCTCGGTTTTGTGGACGAGCGCGAGTATCAAGCCAACGCGGATCGGATATGGCGGTGCGTGGCGAGCCTGTCCGAGCAGCTTGTAAGAGGCGGTGTGAAGTTTGGCAACGACCAAGATATGGGCGGTCAAGGAAAGGCTTAGGCAGCTGATCGACTACGTCTGTGACCTCGACAAAACTACCGAGCACGAAACGAGCGAGGCTTTGCGCGACCTTGTCGGCTACGACGCCGATGAGAGCAAAACGGAGCAGAGGCTGTATGTGACGGGGATCGGATGTACCCCCGAGAACGCGCTTGCGGTGATGAATAAAAACCTTGCGACCTATCCCACCGACTCGGATCGCGTTGCCTACCATGCGTATCAGAGCTTTGCCGAAGGTGAGGTCGATCCGAGCACCGCCCACGCCATCGGGATCGCGTTTGCAAGGGAGATGTGGGGCGCGAACTTTCCGGTGCTCGTCACCACACACCTCAATACCGAGCACATCCACAACCACTTTGCCATCTGCGCGACCGGCTTTGACGGGACGCGCTTTCACGCGGACGGCGAGAATTACCGCCGTATGCGCGAGGTCTCCGACCGCCTTTGTCGCGAGTACGGTCTGTCGGTCGTTCAAAACCCGCAGCGGGGAAAGGCACGGCACATCGGCGAGATCAAGGCGGAGCAGGAGGGCAGACAGACGGTGCGTGGGGTGATACGGCGCGACATGGACGCGGCGATCACGCATTGCTTCACCTACCCGCAGTTTGTCGGCACTTTTCAAGCCCTCGGCTATACGCTGGAGTGGCGCGGGAAGTATCTGCGTATCCGTCCCGACCGCAGCAGTAAGTTTTTTCGTATGGACAAGCTCGGCAAGGGCTACACCTACGAGGACGTGTTGGAGCGACTGCGGGAGAATGCACGTCAGCGCCGCATCATTCCGTATGCGCCGTACAAGCCGAGGAAAAAGCCAAAAGGTCTGTACGCGCTGTACCTGCATTACTGCTATCTGCTCGGCGAGTTACCAAAGCAACGCCCAAGTAACCGCGAGGCTTACGCGGTCATTAAGGACGACGTGAAGCGGGCGCGGAAATACAACGAGGAAGCAAAGCTGCTCGGCAAGTATAACATCCATACCGCCGAGGAACTGTCGCGGTTTACAGAGAGCATATCGGAAAAATTCAAGGGACTTGCCTACGACCGAGCCAAGCTGCGTAACAGACTGCGCCGTATGCATGATACCACAGAGATGCAACCCATCAAGGAGGAGATCTCCGCGCTGTCCTTACAGATGGCAGACCTACGCAAGCAGATGAAACTATGCGAGGACATCGCGGCGCGAAGTGGGGTGATCGAAAAGGTGGTCGACACCATCGACGTTCCCGATAGGGAAATGCGGAAGAAAGACGAAAAACAAAAATCTACGGAAAAGGAGAAGTGAGAATGAACACATCAGGCGAAGCCGCCGATCAGGTCGTGCGGATGATGCTGAACGGCGCGGAGGTGCTGATCAAGCTCTCGGGCAGCGGTGCGAAAAATGCCGCTGTCCTTTTGTATTCGATCGCGCGACAGCAAAAGAAAACAAAAGGCAAAGCGAGACTGGAAAGTATGCTCCGAAGCGGCAAGCCCTTAAAGGTATACACCTTTCGGGACAGCGACCTGCCGAAGTTCAAAGAGGTCGCAAAGCAGTACGGCATCCTCTATACCGTGCTGAAAGAAAAGGACAAGACGGGCGGCGTGTTCGACGTTATGGTCAGAGCCGAGGACGAGAGCAAGATCGCGCGTATCACCGAGCGTTTCAGCCTTGCGCGGGTGGACACCGCCGACCTGCGCGCCGAGATCATCCGCGAAAAGGAAAATGAGGCGCACGACGAGGGCAAGACCGACGTGCCCGAGACCGACAAGCCCGAAAAGAGTGCGGAGGAACGGCTTGCCGACGAGATCCTCGACGCGCCCGTGCAAAAGGAGCGGGGCGATATGGAAAACCCTACTGCCGCTCGGACGGAGACGGTGAGAGCGTCGGAGACAATGCCGACGCCAAGCGATCCGTCCGAGCACTCCTGCGCGCCTGCTACACGCGGCGAGGGATCTGAGCGAAAGCCCTCCGTCCGCAAGAAGTTGGAGGACATTCGGCGCGATAGAAGCGAAAGAACCAAAACCAAAGTGTCCGAGATCGCCAAGGGGCAGGAGATGCCCAAGGTCAAACCGAAAGAAAGGTAAGGAAAAACAAAATGAGTGAATTTAGTAACGTACTGAGCGGCGCGAGCGTCAAGACGGTCGAACCGACACCCCCAGCACCGTTGGATGAACTGATGGAGAATGAGGGCGGCAAGAAAAGCTACGGGCAGATCATGGCGGAGAAGAAGGCAAAGTGCTACGCGATGATCGAGGACGCTTGTCTTGAGGTGTTCTCAAGCCCCGCCAAACTCTATGAATATCTCATGGTACAGAGCAATTTTGAAAAATATTCGCTGAACAACGATCTGCTCATTTTCGCACAGAAGCCGGGAGCCGGTAGACTCAAGGACTTCAACGCATGGAAGAAGGTGGGCTGTTCGGTCAAAAAGGGTGCTGAGAGCATTATGATCTTGGAGCCGTCGCCCTACACGGGCGCGGACGGCAAGCCGC
>CAZWCZ010000070.1:0-4325 GCA_964632165.1 uncultured Lachnospiraceae bacterium | reverse complement strand
GTCTTCAGTATGGAATTTAATTTTACAAGTGGAATTTACCTTTTCATTCAAGCTTATTTTTTCTTACGATTTGTTTTGGAAGTTGTTTATGAAATTTATTTTTAATTTATTTTTCAAACACACAATGGACACATTTGCTTTGTATCATATAGACATATCAAATGAAACGCTTTATGTCTCATTTGATACTCTCTCCCCTACTTATTTACTTTTTAGATTTTTCATAACTCCCCCTCGAAAGGCAGCCAATCCCCTATTGGCTGCCTTTCTCCATTCAGCCTATTACAAAGTATCTTCTTTTCCGCGATATACCACTAACTTACAAAACAAAAATTCCAAAATAAAATTAGAAAGCATCGTAACGATCAGGACCCAGAAATCGTTGATTCCATGCCCTGCTGCTACATTTCCAAGCCAGGTAGACAGCGGTGTAAATACAAGATAGAATCCAAACACCTTTGCCATTGCAACCGGAACATTTGCCGCAGATTTAAATGTATACCGACGATTTAAAGTAAAATTCCAAAGAATAGAAAGTACCAGCGAAAGAAGATAATACATCCAGTATTCCTTCATAAAAAACTGAAATATTGTAAATGAACCAATCTGAATGATTCCTGCCGAAGCAGAAAACAATGTAAATTTGATCGCCTGTCCGATAGACTTTTTTTTCGTTTCCATTTTTTCTCCGTTTCTGAGCAGCTGAAAGCTGTCTGCATTTTCTGTTTTTTCCGGAATATGAGAAAAGCCCCGGGCGCTTGCCCGGGACCCTTGTACACTTATCCGTGTCTTATACTCTCTTCATGTATTCACCGGTTCTGGTGTCAATCTGGATTCTGTCGCCCTGTTCTACAAATAACGGAACATATACCGTAGCACCTGTTTCAACTACAGCCGGCTTGGAAGCGCCTGTTGCTGTATCACCCTTAAATCCAGGTTCCGTATCTGTAATCTCAAGTTCTACAAACAACGGCGGTTCAATTGCAAATACTTCCTTATTATGAGAAAGCATCTTAACCATTTCATTTTCCTTAACAAATTTTAATGAATCACCAATCTGATCTTCTGTCATAGCAATCTGATCATATGTTTCCGTGTTCATGAAATGGAACATTTCACCGTCACTGTATAAATACTGCATATCAGAACGCTCAATATGAGCTGCCGGGAACTTTTCCGTTGGGCGGAATGTTTTTTCGGTAACACCACCGTTTTTGATGTTCTTTAACTTTGTTCTTACGAATGCAGCGCCTTTTCCCGGCTTAACATGCTGGAATTCGATAACCTGAACAACATTTCCTTCAATTTCTAATGTGAGACCATTTCTAAAATCGCCTGCAGAAACCATTCAAAAATCCTCCTTATAACAATCACATGATTGTGTACATAATTTTTCTTATGTTAGTGTACCCTAAAATACTAATTTTTTCAACCATTTTTTACAACTCAATCAATTCTTTTGCAGAGTGTGCAAAATTTTCATATCCATCCTCTGTAATCACTACCATATCTTCAATACGGACACCGCCAAAATCCGGAATATAGATTCCCGGTTCCACTGTCATGATCATGCCGGCTTCTATCGTATCCTCTTCCAGCTGTGAAAATCTTGGATCTTCATGAATTTCCAATCCGACACTGTGTCCCAGACCATGTCCGAATCCGCCTTCATAACCTGCTCCGTAGATGATATCTCTTGCAACCTTATCATATTCTTTTCCTTTTAGCCCCGGACGAAGCATGGAAAGAACCGCAAGCTGTGCTTTCAAAACAGTGGAATAAATTTCTTTTTGCTTCTTATCCGCTTTTCCTACCACGACTGTTCGTGTCATATCAGAGCAGTAACCTTTATAGACACATCCGAAATCCATCGTCACAAAATCGCCTTTTTCAATCACATATTCGCCCGGTTCCGCATGCGGCTTGGCAGAATTTGCTCCGGCTGCTACAATAGTTTCAAAACTGAGTTTTTCTGCCCCGTTCAATTTCATGATATATTCGAGCTTTGCTGCAATCTCAATTTCCGTTACCCCCGGACGGATATGGTGAAGCACTTCCTCAAATGCAATATCACCGATCCTTTCTGCCTGGCGGAGACAGTCAATTTCTTCTTTCGTCTTGATCCTGCGCAAGGAGGCCGGCTTATTTCCAAGTCCGACCAGTTCCTTTGCTTTAAGATGTTCCCTTAATGCACAATACTCACTGTAAGTCACTTTCTTATCTTCAAATCCTAAGCGTTCCAAACCTTCCTTTTCAATCACACGGTTGATTTCCAAACAGTAATCACGTCCTGCATTTACTTCTACAACTGTATACTCCGGTGCCTGTGCCTTTGCTGCGATCGTGTAGCGAGAATCTGTAAACAGATAACGGTTCTTTTTTGTGACAAGCAGATATCCCGTAGCCCCTGTGAAACCGCTGAAATACCTCATGTTAAAACCGTCTGAAATCAATATCGCATCCAATCCTTCTTTTTCTAACAGCTCTTTCATTTTCAAATAACGCACTTCCATTTTGATCCTCCTATTCCATATATGCCTTTAGTGCCTCCAGTGCCAGAAAATATCCCTGCAGTCCAAGTCCAAGTATTTCTCCCGTGCAAACAGGTGTGATCACAGAAGTATGCCGGAATTCCTCTCTTTGATACACGTTTGAAATATGGACTTCTATCTTTGGAATTTCTACAGATGCAAGAGCATCCCGGATTGCAATGCTATAATGTGCATAAGCACCCGGATTAATAATAATTCCGTCTGCTTTTTCATAATAGGCCTGTTGAATCCGGTCAATAATGGCTCCTTCGCTGTTGCTCTGATATAATTCAAGTTCCAGTCCGTCTTGTCTTGCTTTTTCCAAAAGCCGTTCTACAAGTGTATCATATGATTCCGCACCATAGATTCCTCTTTCCCTGATTCCAAGAAAATTTAAATTTGGGCCATTGATTACCAGTACTTTTTTCATATTTTTCCCTTCTTTCCCGATTTGCTAATCTTTTCCAGTCGGCAGATCGTCTCATAAAAAGATTTTCCGTCTGTTTCTAAAATCACATCCGCCGCTGCTTCATATAGCGGTTCACGTTCTTTCAGCATCATAGCTATCTTTTCCTTCAAAGATCCCTCTGCCAGGAGCGGACGTTTCGTATCTCCGTGGAGTCTGTTATGCAGAACATCAACAGAGCACTTCAGATAAACTACCGTCCCCAACCGCTTTAAAATATTGACATTTTCCTTTTTCATTATAATTCCGCCACCTGTGGCAACAACCAGCCGATTCGTTTCACCAAGCAGCTTTCGCAAAGTATCTGTTTCCTTTTTTCGAAAATATTCCTCACCCTTGTCCAAAAAAAGTTCAGAAATGCTGCATTCTTCCTCTATTTCAATCTGCTCATCCGTATCGCAGAAAGAATAATTTAATGCACGTGCTGCTTTTTTTCCTATCGTAGTCTTACCGGATCCCATATAGCCGATCAAGATAATATTATCTCTTTTCGAAGATTCCATGATTCTTCCTTCATTTTTCATTTTGCTGTATCTGCCTTTTCATTTCTCTTTTATAGAAAAAAAGGATTGGCTTTTCCAGCCACCTTTTTATAATGATCTGAATTTCTTCTTTCTTATCTATTGGTGAAACCAGATACGCATAAATTCCTGCATTCTTTGCTCCAAAAACATCCGTGAACAGTTGATCACCCACAAATACCGTCGTATCCCGTGCAGTCCCGATTTTTTGCATTGCGGCAACGTACCCTGCTTTCTTTGGCTTTCCCGCTTTATAAATGTATTCTGTCTGAACCTGTGCGGCAAATTTCTTAACCCGTTCTTCCTTATTATTTGAAATCAGGCACACAGAAAATCCCATCTCTTTTAAATGCTTCATCAATGTTATTGCATGCTCTGTCGCAGGTTTTCCATGCTCTGTCAATGTATTATCAATATCAAATAAAAGACCTCGGATACCACTTTGGTACAACATTTCATACGGTATCTCATATGCTGTCTCTGCATACGCATTTGGGAAAAAAATATTAAACATACTGTTGCTCCTGATCTTTATTCTTCTGAAACAGTTTAGCACAATCTTTCTGTTGTTTCAACCGTTTCGTCATTGAGTACCGCTTCATCCGGTAAAAAAAGCGGACAAAACCTGTTTTACTAAATTTTATCCGCTTTTTTACGCTATTCACCATAATAAAGTTTCCGTCTGCGTTCCATTTCTTTTATCGCTTCCTCTAATTCCATCTTTCCATTGATGTAATCCAGGAATACATTCCAATAGATTTCATCATCCATGTCAAAATAGAACTCTGCATTCGAAAAAAGAGTATA
>CAZWCZ010000069.1:0-4368 GCA_964632165.1 uncultured Lachnospiraceae bacterium | reverse complement strand
GGTTTCAGCAGTTTCAGCAGTTTCAGAGTTTCCGTACTCTATTCCTCGTCTTCCATTTCTTCTTCCTCCCAGTCATTATCCGGGCGAAGCATCATATTGGGAATATCTGCGCAGGTTGGGCAGCTTTCATCAAGCACATCACGATACGGCTTGATCTCTCTGGCATCTACCATTTCTCCGTCTTCAAACTTTGGTTTTACGGCTCCGCCGCCTCCACACATATGCCCATCCAAAAAAGCAATAAAGTCTGCTTCATTTACAACTTTTTTCTTATTGTCTTCCATCTGTTTGTCTTCCTTTCTCTTTTTTTGATATGATTTATACGCCCCAGCGGCGTTTCAAACGGGTTCTTACTATAACAAATGTGATCGCATGTGCCAGAAAGGTAATGATCCAGCTGACCGGATACGATAAGTATACCGTACGGATGGTATGAAATTCTTCCACCTGAAATACGGTTGAAATCCATAACAGCCGGAATGCACATGCACCCAACAGCGACATGATCATAGGTGCAACGGAATAGCCGATGCCCCGCAGTGCACCGACCATAACATCCATCATCCCACACAGTGCATAGGTTGTTACAATGATTGACAGACGTATCATTCCCGCATCTACCACTTCTGCGCTATCCGTATAAATGGAAAGCAAAGGACGCCCTACAAGAAAAACGATGTTCCCGAGCAGAAGTCCTGTTACCGTAACACAGCCTAACGCACAGAAAAGGATCCTGTTTACCCTTTTGTACTGACCGGCTCCCACATTCTGTCCCATAAATGAGATTGCGGCCTGATAAAATGCATTCATAGAAACATAAACAAATCCTTCTATATTCCCCGCCGCAGAATTTCCTGCCACTATCGTCGAACCAAAAGAATTGACCGATGACTGGATCACCACATTGGAAAGAGAAAACAGCATTCCCTGAAATCCGGCAGGCAGGCCTACCTGCATGATCTGAAGCAGTTTGTTCCGGCTGATCTTCAGGTTTTTAAAATCCAGGCGGATTCCTCCCTGTTCCCTCATCAGACACCGTACCACAAGGATTGCAGAAATCACCTGGGAAATGACCGTTGCAATCCCTACTCCGAATACTCCCCAGTGAAACACGATCACAAAGAGAAGATTGAACATCACATTAATTGCTCCGGCTATCGTCAGATAATAAAGCGGACGTTTGGTATCCCCGACGGCACGCAGAATGGACGCTCCGAAATTATACGCCATCGTCGCTGTCATCCCCGCAAAATAAACGCGCAGATAAATAACGGAAAGCGGAAGCACGTCCTCCGGTGTCTGCATCCAGGTCAATATGACCGGAGCTCCGATGATTCCGATGACCGTCAAAAAGATACCGCTGAGAAAGCTTACCGTCATTGCCGTATGCACGGTATCCTGCAGCTCTTCTTCCTGCTTTGCTCCATAATATTTTGCCACAAGGACATTTGCCCCGATGGACAGCCCGATGAACAGATTCGTCAAAAGATTGATCAGTGAGGAGGTTGCCCCGACTGCTGCAAGAGACTCATCTCCCGCAAATTTTCCAACCACTACAATATCCGCCGCATTAAACAACAGCTGCAAAATGCTGGAAAACATCAGCGGAACTGCAAAACGAAGCATCTTGGGAAGTATTGCTCCGCTGCACATATCTATCTCATATTTTCTCGTTTTCCCCATTTCTTATCCTCTTCTCTTCTTAATTCTTACTTTACTTTCTTGTGAAAACCATTTTAGTATGTTATCATAAATGCATCGGAAAAGCAATCTGTGCCTCAGCAATTTCAGCGTATTTTTTATTATATTTTTATCCGGCACAAATTTTTTCCGGGAAAGGGAGAAGATTTATGAACGAAGAACTGACTATGAAAGATTTCGAATGCGAACTGCAGCATTCGTTTCAGACCATCCGCCCCGGAGATATCGTATCCGGAACGGTCATTGGTATTTCCGACACTGAAGTAACCGTAGATTTAAACTATTATACCGAAGGCATACTTCCCCTTGCGGAACTCAGCAATGATCCGCGGTTTTCCATAAAAGCGGATATCAGTATCGGCGAGACCGTTTCTGCCGTTGTCCTCCGTGAAGACAGAGATGGGGTCCTCATCCTTTCCAAAAAACAGGCCGATGATATTCTTGCCTGGGACAAATTAAAAGAACTTCAGACCGCAAAAACCCCGGTCACGGTCAAAATCGCAGAAAGTACCAATGCAGGAGTCATTACCTATCTGCACGGAATCCGTGCTTTTATTCCTGCATCAAAGCTTGCCCTGACTTATGTAGAAGATACTTCTTCCTATGCAGGCAAGACCCTGCAGGCTGCCGTACTGACCGCAGATGAAACTTCCGGAAAGCTGATTCTTTCTGTCAAGGATGTTCTGAAAGACCAGGAAGTGCAGGAACGCAACAGCCGCATTGCCAGGCTTCCGGTCGGTTCTGTCGTTTCCGGTATAGTAGAGCGTATTGCTCCTTATGGTGCATTTGTTACTATCGGCAACGATCTGACCGGTCTGGTACATATTTCCCAGATCTGTGCAAAGCGCATTAAATCTCCTTCCGAAGTCTTAAAAGAAGGGGATTCCGTTACCGTAAAGATTACTGATGTAAAAGACGGCAGGATCAGTCTCAGCATGACAGCAGCAGAAGAAACTCCAACCGAATTAGAAGAAGCGGCTCCGGAATCTTTCTCTTTTTCTGATGATACCGCTTCCTCTACCATGGCCTCTTTATTCGCCAATATTAAATTAAACAACTGATCTTCCGACATTGAACAAAGAAATGCAGCTGCTCACAACAGCAGCTGCATTTCTTTTATTTTTCCCATAATTTCGGCACAAGATCCAGTCGTTTTACACACGCATACAATAACTTTTTGGTTTCTTCCTCCGGTTCATCCTGATCCGGTATCATTACCGGTATACATCCCGCACGATATGCGGCCAAAATTCCGGCCGGAGAATCTTCTAATACCATGCAGTGTTCCGTTTTCTCCGCGAGCTGTTCTGCTGCATACAAATACAGATCCGGCTCCGGCTTTCCGCGTTCTACCATGTATCCGCTGAACACACGGTCAAACGAATCTGACAGCCCTACCTTTTCAAGATAACATTGGGTCCTCTCTAACGGAGAAGATGTTGTGATCGCTGTTTTGATCCCGTTTTTTTGGGCAAAAGAAAGCAATTCGCGGATCCCCGGCTTTGTCTCTACCCCATTCTCTTTTACAAAAGCATCCATTCTTCTGATCCGCTCTTTTCGGACTTCTTCATAAGAAACTTTTTCTCCGAAATACGACCGTAATCGTGCCGCACCTGCTTCACGGTTCAGGCTTCGCATTCCAAGTGCCTGTGCTTTTGTCATTGGAAATCCAAGTGCCTGCGCCGCTTCCTGCCAAAATCTTGTATACAGACGCTCTGTATCCAGTACAAGACCATCCATATCAAATAAAATAGCTCTGATCTCCATTTACTTATTGCACCGTTTCTGCCTCAACAGCCATTTCTCCCTCTACTGTCGGTTCGCCATATTTCTCTCTCTTAATTTCACGATAAAACGAAGCATACGAAGCCTCGCGGTACGGATTTACCCAAAGCATTCCGATGCCGCAGGTAAAAAGGCAAAGGAAACACCATCCGAGGAAACTGAACTGGAGACAGAACAGTCTCCACTTATTTCCATGCATCAGTTCTCTGGACTTCGTGATGGCATCATTTGCCGCCATTCCCGGATTTTCCTCCAGAATAAACGGTGCCATGGCATAACTGTAACTCTTGATGATTCCCGGGATAACAAATAATAACGACCACAGTGCTGTATAAATTGCAGTCAGAAGATACAGTGCGATTGCCTGCCCGATCCTCCCAAACCTTGAAAACAGATCACCGAGCGACGCTTCCTTTCCTTCTGCCAGATTCAGATGGAATCTGCAGTAACCAAGCGTTACCGTACTTCCGACGATCAGGCGGACAAGAGACATCACAACAGCCAGTGCACTAAAAGCACCGATTACAGCACAGATCACAACCCACGCGTCCATGGAAAAAAGTTCCTGAACGGATTCTAAATCAGAAATTTCAAAATTTGAAGCAGATCCCGAGCTGCTTCCGGCAAGTCCGATCGTGCTTGCTCCAAAAAAACTTGCCACAAAGCCTACTCCGACTGCTTTTCCCCATTTCCCCTTCAGGGCTTCTCTTGCTTCACTCCTAAAATTTTCCGCATAATACATACCTTTATCCCCCTTGTAGTTTGGTACTGATATTTTACCATATGCAATAAAGAAATGCTACAAAAAAATACCGCAGAAACAAGCATCGTGAAATAAAAAAATAAATTCCACTTCTTGCTGAATTTAGTCTTACACTATCT
>CAZWCZ010000068.1:0-4579 GCA_964632165.1 uncultured Lachnospiraceae bacterium | reverse complement strand
ATACGCATATTTTTATCATCCAATGTTTCAACAAACGGTTTATAGTTTGCTTTGCAAGACGGCAAGGGCACGCCAGACTTTGAATGTAGCTTTACAATAGCTAATTCGTCTCTAGTGTTGCTATCGACAACAGCTACTTTCCTATAGTTACCCTTACGTTCATATCCCGGCTTACGATAGTTACCTTCGTTATGTAAATATTCGTCACGTGTTTGTAAAATTGTACCATTCTTAATTGTTTTTGAAATGTTTTTCTTTTTACTCATTTTTCTCCTTCGCATCCCCTTCGGAACACATTTTTATTATCATGTCGTTTATAAAATAACTGTTCATGGACCGCAGTTCGTCGGACGTTGCCGTCACTCCGCCAAACGTGGGATAATCTACTATTCCAATGTTCTTCTTTGCAGATTTTGCTCTGAAGAAATCTTTGTAACAGTCAGTGCTGTACCGGTGAGACAATGCCTTTTTGTGCAGCAGGTAGTATCTATCCGATGTTAATGCTGTCCCATCCAGCTTGCCACTGTCCGAAACAAGTGTATAAAGGTCATAGCCAAACATATTGTAAGTGCGCTCGTACCAATTCAAGAATCTGCCAAAAATCTTCTTGGCAAAGTGCAGCAACAAACTGTTGTCGCCACGATTGAAACGGTAGTTTTCGTACATGTTGTCATAGCGTGGCTTTATAATCCCATACAACACTTCTTCCAACCAAAACAAAGGCATTGCCATTTTGTCTTTTTTCACGTCGTCAATGTTAATAACCTTATCACAAATTTCACGCATGTCCGCTTCTGTCTTCATTGCACGTTGCTGGTCGAACATAAAGCGCACAAACGCTTTGTACATGATTGTTGCCGGATGTCGCCCCATTTTGGCCGAGTAGTTGAACAAGTCGTTTTTCTGGTTCGCATCATCGGCACTCTTTTTTAGCTCTTTGTTGTCTTGTGTGTTGCCTCTTTCCTTGTCCAATTCCGTCACGGCAACTATACCAAATTCGAATGTATCTGCAAATTTGCTGCCTTTGACAACGTGTTTGCCTTTACGCAACACGTCAAAGTCCAAAATATTTGCATAGTAGCTGTAATCTTCTTCCGAAATAGGACTTCTGCTAAAAAAGTCGTAGTCCCACATTGGCATATTGCCTATATCTGCCATTATGCCGTCTTCACGGATAGAGTAGTTGCCCAACACAAGGCTCTTCGACACGAAATACACAAAGAACGCCTTTACGTATTCTTCAAGACAATCGAAGATATCCCACAATTGCAGTTCGTCATTGTACTTTAAGCCGTAGGACAAATAATCGTAGCCCCACAACTTTGCGTTGGAAGGATTTTTCAAAAAACGAAAACGTTTCTTGTTTGCAAATTCTTCTGCAGTAGTAAGACTGTAAATTTCGTGACACCAAATAGCACGTTTCAGAATATTTTGCAACGTTGCCCACGGAAAATGAGGGAACCAACGTTCAATTTGAAACAGAATATCTTTTGCATCGTGCTTAAACTTGTCTTCAAGCGTAAGAATCATGTCGGTGTTTAGTTTTGTTTTGCCTACTCCCATATTCCCGGTAAGCATGGTTGCAATGCCGAACGTGTTCACGTAGGCACAGTTCTTTAACCTTGATCAATTTTGTTGTCAACACTGAAATATACGCTAGAAAGTTGATCGGCCAAAGTATTGATTGTGTTCCGCCACCCACGATAGTACGTTTGGTGCAAGTGCAATTTCAGTGTGGATGAATAGTTGGCCACCGACTGCAGCGTGCTTTCTTCCATGCTGTCGGAATGCAGGCCCTTGCTATAGCCAGAGAACGTCCACGTTCCGCCAATGCCGTAGTCTACGGCGTTAACTTGGCCATTTTGGCGAAGCTCAATGCTGTTAATGTCGTACCTGCGTTCACTGGGATTTTGGGCAACACTGTTAAATATACTGCCAACCGTATAGCCGTCGGTATCTACAATTTTGAATTTGTACAAAACGCCGTTGCCGTCGGTAGACAACAATTTGATGTTAAATTTGTGCCAAGCCGTTGGTTCGTTGTTGCTATCATAGGACACTGCCATTTCTACGTTGTTTTGAACACAGTCCAACAAATTGCCTTGAGGATAGTACACGTACAAATACAAGCCGTAGTTGGATTGGTATTCGTGCAACAAACTGAATGAAAATTCAGTAAAAGCCAACAATTGTGGCGTACCGTTTGCATCGGCAGGGTAGTCGTTCAAGCTGAATTCTTTGCCCATAATGGTTGCGCCGTTCAAATCCGAAAGAACGGAAGTGTCGTCAAAACTGATTGTTGCTTCTTCCGCAAAAGCACAGAGGGGCAGTACTGCCACAAGTAGCAGCACTGCCAACAAAGATATGGTTATCACTTTCTGTTTCTTTGTCATCTTCTCCTCCGTGTGCCTTTTGTCAAGAGGCGAATAACCGCCACAACGGCAGCCACGCAAACCAGTGCAATCAGCACTTTAACAGCTATCTGAAAGACGTTGTTGTTGCTTATTTTGTCAATGGCATTTTTCATTTCCGTCCGACGTAACGTAATAGTTAGATCGGACGTTATGCGTTTGGGAGTGTACCTTCCGCTTCGTAGAGAACAGTGTTAACTGCTTGTCCAATAACATCAGAAGTCAACGTTCCGGCAGCAACTTGAACAACAGTGAACACTTCGCCGTCAACAATGAACGTAACCGTGCACATGATAGGTTCCCACACGGCGTACAAATTTAGAGTAGTATTTGAAGCGTTATTGTTTGCAATGGTGTCACCGTCTTTATACACAACGCTGCCGCCTTGTTCCGTTGCCCAACCCTTGAAGGTGTAGTATTCACGCTTAATACCGCTGCCAACAAGTGTCAACGTTGCACTTTCGTTATAGTTAATTGTCTGGTTAGCAATATTTCCTGTGCCACCGTTTGCGTTGTATTTGATTGTCATTTTGTTAACTTCCCAAACAGCGTATAGCTGCACGGTTGAACCGGCTGTGCCAATATTCGTGACCGACTGCATGTTGGTGTAAGCAACGGCACCGTTTGAAGAAGTGGCCCAACCTTTGAAGGTGTAGCCGGTTCTGGTGAATCCGTTGTTGGTCAATTTCTTGTCAACGTCAACTGTGTGCGATTGATCGTTCATTGTGCCTTCGCCACCGTTTGCGTTGAAGTGGACGGTGTAGGATACTTGTTCCCAGACGGCGTACAAAGTGACCGTGCCACCGTCGGTTGTGGTGAGATTCTTCACACTTTGTTCGTCGGTATAAGCAACGGTACCACTTGCAGAGGTGGCCCAGCCTTTGAAAACGTAGCCGGTACGTTTGAAGGCATTTGCTGTCAAATTGGCAGCCGTGTCGTACGTCATGGCCAAATTGGACATTGTGCCGGAAGTTTTCCCGTTGCCGTCAAATTTGATTGAGTAGTTGTTTGCTCTCCAGCCTGCATACAACGTAACGTCGCCGGTGATCACGTCTTGCGTGTACAGCTGCGTGCAAGCTTCGTCTGTGTACCAACCGGTGAACGTGTAACCGGTTTTTGTGGGGGTAACAGGCAGGGGCTGTGCTTGTACACAAGTTAACGTACCGACTTGAAACCATAAATCTTCAGGTTGTCCACTGTCTTCTACGAACCGAATTTCAATGTCCTTTGAGAAAGAAGACGATGGCAAATTCAGTTCGGACAGATAAATTTTGAAAGTATCGACCATGCCGTCATCTTTTCCACTGGCGGTTTTAGTCACAAGAGTGGTACCATCCGCAACTAACGAAAACGAAACGGAATCAACATAGTTTGAGTCGAAGTCGTAATAAACGACATACAACTCAAAATATGGAGAAGAAGAAGTTCCGTCTTCAAAACTAAAAGTAAAGAAATCTACGCCTGCAGATAATGGGCGAGTAGAGGGAGAGTAAGCCGTCCCACCGCCTTCCACACGTAATGCATAAGTCAAAGTAGTCTCCGATTGTGCTGCAACGCCTTCCGAATTGTCGGTTTCATCCGCCAACACGGCAACGTCGTCGGCCTCCGCCAACGCACTTGCGCTAGGTGTCACAAAGCCACTGGCCGATAAAAAAGTAACACACAAAAGCGAAATGATCAGCATGCAGAAGAGGCATGCCGTCAAAATCTTTTTGTGCTGCGAAACAAAAGTTTTCATTTCAATTCTCCTTAAAAATTATTGCCTCTTGCCACTGAACGACAAGAGGCAATTTCATTCAACTATCTGTTGAACGTTACGGTCAGTTGATTTGCATAGCCGGCAATTTCAAACAAGGAAACTTCAGCGTCGTCGATGGGGTCGATAACGATACGAACGAATGCTGCGCCAGCAGGAATGTTGCCGTCAAAGTCAGCAGTCAACCAATTTTCGGAAGCCGACTTAAACTCTTTGTCTTCGCCGTAGAAGTACAATTTGTATTGAATGTCCGCCTTTTCGGCAAGTTCAACTTTCAAACCGTCGGTGGTGACGTAGTCTTTTGTGTAAATGTGTTCGTCAGAGTTAATGGCTCTACCGTCTGTTCCCAACGAACCTACACTGTATGCCGAAGAAGACAACGTCTTTGTGGTAATTTGTTTGTTCATTTGAA
>CAZWCZ010000067.1:0-4596 GCA_964632165.1 uncultured Lachnospiraceae bacterium | reverse complement strand
GTTTGAAATGGTTTCCTATTCAATTTTGGATAGTAAGAGATAGTCTGTGCCTCTGAAAACAGAGGAAGATCACGTTTTGATTATATCTTCACATCACCATCTCTTATTGCACAATTTAGCGGAAGTAGAATCCGCGAGGATGTTGCTCTAATGATGCTTTCAAACCAATTAAAGCAATTGGCGAAAGATTATAATATTTTTGTTTTTTCATCTACACAAACTAACGCAAAGGCGCAGGAAGAAGACTTTAAAGATGAAAGTTGTATTCGCGGTGCCCGAAGCGTAGCTGATAAAATTGATATGGGTTGTGTTATAACCCGCGTAGATGAAAAAGACTTCAACTCCATTCTCCCCAAACTAAAAATCGCGGCGAGAGATGGAGCACTTGATGAAGAAATCGCTTCAAGAAAAAAGCTTCCCACCCACGTAATTGACATCTATAAAATGCGGCGCGGTCAATATAAAAATGTGCGGATTTGGTGCCGCATTAATCTGGGAACAGGAGAAAGAGAGGACTTGTTTATGACAAGAATGGATAATACGCCTTTCGCCGCGGACGAAATCGTTCAAGTTTTCAAAACTTCAACAGAAGAACTTTTTGATTGGCGTAGTGAATGCGAGTTCAAAGTGGAAGAAGAGGTAGCAAACAATGAATATGGCTTCTAATTGGGGAGAGTCTTCTTCCCTTTTTATGTCTGCGGAAGAATTAGCACAATCTCTCACAATTGAAGATGTAGCGAACTTTTTAGAAAGTTTAGGAGTAGAAAGTTTTCAACGCTTTCCTTCCTATTTGGTTTGCCCTACTATTTGTCATAATGCATTAGATGAATTAGAAGATGCATCAATGAAACTTTATTATTATGACAACAATAAAATCTTTTACTGCTATACGGAATGCGCGACGGGCTTTACGATTTTCACTCTTTACCAAAAGTTTATGGAGCTAAACTACCACGAGGTTAGTTGGGGTGAGGCGGTTGATTATGTAAGAAAGTTTGTTAGCAATGATACAGTTGCAATTCCACAGCAGCGTAAAGCCGCAATTCTTACTGACTTTGAGAAATATAGAATCGGTAAAACTGTAATTGAATTGCCACAATATGATAAAAATACACTTGACTGCTTTGTTCGCTATAATCATCCTCTTTGGCTTAAAGAAGGGATTGGTGAAGCCGCGATGGAAAAGTTCAATATTCGTTTTCAAGTGCGGGAAAACCGCATCATTATCCCGCACTACGATATAAATGGGCGACTTGTTGGTATTCGGCAACGGGCGTTAGAAGAAGAAGACATCGTATTTGGCAAATATCGTCCTGCAAGCATTGGAGAGGAAATCTACACGCACGAGCTTCATTTTAATCTTTACGGTATTTACGAGCATAAAGCCGCGATTCAACGCTACAAAAGAGCGGTTATTGTAGAGGCGGAAAAGTCTGTTCTTTTGAGCGATACTTTCTTTGGAGAAGATAGCGTTGCGGTCGCGGTTTGCGGTTCCCAAATTAATAAGTATCAAATTGCGTTGCTTACAAAGGAACTCGGTGTAAATGAAATCGTGGTAGCACTTGATAAGGAATATACGGATTTAAAGGATAAAAAATGCTACCCTTACAAGCATAAGTTAATTGAGATATGCCGCCGCTATAAAAATAGTGCGGAGTTCAGTTATATTTTTGATGATAAGGGGCTTCTTGATTACAAGGATAGTCCCTATGATAAAGGAAAAGAAGTTTTTCAAACTTTATATAAAAATAGAAAGAGAATAAAATAATGGTATATGTAGAATTAGTAAAACAAAAGATTCTTGAAAATTATTTGAAAAATATTGATGAGGCCGCAAAACTTATTGGGACAAAAGAAATGGATAAGAAAATTAATAATTTTCTTGAAAAAGTCCCTTTTGCTTCAAAAGAAGAAATAGAAGAAAAAATTAGAACTGATAAAGTATTCGCCGCTCTTTTTGCAAAAGACCCTCTTAAACAAAATATTGGAGAAAAGGTTTTTAGTGAATATATTGGAGTAAAAACTCTGCCGCAGTCTGGGAAGAACGCGGTTCGTTTTTCTTCAAAAGGAGAACTAATTTCAAAGAAAGAACTTGGTTGCTCTAAATCGGCGGATTTCA
The DNA here is from genome assembly GCA_964632165.1 of uncultured Lachnospiraceae bacterium. Lineage (GTDB taxonomy): Bacteria > Bacillota > Clostridia > Lachnospirales > Lachnospiraceae > SIG299. The sequence continues at coordinate 2,477 of CAZWCZ010000067.1, read as the reverse complement.
AAGTTGGAAATTACTATATTACTCAAAAATATACAGGCGAAAACACAGGAGGGGCACAAGATAATCAATATGAAGATGTTGTGCGTTTTCTTATGCTTGGCGCGGCCTCACATAAAGTTTGTGCCTGTGTAGATGGTTGGTATTGGGAAGAAAATGGAAAGAGAGAAGAATTAAAGAAAACTTTTTCTCTATATTCCAATGTTATTGTTTGTTCTGCGGATGATGTTAAAGAAGGAGTGGTTTGTTTTGAATGATTTAGAAAAAACTCAACATTACACAGTTAATGCTGATTATATACTTCAAGGACTAATTGATTTTATTCCTGCGGACGCAAAAGTAATTGAACCTTTTGTTGGAGCAGGAGATTTGCTTGGTTGTTTTCCAAATTGGGACTCTTTATATGACATTGAGCCGAGCGAAAAGATTCCTGAAACAACGAGAAGAGATACACTGACTTTTCCGCCTGATTACCACGACAAGTGGATTATCACTAATCCGCCTTTTCTTGCTAAAAATAAAGCCAAAGATAAAGAACTTTTTAAGCGGTACGGCTATGATGACCTATATAAAATTGCTCTTCAATCTTTTATTGGTTGTGAAGGCGGCGTGGTAATTGTTCCACTGAACTTCCTAACAGATGAATATAGCGGTAAAATTAGAGAAGAGTTTTTATCTCGCTATTATATTGATAGGGTAAATATTTTTAAAAAGCCTGTTTTCCCTTCTACTTCTTATTCTGTCTGTGCTTTTGCTTTCCATAGAGAAAGAAATACGGAACAGCAAGTTTATTGTTATGCCCCAGAAGAAAATAAGGAGTTTTACATTGCTCTTGATTATCTTCATAGTTATCGTTATGGCGGCGAGTTTTACGATTATTATAAAACGCGGAGCGATAATTACTTTTCTCGCTTATTAAAAGATAAAGAACCTGAAGGTTTTGTTACTAATTTAAAGTTATATGCTCTTGATACACGAGAGGAACCTATTCATATCGCTTATGAGGAAGAACCTTATTATGGAAAATCCACTGATAGAATATATCTAACTTTTGTTTGTAAAAAGGAATTGGATGAAAAAACTCAAAAAGAACTGATGAATGCGTTTAATTGTAGAATTAATCGTGCTCGTGAAAGGTATCATAATTTACTTTTTACCAATTATAGAGATTATAATAGAAAAAGAATCAGTTTTGATTTAGCATACAAAATGCTATCTCACGAACTTAATTTGTTAAAATAATTGACCTTTTTTTCAACCTATGTTATAATATAGAATGGGAGGGTGATAAAATGGAACTATATAATGGCGATTGTCTAATTGAATTAAAGAAACTTGCCAATAAAAGCATTGATTGCGTAATTACTGACCCGCCATACTTTATTGATAGAATGGGAAATAATTGGGATGTTGATAAATTGAAAGAAAGCGCAGGGAAAGCAAAAGTTGTTGGTTCTATGCCAGTAGGGATGAAGTTTGACCCCGAGCAAGGCGTAGCTCTTCAATAATTTATGGAACAAGTTTCCACAGAAGTTTATCGTATTCTAAAACCGGGCGGCTTCTATCTTACCTTTTCACAAGCCCGTCTTTATCACAGAATGGCGATGGCGTTAGAGAATTGCGGTTTTGAGATCCGTGATATGCTTGTTTGAAAAAGAGAAGGACAAGCAAAAGCTTTTTCACAAGATCATTTTGTAAAGAAAATGATTATCCCAGAAGAAGAAAAAGAACGAATTATTCAATCTCTCGGCGGGAGAAAAACTCCACAGTTGAAGCCGCAAATTGAACCTATTGTCCTCGCTCAAAAGCCAAAAGAAGGAACTTTCGTTCAAAATTGGATTAAATATGAAATTGGACTTGTGGATGTTTCTCAATCTCTTGATGGAATGTTTCCCGGAAATGTTATGGAAGTTGCAAAAGAAAAGGATAAAACAATCAAGCATTTTACTGTAAAGCCTGTCGCACTAATGGAACATTTAATTAAACTTTTTTCTCCCGAAGGAGCAATAATTTGTGACCCTTTTATGGGAAGCGGCTCAACCGGAATTGCTTGTCAAAACGCTAATAGAAACTTTATTGGAATCGAACTGAATGAAGAATATTTTACATTAGCAAAAGAAAGATTAGAAAAAAATGAAAAGAATTAAAGATTATATACCGCTTTCAACAGAAGAGGTAGAAAGTAGTAAAAATGAAAAGGAGAGCTGCACCGTTTTACATTGAAGGAAGCGCGGCTACAACAAGGGCATATTAATCCCAATCTTCCTCTTACAATAGAAAACACCATTCCACAATGCGAATGGTGTAATCAAAATGTATACAAGGATGATTTTGTTTTTACTGCGGAAGGAAGGCCACAGAAAATCAATAATGCAAATTATATATTAAAAAGTGATGAAGCGGTTCAACGAAAAATGTATGAACTGCTAAAAAGAAAATATGGTTAGAAAGGATGACCCAAAATGAAAATTAAACTACGA
>CAZWCZ010000066.1:0-4627 GCA_964632165.1 uncultured Lachnospiraceae bacterium | reverse complement strand
TAGTACCCCACTCAATTACAGAATCACATTCTTCACAGTAAGTTCTGCCGGTATATCCTTCCTCCGTACAGGTTGCCTTCTTATCCGTTAATTCTTTTTCCGTATGCTCATGGAATCCGACACCTGCACTCTTACATGCATCGATCCATGCCTGAGCTCCATCTATTTTTTTTCTAGTATAGTTTGTAAAGAACAGCTCTGTATCAACCAGAAGATCCTCCATTCCAAATGTAGCTATACTGTTGTTGGAATAACTGTCCGCATATGTGACCGTTCCCTTCTTTAACCGCAGTTCAATGCTCTGTGCCCAAATGATTCCTCTCGTTACAAGTGTTGCCGGTGTCTGATCCTCATAGCCTTCACACTCCGTGATCGTAGACACCCAGGTACGAACCGGGAAAGAAGCCAGTACTGCTTCACCGGTCATCTGGTTTTCACCGGAGCGGTTGATGATGATCGTAGCCAGATTCTCATCTTCCTGGATCTCCCAGTCCGCACTGAACCCTTCTGCAACAACCATACCATCTAATTCCCAGGTGCTTGCATTGTTCAGGTCAAAAACCATCTCCACCTGCTGGATGTTTTCAATATCCGTCGCTTTTACGTCCATCCAATATAGAGATCCGATTTTCAAACGGTCTGCCGTCGGATCCTGTGGAACCACCTTAATGGTAGACCAGTCATTTGCTGCAGAAACATTCACTGTGCCTGATACCCAGCTGCAGTTTCCGGCATTATCTGAAATTTCAAATCTTACGGTATGTATCCCATTCGTCAGAACGACATCCGTTACGGTAATTTTTCCATTATTGTATTTACATGCGATTTCCTTACCGTCAACATAAACCTTTGCAGAATCAGCATCAATACCTGTAGCATTACTCAAAGTGGTATCTTCCTTTGCGGAAACTTCAAAGCTTAATGTGCTGTTCGAAACCGTACGTCCGTCCAAAGAAAATTCGGATTCTCCGTTTAATCCTTTTAATCCGGAAAGGACAGGTGCTTCTCTGTCATCAACTGCTGAAGAATAGTCAAGCGTAATATCATCAATGTAAAATGTATATTTCCCATTCAGATTCGGCTCATTGACATAATCGTAATCCTGTGTTGCAGGTTCACGGTCATCCACCTGGATACTGAATCCCTGGAAGGTCTTATTTGCTAATTGAGTGATATCGAGTCTGATATAATTCCAGCCTTCAACCAGATCCCAAAGTTCACCGTTATCATAAACAATGTTTTTGTTATTGTTTGCAACAAGTCTGATTTCAGCATGACGTGCATCATAAGGGATGTACATCCAGAAACCTACGGCTATTGCATCCGTACAGTCTATTTCTTCCGGGAAAAGGAACTTTATTGCAAGATATCCCGTTTCATAAGTTTGTGTAAAATCGCAGAATGCCGCTAAAGCATACGCTCCGTTTTTTACCTTTCCTTCCTCAGAAGAAACAATACTCAGCTTTCCGATCTCGTTCTGCCCGTTATAGTAGTAGTTCCCGTTTTCATCCTTTTTTGATCCCATTGGCCCATACTCCGGGTACCAGGAGCCTATATACCAGTCACTCAGATCCGGTTCATCTTCAAAATCATAGATGATCTCAGAGCCTTTTCCTAAAGACAGCTCTATCACTGTCTCAAGTTCTCCAAGTGTGATCGTCAGATCAGCCTTTGTATGTGTCGTCCCCTCTTCTGCAGCAGTGAAACTGAATCCGTCTATCTCACCGATCTCTGTATCAGAAAGTTCACAAACAATATCGGATTCTTTGATACAAACTGTTTTGGAATCGTAAGTTGCAGAAATCCCAAGATCTACCGTCTGACCATATGGTACGACCATGGTGTTCTGAACAACCGAGATCTTGTCCGGCATTACGATATGTATGCTGTCTTCTCCAACTACTTCACCCTTGTAAACGATCTGGACTTTTACTTCGCCTTCTTTTCCATTCGAAACGAATTTTCCGTTTTGATCAATCGTTCCGAACGAACTATCCGAAAGCTGCCACTTTGCTTCTTCCGGGATTTCAGCAGCAGTTCCGACCAGATCCGAACCTACCGCACTGAAAGAAACTTCACTGTTTGGTGTATAATAATCATATTCAGAGGAAACGGTTGCTCGCACAAATTCTCCGGTAGCAGGAGCTGTGGAAATAACCAGGATACCATGCGTAGTATCTCTTTCTGCTCCGTCAGAAGGAGAACAGTTGACTTTCAGTTCTTCTCCCGGTCGCTGGGACAGAAATGTAGAAGAGCCGCCGCCGTCTCCGTTTACTGCTACAACACATCCGAGTGACAGCATGAATTCTGCCATTTCGTAGTTAGTAAAACCGGTAGAAAACGGTGCCTGACGTCCGTCGTTCATGACCATGACAAATGTTCCGTCCGCCTTGATCCCTACAAATGAGCGGGAAGCTCCGTTTTTTGATTCATGATCTTCGGTATATTGATTTTTTCCATCCTTTACGAGGAAACCAAAGTTTGCCGGGATGACCTGTTCTTCCCATCCCGTAATAGGATCTGCCGTGGAACGGATCTGAACCTTGTCAATGTCATCCGGCCTTTTTACTCCGTTTTTTTCATCAAAATTAATTACGACACATGTCTGTGCACCCACGGTCTTTCCCTGGCTGTTTTCATAATAAACGCCATCCATAACCAGATAACCCAAAGGCTCTCCCACCAGCTCCGGATGCTCGCTATAATAAGCGCTGTCATACCAGCTGAGACTCAGGTTCATAGCGGCAACAACATTTCCATAGCCGTTTTCTTCTGCATATGCTGCCTGCTTGGACATTACCTCAACAGCATAGTTCTGATTTTCCAATCCCTCTGCCATTCCCTTATAACTTGGCATAACCTTTGTGTACGGATTGGAAAGATCAACTTCAACAACATGCGCTACCTGGCGGTGTGTACCTGCATCGTTGTTCAAAACGATCTCAGATTCTGTTATGCCAGGTGCCAATTCCCAATCTGTCTTGGAAATCAATTTGTAGTAGTCATCTGTTGTACTTGCCACATAGCTGTTTGCCGCAAATGCCGTCTGTGGAACTGCGGAAACTACCATGATCAAGCAAAGCAGAGCTGCTACCATTCTTGAAAACTTGTTCTTCACTTTAATTTTCCTCCCTTTAATATTTTATATCATTATCGAAAGATAACAATTTCCTTATAATTTGTATGCCTTAAATGAATGATGACTTTTTTGACGATCGAGCGGAGGGTCTTTTTCATAATCTCCATAAAGGCTTCGCAAATATATATCATAGCCAATAGGTGCTGGAAATTTCTCACCTTCAAATTCGATCTCAATCGTATCGTTAAAAACATTCCTGGGAATGATTTCTTTTTTTCCATATATGGGCCACATCAAACATCCCATATATTCTCCATCAGCAATAATTTCTTGTTTTACGATATTCTTCAGTCGTTTATAGAAAAATTCATATCCCATTAATTTACAAAACTTGATAATTAACTGTTTGAAAATCGATTTATCTTTTGTTGAAATAACTTTCGATAAAACACATCCCCTTTGATAAATAGCAAGTTTTTTTTGAACATAGTTATTGAGTATATGCACAGAACAAGTATCTAACGGAAATATATCAATATTCACCCCAAGATCAATACCACTATCAATATTGGTTTCTACTTTTAATGTTTTTTGAGCACACAATTTTGCGTATGGGAATTTATATTTTTTGTTTCTTTCATAAGCGTATAATGCAAATTTATCACTATCCTTAAACAATGAAATGAATTTTTCGTAATCTTTTCGAGGCATAAGAACATCGATATCATCATCCCACGGAATAAATCCGCCGTATTTTACAGCACCTAGCAACGTGCCATTTGACAAGTAAAAACTCAATGAATTCTCCTGACAAAAGGCATTAAAGTGTTTTAATATATCAAATGTTATTACCTTGATCTCTCGCAAAGAAAGCTCCTTATGCATGTCACACCTCCTGCCAATTCGACCAAAGTCGTATCTTTCCGTAAATAGAATTTGAACTATACTGTTGCAATAAAGTTACACTCAATTTTTCAGCCTTTATCTCGAGTTCACTTTCATTAATACCGTTCACAATATTATAAAACTCGATACATTCGGTACTCTCACACCACCAGCCAAAACCGCTGTCCACAATCATGTTCCCAATATCGGTATTTACATCCGTTGAAGCTAACACAGGTAATCCTGCCTGCATATAAGAAAGCAATCTCGATGGAAAATTTGGAATGCTAAAGCGATGATCCAAAAAAATCATCCCGACATCACAGCAAGCAATCATCCTGTCATATTCGTCTTTGGGAAGTTGTCCAAAAAGCTTCACATGAGACGGATTTTTTTCTGCTATATACTCTTCAAGTAAATATCTGTCTGTACCACTGCCTGCGATTACAAAACAGACATCTGCTAAATCGGCACATTTTTTCAGACAGTTGATGATAAAAGGCACATCTTGCGGTTTCCCAAGATTTCCACCATAAACAAATATTTTCTTGTCCTGTGGTAAACCATATTTATCACGCATCTCTTTGCGCTCTTGTTCAGATAACCTCATATCCTGCACTTCGATGCAGTTTGGACAAACCTCGACCTTGTCTTTAGATATTT
>CAZWCZ010000065.1:0-4732 GCA_964632165.1 uncultured Lachnospiraceae bacterium | reverse complement strand
GAGTGGAAAAAGATTCCGCTGGAAGCGCATACGTTTGCCGTTTATCGGATGAAATGGTAAAAAGAAGAAGAATCGGGGATGTTACTTCATTAAGTAACATCCCCGATTCTTCTTTTAAAGCTGTTTTGCAGCTGTTATAGTTTTGTTATTATATGTATTCCTTATGGAAGGATTACAACATCACCGATCAGGATAAGATCAGGATTAGCAAAAGTGTTAACCTTTAAGAGGTCATTTAACTTACATCCGTTTGTTCTTGCAATCTGGGAAAGAGTGTCGCCCTTTCTTACGATGTATCTCTTAGCTTCGAATGTAGGGATTACTAACTTCTGGCCTGTGATGATGAGATCCGGATTTGTAAGGTTGTTAGCTGCTACAAGTTCCTTAACTGTGCATCCTGCTGCTTCAGCGATCTTGGTAAGAGTATCACCCTTCTGTACGCTGTAGGAAGTACCTGTGATAGGAGCCGGAGTAGCTGTAGGTTCCGGAGTCTTTGTAGGTTCTGGAGTAGCTGTAGGTTCCGGAGTCTTTGTAGGAGCCGGAGTAGCTGTAGGTTCTGGAGTAGCTGTAGGAGCCGGAGTAGCTGTAGGTTCCGGAGTCTTTGTAGGTTCTGGAGTAGCTGTAGGTTCTGCAGTAGCTCTCATTAATCTATAACGCATACCATAGAAGTTAGGTGTTTTAACACCATCTGTCCAATAGCTGGCAGGAGTCTGGAACTCAATGTAGTTAGTTCCAGCAACTAATTCGATGTAAAGAGTTTCTTCTTTAACATTTTCTGTATTCCATCCGTCGCCATTAAATGTTAATTTCTGATAGTACTCATCATTGATGTACAAATCGCCATAACGAGTGCCGCTACTCGTATAGATAAAAGTAAGAACATATAAACCAGCAGTGTCTGCTTCTACTTCAAATCCAACGATACCAGGCTGATCTTCTGTGCTGTTATCTGTTGGCTTAAGACCGCAACAACCATGACCAAAATAGTTACGCTCATCACGATACTGAATATCATCTTTAAGATTTTCGAAATAAGCATCTTCATCAGCCCAAAGTGTGATTTCTTCTGCAGCCAGGGCTGTTGTAGCAGTAGGTACTACAAGGCTAAGCAGAAGAGTAAGTGTTAATAAAGTACTAATAAATTTTTTCATAAAGAAACACCCTTCTTTCTTAAAAATATTTTGTAACGTCATTATATAGTAAATTTTACTAAACTTCAAGTGGTATTTTACACAATTTTTAGCAGGTTGCCTTGAGGGAATGTCGAATCATGAAAAAAATTAAAAAAAATAGCAAAAAAAATTTAAAATCCGTACTATAGTTCCTGGAAAACGGATGCTTCATCCTATATAATAGGATCATAAGGAATCCAATTCCTTACATATTTTATACAATGAAAGGAGTTTTTTTACTATGAGACACGAATATCGTTTGAAGCAAAACACTTTACATAGTCAGGAGGGAAAAGAATATATCGCATATGGGATTGAAGCAGTTGATCCATCCGGAACAGTCCTTAAGTCTTTTGCCGATGTTTTCTTTGACAGAAAAGCAGCAGAGGATTTTGTTGCTCTGTGCAACAGATGTGAATTATCCCTGCTCCATTTTGCAGACGCCGTAGAAGACGCAATAGGTGGACAGTATGTGGTTTTATCATCACAGGCATATGAAATGTAATTTATTTACAAAAAAGTTGATTAATACAAAACGTTGTGTTATACTGATTGCAGTTCGATAAAAGTTTTATAAGACTTCGAACTCCTGTATTAATTCTGCTATATCAGGAATCTGTAAACATAGTTGATTTTTTGCGAGGCTGCAACACTTTGTCCCAGTGACAGACTCCATGGAATCGATGAATCAAACGCACAGAGAAAACGGCTCCGGTACAGTCCCGAAGCCGTTTTTCTCTGTGCACTCAGCGGCGCGGTCTTTTGAATGCTGCGGGAAGGACTGAGCTTTAGGAGATGTGGAGAGCGACACAGATGGTATTTGAAAGAATATCATCGGGCAAGATATTATAATTTACTGCCCGCCGGAATGCTCGACAGTTACTTTGTTCGTTGCAAAAAGTGTGTTACCTCTTCTTAAAATCGTTGTATTTTTTGTAATAGTGTGATATGCTGTATTTACATTATGATAATGGGGGAGCAACCATGTACCGAATTGCTATTGAAAAATTATTAAAATGGAAACAAAGCAAACGCCGCAAGCCTTTGATCATCGAAGGTGCTCGCCAAGTTGGTAAGACTTGGTTGATGAAGGAGTTTGGCAGACAGGCGTATGCGGATACCGTATATATCAATTTTGATTCCAACTCCAGAATGGCAGAACTGTTTGCTTCTGACTTGGATACGGAGCGCTTGATCATGGGATTGGAATTATATGTAGGTCGCAAAATTGATCCTGACAACTCGTTGCTTATTTTTGACGAGGTGCAGGAAGTTCCGAGGGCGTTGGCTTCTCTGAAATATTTTTATGAAAACGCACCGCAGTATCACATTGTATGCGCCGGTTCTTTGCTCGGTATTGCTTTGCATCAAGGCACATCTTTTCCTGTGGGTAAGGTGGATTTTCTGAAACTGTATCCGCTTTCTTTCAAAGAGTTCTTGATGGCAACCGATAAGGATCGGTTTGCCGAACTGCTTGACAAGCGAGACTTCCGGATGATTACAAGCTTTAAGCAGACTTATATTGATGCTTTGAAGCAATATTACTTTGTTGGAGGTATGCCTGAAGCGGTACAGAGCTTTGCGGAGAATAAGGATTTTAATGAGGTTCGTGAAATCCAGAAACGGATTCTTGCAGCTTATGAACAGGATTTCTCCAAGCACGCTCCCAACGAAATTGTACCGAGGCTTCGTATGCTGTGGAACAGCATTCCTTCTCAGCTGGCGAAAGAAAACAAGAAGTTTATCTATGGTCTTGTTCGTGAGGGGGCTCGTGCGAAAGACTATGAAACCGCAATTATGTGGCTGAGCGATTGCGGTCTTATTCATAAGGTCAGCCGTGTCAATGCAGCGGGTATCCCCTTGCGGGCATATGAAGACTTGAAAGCATTTAAGTTGTTTGTGGTGGATGTTGGTCTCCTTAGTTGTATGGTCGGACTTCGCCAGCGTACTCTGCTTGACGGCAACGACCTTTTTGCCGAGTTCAAGGGTGCTCTTACAGAACAGTATGTTTGTCAGCAGTTAAAGACCATCCAAGACTTAGATGTTTACTACTATACCAATGATCGGGGTTCCTGCGAAGTTGATTTTGTTGTTGACACAGGTGAGCAGATCGTTCCAGTTGAAGTAAAAGCGGAAGTAAATCTCAGAGCCAAAAGTCTGAAAACATATCAGGAAAGGTTTTCTCCCGAAGTTTCTATCCGCACATCCATGGCAGACTACAAAAAAGAAGATTGGCTTATCAACCTGCCGCTGTATGCAATAGACCAGATTACTCAAATATAATAGTGGTAATTGCGAAGCAGGAATACTTTGTCCCAGTGACAGACTCCATGGAATCAAAGAATCAAACGCACAGAGAAAACGGCTCCGGGTACAGTCCCGAAGCCGTTTTTCTCTGTGCGTTTGATAAACTTTGTTTAAGAAACCAAAGATTGTCCTACAATGGCATCTTCTACAGCATCTGCGAAATGAAGCAGGGATAATTCGCATCTGTTGCACAGAGCAACAAAATCCTCTGCTGCTTTTCTGTCAAAGAAGACATCTGAAAAAGATCCAAGGACTGTTCCGGATGGATCAACTGCTTCAATCCCATATGCGATATATTCTTGTCCCTCCATATTATGTAAGATATTTTTCTTTAAACGATATTCTTGTCTCATAGTAAAAAAACTCCTTTCATTGTATAAAATATGTAAGGAACTGGGTTCCTTGTGATTCTATTATATCTGAGGAAAAGGGGAGTTTCCAGGAACTATAGTACGGATTTTCAAAAAAAGTGTTAAGAAATTGTTAGTTTTTTGCTGGTTATAAGGAGCATAGAATACAGGAATATTGTCAGGAGAATTTCGTTTCCAAAGGAATGTGTTGTGATTTTGCAATCCATTCGCTTTGTGAAATGGCAAGGAATCAAAAGAGAGTTCATGGAGTGGAAAAGGAAGTGGAGAATGAAAAATATGCGTTTCGATGTTTCCTTTTAAGACTGGGATTTATTGGTGACCAGTTTAAAAAGGAAAGGAAGATACTTCTTCAGAATCTCAGTGGATCAGCAGCATTTAAGAATAATAAGGATAAGGGTGGTGTGCATGGAGGAGAATGAGAAAATTAAAGAAATATAAGCCGACGAAATTTAAAGCAAAAGATTCTGTTTATGATCAAGAACTGGCAGATTATGCAGTTTCTTTCATTGAATGCCTGTGTCACACCAAAGGGACATGGGCAGGCAAACCCTTTGAACTGATTGACTGGCAGGAGAAGATTATCAGAGATATCTTTGGAACAATCAAGCCGAACGGATACCGGCAGTTTAATACAGCTTATATTGAAATCCCTAAGAAAATGGGAAAATCAGAATTGGCTGCAGCAGTTGCACTTCTGCTTACCTGCGGTGATGGAGAAGAACGTGCAGAGGAAACCGAAGATTGATGGTGCCATTGCAACCATCATGGGATTGGAGAGGGCAATAAGATGCGGAAATGATGTTACGGTATCTGTGTATGATGAGAGAGGGATTTTGTTTATTTGAAGAGGGTGCTGGATGTCCGGGGGACATCCGTTTAGCA
>CAZWCZ010000064.1:0-5091 GCA_964632165.1 uncultured Lachnospiraceae bacterium | reverse complement strand
CAGCGCACCAACTCTCTCGTCCTCATATTACCCTCCCCGCAAAAAATCGAGTCTAACATATCATGAAGGAAAGGGGTTGTCAAGCGGGGGGGGAGTGGGGGGGAGGAAATCGATAAAACAGGGGCAGAATCGGACTTCCTGTTGCTTTTTATGCGAGAGATGTGCTATACTGAAAATACAAGCAGTTGCGTGCATTTATCTCAAGTTATAGTAAAAAACAACTGCTGACAGATATGTTTTTCATGCATGGGGGGACGGACATGGCGGAAGCGGTGCAAAAAGTCATTCTGAAATCAAGCGACCTTGTTGCAACAAAGGTGAATATCCCCGAAGGGGTGGAGATCATCGGGGAAAAGGCATTCGCGCTTCATGGTGAGATGAGAGAAGCCGTGTTTCCCGCCTCGCTCACGGCGATACGGAGGCATGCATTTGAAGGCTGCAAAAAACTGGGGACGCTTCGCTTTAAGACGGGCTTGCGCAGCATCGGCGCGAAAGCCTTTTGCGATTTCAGCGGTTTTCTGGTCGAACTTCCCGAGACAGTTAAAGAGATTGCCGCGGATGCCTTCCCGGAGGGATGCGTGCTGTCGGTCGGCGGGGAGATGCCCTTTTATCGGCAGCGGCTTGCGGAGCTTGAAAAGAAGCGGCAAGACATCACGGCGGAGGAACAAAGAGAGCACCTGCTCTCCGTGCAGAAAGACGAGATTGAGAAACAGCTGCGTGCTTTGCTCTCTGCCCCGCCGGAAGAAATAGAAAAGGTTTCGTATTATCTTGAGGAGACGGAACGCCTCCGGAGAGAGAAATGTGAGGAGGATGAGGCATATCGTGCGAAGCATGCCGAGATACAAGCCGGAATGCAGGAGTGCCAAACCGAGCTTAAACGATTGCTCGATAAACGAAAGCACTGCTTCTTTCTGGCTATGTCGCGAAAAAGAGAACTGGAAAGCGACATTGCCGAGTGGCAAATCAAGCTGCAAACGCTGGAAAGCGAATTGAAGCAGGCAGAGAGCGCACATACACAGTCCGTGGGACAGTTGCTTAAAGAACTGGGGAGGGCAACGGAAGAATTGCGGCGGTGCCAAGCGATAAAGGACACGTTCGTCACCACACATAGTGAACTGGAGAGCAGATGCACAACGCTGAACCACCAGATAGAGTATTACTTACGCCAAGTCGATTCACATAAGAAACAGTTTGAAACGGAAGAGGCCTTGCTGGCAGGCGAACACAAAAAATGGTGCGAGGACAAACAAAAGGCAACCGAGCTTCAGCGAGCCTTAAAACAGAAAATAAAAGAAGAGCTTGAACAAATCGAGCGAAAGCAGAGGGAAGAGCGCGAGCGGATCAAGCGTGAAAAAGAGGAAGAGCGCGAGCGGATCGCACGGAAACAGGAAATCGCGGCGCTAAAGGAGAAAAAGAAGGCGGCCATTGCACGATTGGGAAGACCGAATTATCGGATGGAGTCCGTATTTAGCCCGAGCTACGAGAAGAACGCGCTGCGCGAAGAAATGCTGCTTAACGAATGCTATTTGCGTGCAATCGAGAGCATCAATCACTCGCACTTTGTTGCGGCGAACAATGCGTTCATAAAATCCAAATCCCGTGCGCTTACCGCAATCAGAAAGCTCAATGCCGAGCTGGGACTCGATAAGAATGACGGGATAGAGCAGTTCAAGATCGAGGCAATCCCGGAAGCTGCAAGTATAAGCCTCCCGGAACGATTTGTGACGCTGTGCGAGTTGTTCGGAAAGGAAGAGACATGGCAGGAGCTGAAACAGGCGGCGGCACGCGTTTCAATCGATGCGGCGTTTACAGAAACCGTCTTTTCGAGCGCGGAGCATGTTGTGCTCAAGGCAGGAGACAGGAACGTGCTCTTTTTCCCGTATTGCATTATCGTGCATCGCTACGGGGAGCAGTACAGGGTGTTTCCCTATAGCAAGGCAAAGCTATCTGTCAAGAGCCGAGAAGGCACGGTGACGGGGCAAATCCTGCCCGCCTACGGTGAGTTTATCTCAAAGACCTATCAATATACCAATAAAGACGGAAGCGCCGACATGCGCCGTAAGAACAACCCAATCATCAGCACGATTCGCGTTACGACCATCGAGCTTACTGTCGGAAGACGCAGAATCATTATTCCGGTAGAGGCGTACCAGCCTGCGCTGCAATTGGAAGAAGCCTATCATCGCCATGCGCAGGCACTGAGCAAGGGAACAAAAAAGAAGATAGCCAAAATGGTGGCCGATTCCGCGGACACAGATGCCATCAAGCAGGAGATTGACAAGCTTGCCGCGGCCGAACAAGCACGCAGGGCACGCGAGCAAAAGGCGGCAATGGAAGCGGCAAAGCGGGCCGAGGAGGAGCAGCGCCGCGCACAGGCTGCCGAACAGGAGCGCAGAAGAGCAATCATACAGCGACAAAGAGAGCTGAATGAAGAGCGGAAAAGGCAAGCGCGCGAGCAGGAAGAACTGGCGAGGCGTGCCGCAAAGCTGTTTGACGATGATTTTCGGGACGAGGCAAAAACGGAAGAAGCCGCCAGGAGCTCGCCCTTGCCGCAGCTGCCGGTAGAGGTCGTCGGGAAGCGTTTGATCTCGAACACAGTTTTCAAGGTTGCGCTGCTGGCGACCGGGCAGACGTCTTTGGAAGGGGTGACGGCATATTTCGTTGCGCCGGACGGAAGGCAGATCAGCAACAAAAAAGCGTTTGTGCAGGTGACTGCGGAGGCTTCCGCGACGCTTGGCTTTATCCTTTACTCCGGGGTCGATTACACCGTGATGAAAACTTGCTTCCTGCGGCTTGAAAAGCAAGGAGAAGCACCGGACGAAATTGAGTTTCGGATGAACATCTCATTTTGCTCGGATTTTTGACACGAATCTGCGAGAAAAGGCATGCGCACAGAATGTGGAATACAGAATTAGGAGGATGACAAATGACGGATTTTGATAGACAGGTCGTCGATCAATTCCCCGGCAAGGTCGTTCGCAAGGATCTTACCGGCTTGATGAAAAAGGGCGCCAATGTGCCGACCTATGTGTTGGAGTATCTGCTTGGTATGTATTGCGCCACGGACGATGAAGAGGCCATTGCCGTGGGGATCGAGAGGATCAAGCGGATCCTTTCGGAAAACTATGTGCGTCCCGATCAAAGCGAATACGTCAAGTCGAAGATCAGAGAAAACGGGCAGTACACGATCATCGACAAGATCACCGTGGAGCTGGAGACCAGAGAGGATAAGTACATTGCGCGCTTTACCAACCTGAACATCGACCCGTTTGAGGTCAGCTCCGATCTGGTGGTGCATAACGAAAAGCTGCTGATCGGCGGCATCTGGTGCATCATTAAGATCGAATATATCGGACTGGACGGCGAAGAGGAAGAGATGTTTGAAGAAGACATCTTTGACAACCGTAAGCACAAGAAAAGGATCAAAAAGAAACGCTCCAAATATGACTCGCCCTTCTCGATCAGCTCGCTCAAGCCCATCCAGATGCCGAATTTAGACTTGGATGAGATTATGGAGCGGCGCAGCGAGTTCACCAAGGACGAATGGATCGAGCTCCTTTTGCGCTCGGCGGGCTACGAACCGGATGAGCTGCAGGAAAGGCAGAAGCTGCATTATCTGCTGCGCTTCGTGCCCTTTATCCAGAAGAACTATAATCTCGTGGAGCTTGGTCCCAGAGGAACGGGCAAATCCCATGTCTACAGCGAGCTCTCGCCCTATTCCATTTTGATGAGCAGCGGCCATACCACGGTGTCCAACATGTTTTACAATATGGCATCCCGCCGCATTGGCTTGGTGGGCAATTGGGACTGCATCGCCTTTGACGAGGTGGGCTGTATCAACCGATCCACCGGCGATATGGTGCAGATCATGAAAAACTACATGGCCAACGGTTCTTTTGCGCGAGGCACCGACTCGATTAGCTCGGACGCGTCTATCGCCTTTGAGGGCAATACGTTCCGTAGCGTGGCCGAGATGATGCGCACCACAAACCTATTTGAGCCCTTCCCGTCGGAATTTAACAACGACTCCGCGTTTTTCGACCGCATCCATGCGTATCTGCCGGGCTGGGAGACGCCGAAGCTGCGCGCAAGCCTCTTCACAAGCCGCTACGGCTTGATTTCGGACTGCTTTTCGGAATTTTGCCATGGTATGCGCAAGTATGACTTTACCAATACCTTTGGCGAGTATTTCGCGCTGAATCATAACTTCAATACGCGCGATGATACAGCGGTTAGGCGTACGTTCTCCGGCTTGGCAAAGCTGATCTACCCCAACGAGCAAATGGACAAGGAGCAGGTCAGAGAGCTGCTGGAGTACGCCATCGAGGCGCGCCGCCGCGTCAAGGAACAGCTGCGCAAGATGAATCCGGCGGAATTCAGTGATGTGGCGCTGGGCTATATCGATCTGGACAGCGAAGAGGAGTTTATCGTGGAGCTGCCGGAGGTGTCCGACGGGTCGCTGATCTTCGATGGGCTTGAAAAGCCAGGCTGTGTTTATGCGGTGGGGCGCTCTGTGGATGCAAAGGTCGGCGTTTATCGACTGGAGAACAAGCTGGTAACGGGCACGGGCAAGTTCAGCTTTAAAAACGTGGAGGGTATCGCGGGCTCGCCGAAAACAGTGCGTGACAGCATCACAGCCGCGTTTAACTACTTCACGGAGAATGCTTCCCGCCTGATCGCGGGGAGTTATGAGGAGTTTGACTACAGCCTGTTCTTTAACGATCTGCAAAATCGAAATGTCAGCGACGAGGTCTCCGTTGCGGAGGTGGTTGGCCTGTTTTCCGGGCTTTCGAACCGCTCGGTGATGCCCTCGCTGGCCATCTGCGGAAAGGTTGTCATGTCGGGAAACATGATGCCGGTGACGACCGATTTGGAGGATATCTTTGTCACGGCGGCCAACGCAGGCGCAAAGTGGATTTTGCTGCCGGAGGAGTGTCGGGAAAAGCTCGGAGCGCTGAACCTTGAACTAAGAAAAGAAGTTCGGCCGATCTTTTATATGACGCCGCTGGATGCGGCAAAAAAGGCGTTGGAGCTTGATCGATAAGCACGCGGTGTGCTTACGTGGTGAAAGCAAGCTGCATGTTGCCTTTG
>CAZWCZ010000063.1:0-5213 GCA_964632165.1 uncultured Lachnospiraceae bacterium | reverse complement strand
AAATAAAAATTGGCGGTTGGATTTTACTCCTTCCGCCAAACTATAGATTATATTATTAGTTATCAAATTCCACATTAAAGCCAACATCTTTTGACTTTTTTATAAAAGCATCTTTATATGTTGAAATTTTGCTTTCATCAACAATAATACTTAAATTCTTTCTTGCACGAGAACAACCTACATAGAATAATTTATATGCTGTTAAAACACCTTCGACCTTTGAAACTTTAAATATATCTTTTGCAGCAGTTACATTCTGTTTGCTCAAATATGTTTCAAAATCTTTCTTACAGATAAACTCAAAGATAGCGTTTTTATATTTTGCCAAAGCTGCATTACAAGCATTTTGAATGATCGTCTGATTTGTTACATAAGTGTCTTTTTTTAAGTCACTTATTTTTATACCAATTTGTCTCTGTAAAGACATTGCGTCTGATATATACGAATAATAAAACTCTTCAAATGTAGTGAGTGAAAATTCTTTATTAGACCATAAATTAAAGAAGTCGTACATTCTAACGTTGGGATTGTTGTAACTATCATTAGCAAAAAAGACAACAGAGGTGTGACTTTCACCTTTAACGCCGTGTTGTGTGGATATTGTAGGAATATTCAAATATTCAAATAAATTGTAAACTTCTTTAATTTTAACATCAAATAGTGGCTTATATTCTTCGTTTTCTCTGAACTCTTTTAATGCGTCTGATTTTATTATTTCTACTTCCTGTAATTTATCCAACACATTTGTAATAGAACTTTCCACAATGTTATATAACGCTACAAATTGTTCTAATTTCTCTTTTAATATTGCTTTATCAGAATGCTTATTAATTCTAAAGGTAGAAGTATTGAAAAATTTAGATTGGCTTTTGCACAAAGAGATAATATTTCCGAAATTCTCGGTATTGTATAACGCAACTATTTTGCAAATAACAAACAGTAGTTTCATTAAAGGATCGGGATTATCATCTGATAAATCCGATAATACATCTGACGGACTATATTTTTTACCAAAAGAATATGCTTCCATTTTGTCGAAGCATTGGTATAAATTTAATGCTCCAATTTCTTCATACTTTTCTTTGTTCATCAAGTACAAAATTAATGTATTGGGAAAATCTTTTTGTATTGCTTGTATTGTATTTGGGGGATTTTTTGAAATAATGATACGTGGTGCAATATCAGATTTTATATCTTTATTTGCTTCAGATAGATTTTGATTATAATTTGAGTCATTATAAATATTGTTGAGGATAGAGATTATAGCAGCTATTGAACGATGATTAGTATCTAATTTATTTGTGGTATCAAATGTTTGAAATTCTGCCTCAAATGAACCATCATAATTATGATATATTTGTTGCATTCGATCTCCGAGCAAATACAGGTCAACTTTTGTTTTTCCTTTAACTGCTGTATGAAATAATTTCAATACATAAGCGGATGTGTCTTGATACTCATCAATAAAAATATAATTATACTTTCCGTAAATCTTCTTTAAGATAATTGGGTGCTTTTCAGACAATTTAAAAGCAAACATTAATAGATCATCGTGAGATAATTTACCGTAATACAAAGCGCTAAAAGGAGTTTCGCCGTATGAAATATGCGTCAAATTTTGTCTAACCACTTCTTTTGATAAACTTCCGTATTTTTCTATATAATGTTCGTTACTAACCTTTATTTTTTCATCATTCTTAAGGTTAGCAATTCTTTCTTCGATGCTTGGTTCAAATATATTCCAATATAAATCTACAACAACTTTTTCAGAGAAAAATGGAGAAATTAAATCATTAATATATGAGTGAATAGTGCATACCGTGATATTAGAATTATTTAAATCTTTTTTCAGTTCATCAGCAGCTCTATTTGTATAGGTGATGCACAAGACTTTTATATTAGAGTTACCTATACAAATAGTTTTTAACATATTACGTATAGTTGTAGTTTTTCCACTACCAGCAGGTGCATTTATGAGAAAAGTATTATTTCTTATTCCATCAGCCATTTTAACCCCTTTTCTATGTATGTCGGAAGCATTGTTTCTTCTTTGCAATTAAGTATTACCGAATACATAAAATCCGTTTTATTTCCAGAAGTTGCATCTACAATATCTCTTATCGTAAACTTGCTATCTTCTTCGCCTTTATTATTATGGGGAATTGTAAATGCAATCTTGTGTTCTTTCCTAATTTTTTGCCATTCACTCCGCTTGTATTTTGTAAATACATTTATTGTAAGTAACTTTGAAAGCATGGCTTCTTCTAAAGTACGAGCCGTACTCTCTGCGTCTTGAAATGCTACATAAATGATTTCGTTAACTATAGTTTTATAATCTGTAGAAGATTGCCACGAATACAGGTCTGAAATAGTCGGATTCTTTTCCACAATTTTTCCAGCGTGTCCTTCTGTTGGTTCTCGTTCCTGCCTCTCTGCCTGAAGTTTCAAATTATAAAATTTATTTATTGTAGAATTAGAACTACAAGTTTTCTTTGCTTCTTCAGGGGTTGTAACTGCTTTATCATAGTCTAAATCTGTAATTATCAAAGTTTTGATTTTAAGTTTTTCAAGCAGTTTTTTGTAATTATAAGCATAAGCACCACCAACTTGAATAAATGCGATGTAACTATTTTTAAGAGAAGAGAATTTATCCAAATTCAGTAGTTTACGAATATAAAGACGTTCGGTATCTCCTTCATATAACACAACTTTATCAGCAAAAATAATTTCTGAATAACCAATTTCAAAGAACCAATCAAAAAAGTTTTCTAAAATGAAAGAGGTATCTTCATCTACTTCTTCAGTAATATTTTTTAATGATTCTTTGAAGGTACTAAGGTCAAACAATTCGCTCTTGGATTTTTCTGTTTGACGCAATACTCTTAAATTTTCCAATCCTACATCTTTAACTATTTCATTAGAATGTGTAGTAATTAATCCTTGTATATTTTTACTTTTATAAAAATCCCTTAAGTATCGAATGAAAATATTTTGCATTTGCGGATGCATATGAGCTTCAGGTTCTTCTACAAAAAATATATTTACTTTTTTGCTGTCAACGGATTTTAAATATTCTTCTAAGCGAAGATGTAAATATATTAGATTACTAAATCCTAAACCTTGTGAAGACTCGCTTAATAATAGCCCATCTATATCATATTTGGCATAAGTTATTCTTTGAATAAAGTCTTCAATATCAGATTCATTAACATCCATTTCAAGTTGTATTTTTCCAACATACCCGCCACTTGTTTGAGAAATTGATTGTACTGTGCTATTCAAAGATAAAATGGACGAATTTTTGATAGTATCTTTTACATTTGAATTTATAATCTGACGTAAAATTTGTTCGGGTAAGCTTTTGGTTTTTTCTATCCAATCCGCATCATTTTTTAATAACGAAACAATTCTTTTGCTAACCGCCTTTGTCGAATCATTTTCAACATCATCAAGATCACGAACCGCTTTTATATTTTGAAAATAAAAAAGTTGTTTAAAGTCAGATAAGTCGATAACATTCAAGGTTTTATAAGCATTATTTGTAAAATATACTTTTTCCTGAAGACACGAACAGTATAACTTTAACATGGATTCTTTAATGGAGTGCTTTTTAGTCTCCTTTTCGGCACAATCTTCTTTTTCAAGGTCTCCAAACTTTGATTTGATTTTATCATATTGTTCGGCAAGTGACTTTTCAAACAAACTTATAGAAGGCTCAAACTGATATATGAAATAAAAAGAATTTTTATCATTGTCTAAATCCATAATATAATCGGCAAAATTTTGTATTTCATCATTTCCTTGACTATAATCAACTTGAATCTTAACATAAAATTTTGAAATGATAAAGTCATCTTTAAATTGATCATCAGTAGAAAGTTTTTTAATGATTTGAGTCACACCGTTTTCTCTATCATTGTTCAAGATAATTGTTTGAAACAGTGAAAAGACTTTATCTATCCAAGCAACTGACAAATGTGTTGGTATATCACTATAAGATAATTTAAAATTTTTATCATGAAACACACCTTTTAACACTGAAATAAGTGTGGTTTTTCCACTATTATTTGGTCCTGCTAAAACGGTTAAATTTCTTTGAAAATCCAATGTCACATTTTGAAGTTGTCTGTAATTATTGATTTCTATTTTCTTTAAATACATATATTACTCCATATGTTTAATTTTATTTTCAATGTAGTCTATTTCATCTTGGGTTAAACCATATTTATTATAAAGTTGCTTATCAATTTCTGTAATAGACTTTGACCAATCTATATCCGAACTATTTGTAAAATCCTGAATAGGTACAAATTTATATACTCTATTAGGTGCTGATTGTGATATTTTTATAGCCGAAACCAATGTTCTAAAAAATTTGGTTAATAGATATGATTTAAAATTATTTGCTTGGATTTCATCATCAAATGCGGCAAATAAAAATGACTGTGAGCAAACAGAGTTAGAAGGAGCAACAATAGGCTTTCCTAAAACATAAGGATCATTTCCAGAACCTCCGGCACCAGGTATGAAGACTTTGCACTTATCAATATATTTAGAATTTTTAGTAATATAATTTCTATCAACATATTCAACTTTTCGAACAAGTTTTTCAATATGATATAACTTTGTGTTATGTTGAGCGTTGCAATCTTCATAAACTTTCATTGGATTCTTTTTACTTGATTTCGGGTTAGATGATATGCCAAAAGGTGTATCGTTGGATATAATAGAATCTACATAGCCTACATTTTTAAAGTTGATTATTTTCTGTACTATTTCTGCTAAATGAGGATTACGAATAATAATATCAAATGTTGTCAAATCTCTCATTGATTCAATAATTGAAGAATCTTCATGCAAAATATAACAACACTTTCCTTTGTAGTTATTATTTATAAGATAATAGCATATTCCTCCTTTTATTTCTACATTCACAAAAATATCTGTAGCATTAGAAAATACAATTAACTTTTCAAGCCTACTATTATTAATCATTCTTGAACGAAATTCACCAAGTAAGTTTTCACGGCCTGCTGCAAACCATCTTGACGGCATTATTAAAGATACGTAATTAGCTTTTATATCTTCCGCTGATGTGGCAAATAATTGATAAATGGGAGCATCATTACTACCACCAGAACCACCTTCAACTTGATACGGTGGATTACCAACAATAGCATCAAATTTCATTCTTTCACCTTCCTTTGCGTTAT
>CAZWCZ010000062.1:0-5373 GCA_964632165.1 uncultured Lachnospiraceae bacterium | reverse complement strand
AAAAAACATAACATTTTATACTAATTTGTTACATTTTTCGGTGCAAAAAAATACGGACACAAAATTACGTATAGGAACGTATTTTTAGTGTCCGCTTCTTTTTATTCTTCTCTATTACTCTATATAATCCGTTACTATTCGCTGCTCAGGAATTTCCCGTTGTGTATAAATCTCTTCGGTTTTACCCAGAATAATACCGCAACACGGGGTAAATCCTTCCGGAAGCGAAAGCTCCTTCAAAATCTCTTCCTTTTGAGACAAGGCAATGGTGGCACCCCAGATATGGCAGGCCCCAATTCCGAGTTCCGTCGCAGCAAGTGCCATGTTTTCGACAATCGTTGCACAATTAGAAAATCCAACATTGTCCTCCGGAGAAGCTAATTTTGCTGAAACAAGAATGTATACCGGAGCATCATATAATGGATTTATGGAAGGATTTCCAAAAAATTCTTTGGCACTCTCATTGATTCTTTTCAACAATTTTTTATTGCTGATGACCGAAAGATGCACCGTCTGATACTGAGCACGACCAATCGGCGATGCATATGCTGCTTTCAGTACCGTATCCAATTCTTCTTTTTCCAATGAGCCGCAAAAGCTGCGTACCGATTTTCTGCTGAAAATTGCTTCTACTGTGTTCATTTTTCGTTTCCTCCTTATTTCATCAATTCTTCGGTCAGTTTCAAAACTTCCGGAGCAATTTTTTCCCGTTCCTTACGTAAAACAGACTGATATGCCGGATACGAAAGGACAACCAGAAGGATCCCGGCCACTCCGATTGTGCATCCGACAAGCATTCCAACTGTTCCCGTCATTCCAAGATTTGCTCCCAGTTCTGTCATCGATAAGCTCATCCCGCTTCCAAGAAGCAAAGCTCCGAGAACTCCGATGACCAGCGATACCATCGTTGCCTTTTGTGTTACCTGATGATCCATTCTGCGAAGCTTATCCATCTTACTCTCTTCCTGTGGTGCATATTTCTGACGAATTTCTTTCAGTTCTTCCTGTTCCTTTGCTGAATACGTAAAACAGAAGCTGTCTTTTTCCTGTTTTGGTTCCATTCTTTGTTACTCCTTTTCCCTGTTTCCATAAACTCTGATTTCTTTTGTGGAACGTGTAATCATATATATCGACATAGCGACAACAATGGCACAAATTCCGGCACCGGTCATCATAATCATTATTTTTTCTGTTTCTTCCGAGGTTTCCCCTCCAAATTGTGCGAACATTGCTGTCTCTAAAAATAGCATGGAAAAGAGAGACGAAGCAAGCTTTACAATTTTAGAAACTGACATGACCGGGCTTTTATATTTTCGGTATTTAATCAAATCTCGGATTGCTGTTCCGGTAATATAAAATGTATATGCAGCCATAATATAAATCAGATATCCGCGATAATGAAATCCTCTTCCATAGTATATCATCATTAACACAACTCCGGACAGCGTAAGGTTTACCGTCAATAAAAGGCAGGCACACACACGGGATCGCTTCAGTTCGCCCAACCGGCTGTCCCCCACCTGGTTTTTCCCAAGATATCGTACCAGCAGGAACCGCATGATTGCCATGATCCCGTAATAAATGGCAAAAATGGCAAACCAATGCGTCTGATATCGAACTGCTGCCGCTGCATTATAGGCAACATAGAAAAGATTTCCACACAACGATGCATGCAGATTTACCTTTGTTTTATAAGGTATTTCTGTCAGATATCTCTTTGTATAAGCATTTTGATACAACTTCTCTTTTATGCTCCTATAGCTTTTCGGAACTGTCCGCACACATGCCGCTGTTATTACCATAAGTGTATAAAAAGCAAATACATATACGGCATAAGCATACCAGCATTCCTCCAAACCGTTGCCAAAAAGCAAAATCAGCATAGCTGCCGCTGCTGCCACAAAAAGCAGAACTAACCCAAGCGGCAAAAACAATATCTTTTCACCGATACGTTTCCAATCCTTCACTTTAATTCCTCCTGAACTTCACAAGGAAAGTGCTTCCTTTTCCCAACGTACTTTCTATGCTGATTTCACCATGCAGGATATCTACCACCCGTTTTACAAGTGCCAGACCAAGTCCGTTCCCCTGTGTCTGATGTGAAGTGTCTCCCTGATAAAACTTCTCAAAGATATGCTCGCCGACTTCCGGTGATATGCCGCAGCCGGTATCCGAAACCCGCACTATGGCATTTTCTCCGTCCGTTTCCAGTTTTACCGACACGGTGCCATTATCCGGTGTAAATTTGAACGCGTTGGAAAAGAGGTTGCTCCACACTAATACCAACAGTTCTCGATCTGTTGTCACCATTACTTCCTCTTCCATCCGGATTTCCAGTTCAATATTCTTTTTCTCCCAGACAGTTTCATAATCAAGCAGACATTCACAAAGCTGTTCTCTCAGATCATAAACCTCTGCTTTAGGGAAAATCTGCTGCTTCTCCAATCGGTTCAGCTTTAATATATTTGTTATCATATCTGCCAGACGGCGTGTGCTGTCTGTAATCCCTTTGGCATATGCGATCCTTTTTTCTTCTTCCATTTCCGGTGCCTGCAGCAACGTACCGTAATTTTGTATAACTGCCAACGGCGTCTTTATTTCATGTGACACATTCGCAATAAAGTCTGAACGCAGCAGTTCCACTCCTTCCAGTTCTTCTGTCATCCGGTTAAAGCAGTCTACGATTTCATTTATGCTCTCATCCGCGATAAATGTACCCAAAGGTGCGATACGAACATGAAATTCCCCTCTTACGACCCGTTTTGCTGCTTCTGCAATCCGTTTTGTTATCTTTTCTGTGGTAAGTTTTCGACGAAATAAATCAATTATGGTAAACAGGACACTTAATAGGAGAACATTGCCAAAGGTCAGCTTTGCCGCTGCATTCAGGTTTTCCTCCGTAAATTCCAGCTGCAGAGTTTCTGACAAGGTGGAAACAAACAGGCTCATAGAGCAGGTAACTACAAATGCAACCACAAAGAAGAACATCAGATAATGATAAAATCCTCTGAGGATTTTCCCCCACAATCGTCTTTCTGTCACTTCAGCACCACCTTATATCCGAGTCCGTATACCGTTACAATCTCAAACTCTTTGCATTCGGAAAGCTTTCCTCGCAGTTTGGTCATGTATACATCCACTGCCCTGGGTGCCGTTTCCGTTCCGGCATCCCAAAATTCATCCATCAACTGTGTCCTTGTAAATGTCTTTTTCGGATAGGACAACAGTTTATAGAGTATGCTAAACTCCCGGTTTGTCATTGGGATTTCTTCCTCTCCAAGATACGCCGTATGTTCATCTGCATCCATCACAAAGCTGCCGATTTCCAACTTTCTGCCGGATGCAATCTTTGCCCGTCTGAGAAGTGCTCCAATACGCAAAAAAAGCTCATCCAGGTCAACCGGTTTTACCATATAATCATCCACCCCGATACGGAATCCTCTTTGCTTTGATACAATGTCATCCCGTGCCGTCATAAACAAAATCGGGATATTTTCATTCAGCATCCTCACGTTGCCTGCAAACTCAAACCCGTCAACATCCGGCATCATGATATCCGATACAATCAGATCAAATACATGCTCTTCCAGCGCATCATATGCGTCCATGGCATTCAGACATCCAATAGCCTCATAACCACTATGATTTAAAAAGGAGCATACCGTCTTATTTAATTCCTTATCATCTTCCACAACCAATATCTGAAACATGTTTTTCCTCCGCGACAGCTTTTGTTATTCCTTATGTTAGCATGGAAATGTTAAAGTTTTGTTTCCGTTTTCTTAGGTTTCCGTTTTTTTCGAACAGGTTCTATGCATCTCTTCCGTAAACTTCCAATTGTGTCAATGCCGGGAATGGGGATTCATCCTCCGCTTTTTTCAGTTTTCCAAAAGTCAGCCACTCAATCTCCCTCTCACGAATGGAAAATTTCTGTCCCCGGTCTGTTTTCGTAAACCGCAGCACTTCCGTTGTTCCATCCGAAAAAGTCACGGTTCCTTCTGTCCAATAAGAGTCATGTGGAAAATCTGCACGCAGATAGATCTTCAGCGCATCCACACGGACTTTTCTTCCAAATTCCAGTTTCATCTGTGCATTCGGATCACGATTGATCCCCCAGGAAGCATACGGCCAGTCTCCATGACTGTGATTTTCCTTCACACCGTCAATGGCATTTTTAGCTTCAAATACAGATTCTCCCCTAGTCTCGACATTTGCACTCGCATGCGGATAACAATTAGAAAACACATGCTGATCCGCAGTATTCAGGGCAAGGTTCCGATATTCTTTTCCTTCTCCTTCTTCTGCTTCCCTGGCACAGATATAGTGCTTTTCTCCGGAAAACGCTTTAGGTGAATACACTCTTTTCTTTTCACCGAATGGGATCTGATAGGTCACAGTCCCTGTGATGTAACACAAGGAGGGAGCCAGGGTATCC
This sequence comes from uncultured Lachnospiraceae bacterium, assembly GCA_964632165.1. GTDB lineage: Bacteria > Bacillota > Clostridia > Lachnospirales > Lachnospiraceae > SIG299. The sequence continues at coordinate 938 of CAZWCZ010000062.1, read as the reverse complement.
TCCGGCTGAAAATGTACCAGCCTGTTTTCCCCTTCCATTTCCAAAATGATAACATCTCCCTCTTCATAAGCATGTTCATAAACAAGATGCACTGCTCCGTCTCCTGCTTTTTCTGCCAGGATCCTGCCATTTTTATTTTCTATCCTTAATCTGAACTTTGTCATGGAACCCCCTCTAATTATTACCGGTCGAAATAAACGGTGCTATTGCTCCTGCCACTTTATTGATCGGCATTGTCTGGATCCATACTTTACCCGGCCCGGAAACAATGGTATTAAAGAATCCTTCGCCACCCAATAATTTATTTTTCAGTCCGGGTACCTGTCTGATTTCCATATCACAGGTTGCTTCCATGGCTGCAAGATATCCGGTATCTAATACAATGCTTTCTCCCTGTCCCAGTGTATACTCCACAACGGCTCCGTCAATTTCAATAAAAGCAGTCCCATACCCGGAAAGTTTCTGAAGGATAAATCCTTCTCCGCCAAAAAATCCTGCGCCAAACTTTTTCTGGATATGTACGCTTAACTGCACGGTACTTTCTGACGCCAGGAATCCGGATTTCTGTACGATGATCTCCCTGCCCGGTGCAATCTCAAATGGGCGGATCTCTCCCGGAAAACTGGAAGCAAAAGCAATCATTCCTTCCCCTCCTTTCGCCGTGTAAGTATTCTGGAACATAGATTCTCCGGAAAACATCCTGCCAAGTGCCTTTCCAAAACCTCCTGCACTTGTTTCCATCTCCATATTCACGGACATCCAGCTCATGGATCCGCGTTCCGTAATCATTTTTTCTCCTGCTTCCAACTGACATACCACTGCCGGAAGCGGTGTACCTTTTATTTCATATTTCATGACAAATCCTCCTCTTTTCATTATTTTTTATATTCTTTCCGTCGCATAAAAATATCCGATCAGGTTTTCTATGCGATCAATAT
>CAZWCZ010000061.1:0-5428 GCA_964632165.1 uncultured Lachnospiraceae bacterium | reverse complement strand
CGTTTTCCTCACGGTGCGCCGTCGTGATCATGAGAAAATATTCTCCGCCCTCGCCTCGATACAGTGCGCTTTCCCCGAAAAATCCCCGTGCGGCAAGCTCAGCCGCCGCCCGTGCGGCGTTCGTCAGATCGGAAAAGACGTACGTTATCGTCGGCGCTCTCGCCTGCACCGGCCGTGCGGCGCTTCCACTTCCGTTTTCCTCGTGCTTCATCAATGCACCCCCTTGCGTGTTTTCTACTATATTATAAGCAAGCGGCGTTGCTCTTGCCAATCGGAGATCAAAAAAGACCGCACGGCGTGCGGTCTTTTTTTATTTGAAGCTAAAAAAGCACATTGCCTTGGCAATGTGCTTTTTTGGAGCTGCTAATCAGAATCGAACTGATGACCTCGTCATTACCAATGACGTGCTCTACCGACTGAGCCATAGCAGCATTCACTCGACTTTGATATTATATCACAAGAAATCTCAAAAATCAAGTGTTTTTTTAATTTTCTTTGAAAAATTATTTTTTTGTAGGCTTTGAAAATTCAAAAATAATAGTATTGTGCAAGATTTTTTTCGAAATGTCAAGGAAATTTGGGTTTTATTTAATAGTATTATCCAACAATATTTTTTCGGAAAAATCTTCGTTCACTTGCATATAAGGCTCATCTGCGTGCCTCTGACGCCGTTTTGCCGGCGGTGAGAATAGAAAAGCTCCTCTTTACAGTAGGTGCACAGCTCGCAGACGTCGATATTTTCCGTCGGCACGCCAACCTCCTCAAGTATTGCTTTGTTCATTCCCTTTATATCCGCAAAAAGTTTGCCGTCCCTGTTTTTTATGAAATTATTTTCGTAGAATTGTCCAAGTTTTTCACGAATGGATATAGTGAAATCCTCTTTCACCTCGTAGCAACATACATCTATTGCAGGTCCGATGGCGGCGTAAATTTCGCTCTCCTTAGCACCGAGGGCTACAAGCTCACGGACGGCGTTTGCGGCGATGCGCTCGGCAGTTCCACGCCAGCCTGCGTGCACGGCGGACACGGCGATGACCTCGCCGCTCGCCCCTCTCGCCTCGAGCAGTATCGGCACGCAGTCGGCGGTCTTGACGGCGACGGGGAGATTGTTACAATTCGTTACATATCCGTCGCACGAGAAGCTCGCCGTGCGGCTCGTTCCCATACCCGAGTGCCGCATATCCACCCGTCGCACGTCGCCCGAATGTATCTGCGGAACGCTGACGATCCTTTTCGCATCCACAGAAAGAGCGTTTGCGAAGATCGCAAGATTTTGGGCAACGGTCGCATCGTCGTCTCCCCTCCCCCTTGCCAGATTGAGAGTTGCGGTGTGCGGAAGCGTGCTTTTTCCGCCGAGGCGTGTCGAAAAGCCGTGGCGTGAGGATATGAGCGTGCTCCTTACAACGCACACGTCGCCGATCCGTTGCAGATCAAGCATTTTCCTCTCCGCTCTTATCCTTTACGGCGATGAGCTGCTCGGCGTAGGGCAGGCTCATTATCCAATCGCAGAGTACGTGCCACTCGTCGAGCTTATGGTATCTGCGTGCGTAATATATATTGATGAGATTTTCGTAGTTGAGCGTTACAGTTCTCATTTGATTATAGGACGTGGGGAGAGTCTGGATAATGTTGAACCACGCCTGCTTATTGGTCTTATCCTCGCAAAATGCAAGCCGCTCGCTCTCCATATACGCTATCACGGTATCGAGCAGAGCAAGTGCGCCACCGTCCATTTTATCGCACGAAAAGTCGGCTCTCTCGAAGGGCTTTGAATGTATCTTATGCATCGTGGAGCAGGAATTTGCGACCGTGCCGACCTTGTAGGTATCGAATTCCTTCCACCAATAGAGTGGGGCTGTGATGTCGACGCTGACGATGATCTGACGTAAAAATTTTCTGTGATCAGATCCTGCGTGCGCAAGGCGGCAGGCAAGGTCGAGGTCGTTTTTGCCGAGCACGAAGCGTCCGTCCCCGTCGGTGTAGCTGTCGCTTCTCGCCCAGCTGTTCATCGGATTTCTCGCACCTCTTACGGCATTTTCCATATTCATAACGCTGACTCGTTCGATCTTTATCATATTTTATCCCTCCGAACAAATGAATTAAGTAGATTTTATCACATTTTGCACGATTTTTCAATACAAACGCTTGAAAAAATTTCAATACTGTGTTATAATTCATTTGATATACACAAGGAAGGACGACTTTTATGATAAACAACGAAAAGATCTGCTTTTCGGGCATCCAGCCCTCGGGCAATCTCACTATCGGAAATTACATCGGTGCGCTTTCGAATTTTTCAAGCTACTCCGATAACTACAAATGCTTCTACTGCGTGGTCGACAATCACGCCATAACCGTGCGCCAAGTCCCGGCGGATCTCAGACGCAGGACCTACGAAACGCTTGCGCTTTATATGGCTTGCGGTCTCGATCCCGAGAAAAATACACTCTACGTGCAGAGCCATGTGCCTGCACACACCGATCTCGCTTGGCTGCTGAATTGCTTTACGATGTTCGGCGAGCTTTCCCGTATGACGCAGTTCAAGGACAAGAGCGCAAGGCATGCCGACAACGTAAATGCAGGACTTTTCACCTATCCCGTGCTCATGGCGGCGGATATTTTGCTTTATCAGGCGGACGTCGTGCCCGTCGGCGTGGATCAGAAGCAGCATCTTGAAATCACACGTGATATTGCGACGAGATTCAATCAGCTCTATCCCGGCACGTTCACCGTTCCCGAGCCGCTGATTTCCAAGACGGGTGCGAAGATAAATTCCCTTGCCGATCCCACGAAGAAGATGAGTAAATCGGACGAAAATCCGAACGCCGTCGTCTATATTCTCGACGACAGGGACACGATAATTCGCAAATTCAAGCGTGCCGTTACCGACAGCGATACCTGCGTGCGCTACGCAGAGGGCAAGGACGGCATCAATAATCTTATCAGCATTTATTCCTGCTTCACCGGCAAGAGCGTCGAGGAGATCGAGCGTGAATTTGACGGTCGAGGATACGGCGAGTTCAAGCTTGCCGTGGGCGAGGCGTGTGCGGATGCGCTTGCTCCCGTTCAGCACAGATATGCGGAAATTATCGCCGATAAGGCTTTCCTCGAGGAGCAAATGAAGCGAGGTGCGGACGAGGCGTCCTACTACGCACGCAAAACGCTTTCCAAGGTCAGAAGAAAGCTCGGATTCGTTCAGCTTTGATAAAAATTCAAATAAAAAAGCCCCGAGGGGGCTTTTTTGTTTCGAAAAGTGAAACCGAGTCCGTTTTTTTGAAAAATCTCTTTACAAATATTAAAATTTGTGCTAAAATATATTTGCCAAACAAAATTCAATAGTTAAGATGAAGGATAGGTGCAGGGATAGCCGTATCTTTTTTTGTCAAACACATTTTTCGAATTTGATAAAAACGCAAATTCTATCACAGTCGGTGTGTTTGATAACGGCAGATTATCCCTACCCTACTATGAATTTTGTTTGGCGACAATGGAGTTTGCGTTTTGGGTGCGCTGACTTCGTTGGCGCACTTTTTTAATTTATTTTAAGGAGGAGAACAGAAATGAAGCCTGATCTCAAAAAAATTCTCACGGTCTGCAGCACGGTATTATTGCTTTTTGTCGTAATCGGCGGCGCAGCTCTGATGTTTTCATCGTGCGATGATCCCGAACCCGAAACGCCGTTTGAAGAACTTAAATATTCTCTCAATGATAACGGTGAAAGCTATTCCGTGGTGGGAATCGGCACTTGCACGGATACGGATATCGTGATTCCGAGCACATACGAGGGTAAGCCCGTAACTGCCGTGGGTGATACGGCGTTTTACAATTGCGCTTCCTTAACGAGCGTAATAATACCTAACAGCGTAACGAGCATAGGCTACTGCGGATTTGGAGCTTGCACCTCTCTGACGAGCGTAACTATCCCCGACAGCGTAACGAGCATAGGCGAGGGTGCGTTTTGGCATTGTAGCTCATTGACGAATATAACGATATGTAACTCGTTGACGAACACAGCGGCAGATAACGGCACAATGAGTATAAAAAAGTCAGCATTCTCCGGCTGCACCTCGCTGACAAGTATAACGATACCCGACGGCGTAACGACTATAGGCGAGCAGGCGTTTTTTGATTGCAGCTCACTGACAAGTGTAACAATTCCCGACAGCGTAACGAAGATAGGAGATTTTGCGTTTTATAATTGCACCTCGCTGACAAGTGTAGCGATACCCGACAGCGTAAAGAGTATAAATTTATCTGTATTCGGCGGTTGCACCTCATTGACGAGCGTAACTATACCCGACCGTGTAACAACGATAGGCAAGTCTGCGTTCTTAAATTGCACCTCGCTGACGAATATAACGATACCCGATAGCGTAAAGAATATAGGCGATGATGCGTTCCGTGGTTGCACCTCACTGACGAATATAACGATACCCGATAGCGTAAAGAGTATAGGTGATAATGCGTTTAGCGAGTGCGAATCTCTAACCGGAGTAATAATCGGTTCAGATACAGATAGTATAAATGCTGTAACGAGTATAGGCGATGAAGTATTCAGCGGTTGCACCTCGTTGGAGATGGTGGTGATAGGCTACGGTGTAACAAGTATGGGATGTTTTACATTCGAAGATTGCACCTCGTTGATGGCTATAGCGATATACGATAACTTAACGGACATAGGCTATGCTGCGTTTTGCGGTTGTACCTCACTAAAGAACATATACTACTTTGGAGCTATCGAGGATTGGTGCAATATCAACTTTAGTAGCAACGATTCCAATCCGTGCCGGTACGGAGCGAATCTGTATATCAACTACAAGCTTCTTACAAATGCGGTTATCCACGATACGGTAACAAGTATAAATGATTATGCGTTCTATAATTGTGAATCGCTGATGAGCGTAACGATAGGCGACGGCGTAAAGAGTATAGGACATTCTGCGTTCAATTATTGCCATAATCTGACAAGCGTAACGATGCCAGATAGTATAACGAGTATAGGCTGGAATGCGTTCAGTGGTTGCACCAGGCTTAATGAGATAGTCTATATAGGCACAAAAGCGCAGTGGAATGCTATTAGCAAAGATTCCGGTTGGAACAATAATACGGGTTCGTACACAGTCTACTGCACGGACGGAGAAATAAACAAATAACACAAAAAGCACCCCTCGGGGTGCTTTTTTAACGCCCCACGAAATGCATCTGATTCTGCGGAGATTTAACGAGATTCCCCCCCGTGAGCGAGCGGGCGCAGAATTTGTTGTCAACGCACCATAAATTTGGCATTGAATGAAATTTGTGCCGCATTTCATCGTAGGGCGGGGGTTTACTCCCGCCGGGTTCAAAATAAAACTAAAATTTATAAAACGATAAAAATGTTAGTTTGAATTAAAAGCGGCGGGAGTAAACCCCCGCCCTACGACCAAAA
>CAZWCZ010000060.1:0-5698 GCA_964632165.1 uncultured Lachnospiraceae bacterium | reverse complement strand
AAGAGATCAAAGAATACAACGAGACCATGTTTTTCGGTCTATCGGTGCGGCAGTTTATCTTTGCCATTCTCGCTTGCGGTGCGGCAGTCGGAATCTATTTCGGCTGCCGTTCCTTTTTGGGCACGGAAACGCTCTCGTGGCTGTGTATGCTCGGAGCCGCACCTTTCGCGGCACTCGGCTTTATCCGCTATAACGGAATGTACGCCGAGCAGATCGCCAAAGCGTGGATACGAAGCGAGATCTTGATGCCGCGACATCTGACCTTTACGGGCAAGAACGAATTATACGAAAAGAGCAAAAGCAAGAAGGAGGCAGTATGAGTATCTTTCAGCCGAAAAAGAAAACGGTCGAGCAGGATGCCGTGCCCACCAATGTGGAGCAGGCGATCCCCATTCAAGGCGTCTATGAGGACGGCATCTTCCTTGTGGGGCGCAACTTGTGGTCAAAGACCTTTACTTTTACCGACATCAACTATGCCGTAGCTTCAAGGGAAGATAAAGAGGGAATGTTCCTCGGGTATTCCGAGATACTCAACTCGCTTGACAGCGGCGCGACAACGAAAATTACCATCAATAACCGCCGCATTCAGAAAAGCAAATTTGAGGAACGCAATATGCTCCCGCTTGTGGGCGACAGCCTTGACCGTTACCGCAGAGAATATAACTCTGTGTTGGAGCGAAACGCCAACCTTTCTGCCGGTGTGGTGCAGGACAAGTTTATGACCATCACGGTGGAAAAGAAGACCCTTGAAGAAGCAAAGGGATATTTTAACCGCGTGGGCGCGGAATTTTCCACGCTTTTGGCAAAACTCGGTTCCAAATTTGAGGAGGTCGGCGAGGAAGATAAAATTCGTATGCTCTACGATTTCTTCCACAAGGGGTATGAGGACGATTTCAGGTATGACCGTTTCCTCAATGCCAAGAGAGGTCACGATTTCAAGATCGCACTTGCGCCGCAATCGTTGGAATTCCGAAGCGACTATTTCAAAATGGACGGTCGCTTTGCCAGAGTTCTGTATCTCAAGGACTACGCCAATTTTATCAAGGACAGCTTTATTGCCGAACTGACCGATATTGACCGCAGCCTGATGCTGTCCATCGACGCAGATCCTATCCCGATGGATCAGGCGGTAAGGCAGGGCGAAAGCAAACTGTTGGCGGTGGAGACCAATATATCGAATTGGCAGAGAAAGCAGAATCAGAACAACAACTTCTCGGCGGCGATCCCTTACGACATGGAGCGTCAGCGCGAGGAGAGCAGGGAATTTCTCAACGATCTTGTTGCGCGAGATCAGCGCATGATCCCCGCGCTCATCACGCTCGTTCATAGTGCGGACAGCAAGGAACAGCTTGACGCGGACACCGAAAGCATTTTGCAATGTGCGAGAAAGAACCTTTGCTCCATGTCGGTGCTTCGTTGGCAGCAGCTTGAAGGACTTAATACCTGCTTGCCCTACGGTGGAACAAAGCTGAATATCCGCAGAACGCTGACCACCGAGAGCCTTGCCGTGTTTATGCCGTTCCACGTTCAGGAGGTATGCCACAAGAACGGTCTGTATATCGGCAACAACGCCATCAGCAAGAATATGATCATGGTCAACCGCGGGGAACTGCTCAACGGCAACTCTTTCATCACGGGCGTTTCCGGTTCGGGTAAATCCATGATGGCAAAGCAGGAACTGACAAGCCTGCTGCTCTCGGACAAGAACGCCGACGTGATCGTGATCGACCCCGAGCGCGAGTACACGCTGCTGACCGAAGCCTTCGGCGGCGAGACGGTCGTGGTATCGGCGACGAGTGACAGCCACATTAACGCAATGGCGATGAACCGCGACTACGCGGACGGCGCCAATCCCGTTACGCTCAAATCCGAGTTCATCCTGTCTCTCTGTGAGCAGGTCATGAACGGAGGGCTTGGCGCGAAAGAGAAATCGATCATCGACCGCTGTACCTCCATTGTCTACCGCGACTATATGCTCGGCGGTTGTGTTGCGAAACCGCCTACGCTCAAAGACTTCCGCGAGGTGCTTTTGCAGCAGAATGAAACCGAGGCGCAGGACATCGCCCTTGCCATCGAACTTTTCACGGACGGTTCGCTCAACACTTTTGCACAGCAGACCAACGTGAACACCCGCAGCCGCTTTATCTGCTATGACATTCACGAGCTCGGCAAGCAGCTTATGCCCATCGGTATGCTCGTGGTGCTGGACAGCATTCTCAACCGCATCACCGAGAACCGGGCGAAGGGGAGAAAGACCTATATCTTCATCGACGAGATATATCTCTTGTTCCAACACGACTATTCCGCAAACTTCCTCTTTACGATGTGGAAGAAGGTGCGCAAATACGGCGCGTTTATTACGGGCATCACGCAAAACTGCGAGGATCTGCTACAGAGCCACACGGCGCGTACCATGCTTGCCAACTCCGAGCTTGTGATCATGCTCAACCAAGCCGCGACCGACCGCGAACAGCTTGCCGAACTGATGGGCATTTCCGACTTGCAGATGAGTTATATCACCAACGTGGAGGCGGGGCACGGGCTTGTCAAGATCGGCGGTGCGCTTGTGCCGTTTGTCAATAACTTCCCCAAGGACACGAGGCTGTATAAACTCTGTACGACAAAACCGGGAGAATAAAAATGCTTTTGCGGGCGGTAGCGATACCGCCCGCTTTTTATGGAGGGAAAGCGTGAATAAAAAGAAATTTTGGGTGGTCTCTCTGTCGGGCGGAAAAGACTCCACGGCGATGCTCTTGCGTTTGATCGAGGAAAAACGCCCGATAGATATGATCTTGTTTTGCGATACGGGGCTTGAATTTCCGCAGATGTACGAGCATTTGAAAAAGCTTCAGCAGTATATTGGCAGAGAGATCACTTATCTGAAAGCGGAGCACAGCTTTGAGTATTATTTCTCGGAGTATATGCCGAAACGAAAAAATCCCGCGCTCCGGCAGTACAAAGGGAACAGTTGGGCGGGACCGCGTAACCGTTGGTGTACGGGATTGCTCAAAACAAGAGTGGTGCGGGATCATTTGCGAGAGTTGAAAAAGGATTACGATGTGGTTGAATATGTCGGCATCGCGGCGGACGAACCGAAGCGCATCAAAGAGGGCGGTTGTTATCCTCTTGTGGAGTGGGGAATGACCGAAAAAGACTGCCTTGATTACTGCTACGAAAAAGGATTCGATTGGGGCGGCCTTTATGAGATATTCCGCCGCGTGTCCTGCTGGTGTTGTCCCTTGCAAGCGTTATCCGAACTGCGCAAGCTCCATGAGCATTTTCCCGAACTGTGGGCGCAACTGCGGAAATGGGATGACGGCACGTGGCGGCAATTCCGCGCCGACTATTCGGTGCGCGAGTTGGAGATCCGCTTTGCATTTGAAAAAGAGTGGCGTGCGGACGGAAAGAGTATTCGCGGCAAAGAGTTTTATAACGCTTTGAAGCAGAGAATTGAAGAAAGCAGGGTGAACGCATGAAGATCAAGACAAGGGAATCCCTGAAAACGATAAAGACCTTCGACCGCGCGGAAACGCTCGCGCAGAAATCCCAAAGGGGTGTGTCCTCGCTCCGTGATTCCGCCGAGCAGATGCAAAGTGCAAATTATGAGTCCGAGACCGAATATGCGGGGAACGAATTGCAAGACAAAGAGGAACGCATCGGCAGAAGCCTTGTTTACGGTGCAGACCGTGCCGGCAGATGGGGTGTAAGGGAAACGCGGAAGAATATTCAAAAGTGGCGCAGCCGCCCGCGAAAGCCGAAAGCCAACCCGAAACTAAAGCAACTTCCGTCACCGCAGAGAAAGGCGTTGCAAGCATCTAAGAAAAGCGTAAAAGCGGCATCCAAAGGCACGAAAACAGCCGCGAAAAGTGCCAAAGCGACTGCCAATACCACGGCGAAAGCGACAAAAGCGAGTGTGAAAGCCGCGCAAAAGGCGGCGCAAGCGGCGAAAGCAGCCGTCAAAGCAACGGTGCAGTTCGTCAAGATGGCGGTCAAGGCGATCATAGCCGCCGCAAAAGCGACGGTGGCGGCGATCAAGGGCATCGTCGCCGCTATCGCCGCGGGCGGTTGGGTGGCGGTGCTCATCATCGTGATCATCGTGCTGATTGGGCTTGTGGTCGGATCGGTCTACGCGATTTTCGTGCCGAACGAGAGTGGGGGCATCACGATCTACAGCGTGATGTCCGACCTTGAAAGGGAATACCATGAAAAGCAAAGTGAGCTTGCCGCGGGGTATCAATATGACGTGCTCAATTACGACGGAGACCTCGCCGCGTGGGACGAGATGCTTGCCGTGTACGCGGTCAAACTCAACCTCGGCGATGAGCCGCAGGAGGTCGCGACCTTTGACGATGGCAAGGCGGAACACCTGCGAGCGATCTTTTGGGATATGAACGAGTTGTCCCTGATGAGCGAAACGCGGGTGTCGTATGTCACGCATACGGAAACGGACGAAAAAGGCAACGTTACCGAAACGGTCGAGGAGATAAGCACGGTCTATCTGACGGTCGTCACGACCTCCAAAAGCGCGGCGCGGACGGCGACAATGTACGGCTTCAACGAGCAGCAGATCGAAATGCTGGACGAATTACTGGACGAACGAAACGCCGATCTCTGGGCGGGACTGCTCGGGGGCGGTTGAAAAAATCCCGAAAAAATGATATAATAAGCGCATCAGAATAACGACGAGAGGGTGGTGCAAACCGTTCCTCAATAACGCGAGAAGCCGAGCATTCACAAAAATGTTTCGGCTTCTTTTTTGTTTGGCAGGACATAATAAAAAACAGATAAAGGCAGGAAACGAAAATGAAATACAGAGAATGGTTACACGATTGGTTGGAGCTTTACGAGAAGGAATCGGTTAAACCGCGCACTTACAAGCAGTATGCGGACGTGATCAATGATCGGCTGATCCCCGCGCTTGGGAACTACGAGATGGAAGAACTGACGCCGCTTGTTTTGCAGAGATATATCGTCGAACTGTCGCAAAGCGGAAACAAGCGGACGGGCAGGGGACTGGCACCCAATTCGGTGAACAGCATTATTTTGGTGCTCCACTCGTCCTTGTCGATGGCGTATATCTTGGGGCTGACGAAGGAACTTCACATCGACAAGATCAAGCGTCCCAAGACGAGCGAAAAGGCGGTGGAGAGTTTTACGAAGGAGGAACAAAAGCGCATCGAGCAAGCGGTGCTTGCGGATAAGCGAGATAAGATGTTCGGGATTGTTCTGTGCTTGTACACCGGGCTTCGTATCGGTGAACTGTTGGCGCTGGAATGGTCGGATATTGACTTTTCAAAAGCCGAACTCTCGGTGACAAAGACCTGCTACGACGGGCAAGACGAAAACGGCAAGAGTTGTCGCATTACGGGAACACCCAAAACCGAGAGTTCCAAGCGCACCATTCCGCTCCCGAAACAGCTTATCCCGCATTTGCGAGAAATAAAAAAGAGGAGCACGTCAAAGTACGTCGTGGGGAACGGCAATAAGATCATCACCGTGCGCTCCTATCAACGCAGCTTTGAATTGCTCCTCAAAAAGCAGCATATCTCACACCACGGCTTTCATGCCCTGCGACATACGTTTGCCACACGCGCGATTGAGTGCGGCATGGACGTAAAATCCTTGTCCGAGATCCTCGGACACAAGAATCCAACGATCACGCTCAAACGCTACGTTCATTCCTTTATGGAACATAAGC
>CAZWCZ010000059.1:0-5969 GCA_964632165.1 uncultured Lachnospiraceae bacterium | reverse complement strand
GACAGACAGACAGACAGACAGACAGACAGACAGACAGACAGACAGACATGGCATAGCTGTATCCTTTTTCTTTGCTCTCGGATAAAATTTCAAAAGCCATCTGCAAAACCGTAAAGGTGTTTTTTTTCTTTGCGATTTTGCAGATGGCTTTTTGCACCCTTTTTACAGAAAAAGAAGTCGGAACGGCTAAGCTGTGTGGGGAAAGGAGAAAAACATTGTGAGTGCAGAAAAAAGATCAAACAGATATGGGCAGGATCAGGAAGAACTGGATCAGAAAAAAGAGGAGCGGACGGAGAAAAAACTGCTGTTGCTTCTTTTATTGCTGTTGCTGTTTTTTGTGATTACGATATGCAGTATAGGGATTACGGTATGGACATTATTTTTCCGTGAACCGGATATTGTCCTGACTCCGGACTATGCTCCAAAAGACGAGGAGATCAATCAGATTCCGATCCAGGAAGAAAAAAATGACAAGATGGAGTCGGAAGAAGGCGGAGGCGCGGTAAGTCTGACCTATTCTTCTTATGTAACGGTTGATCTGTCAGATGAACTGGCTGTTCTGATGTTTGCCAATCCGGGCAAGTCTACAAAAGATATGGTAATACAGATTGTGATACAGGGAGAGGTTATTGTCCAGTCAGGAAGACTGCTTCCCGGAAATAAGGTTACAGCGTTAAAATTGCTGGATGGTGTAAAAAAGAAACTCCCTATAGGCGGATATGATGGAAAATTTGTTGTATTTTACTATGATTCGCTTACAGGGGAAAAATCCGTTGTCAATACAGAGATTCCTATCTCAATCTCTGTTGTTGAATAAATTATGATTGAAAAAGAAAGGGAAACAAAATGAAAAAATTATTATCTATTCTTCTCACACTGACCTTGGTGTTGAGTACGAACGTCACTGTATTTGCTGCAGAGACATCTCATGATGTGAAAGCGAATTATACTTCGGTAATTACCGGACTGACCGTTACCGGAAACAGCTCTACAACGGAGGACGGAAAACTTGTTTTTGCGGATAAAGACATGATGAAAGTTACTGTCAGTGGTAAAAACCTGGATATTGCCACTGTTGCCAATAAAGTTTATTGGGGTCAAAGCTTTTCGTTGGATCTTGCGAACACTTACAGCGATTACTTTACAATCAGCGAAGATGGCAGCACGGCGACTTTTGAGTTCCAGTATGATTCTATGACCTCCTATTTTGCCAAAAACTATCAGATGTACTACACGAACGATGGCAGTACATTAGCAGAAACCGGAATTCATATTTACTGTGAGGATGGTGCTACTGCAGAAATCACCGGAATGGAGATCACTTCCGGTGCGGTTTATGATGAGACCAGCGGTGTTTATAACATTGCTTACGGCAGCACAGAGGAAGTTGTTATTAAGGTAAACGGTACAAGACTTGATTATGCAGATCAGAATACGATCTTTCGCCTGCCTCTTGGCAATGAGACATTGAGCCTGGAAAACGGCTGGACGTTTTCTACAGACGGAACATCTGCGACCAAGAGCTTTGATGCAAGTACATTTGCAGGATGTACTACGGTATATACGGTACAGTATACGACAGACGGAACAAATTTTACGGATGGTCTGAAAGTGTTATATGAATCCGTTAACGTAAGTGTTGATATCACATGGGGAAACATGGTATTTACATATGCCGGAAATGAATGGACGGCAGAAGGAAATACGGTAACGGTTACAACGAATGAAGAAAATGAAGCAGATTATATTGACGTTTCTGCAGACTTTACATTCAGCGATGATGCTTCTGGTCTTGGAATCAGCTATCAGTGGGATGAAAACGAGATAACACTGCAGGAAGGAACTTCTTCCTGTACATTTACCCTTACTCTCAGCGGAAAGCCAAGTGACGCATTTGATGGAATCGTAGGTACGATAACATTAACGATCGCTCAGGGTACCGGACTGGATCCTGATGCGGATGAGGGCATTTTACCATTAGAATAGTCCGGATTGAGATTTAGTCAAGGCGGGGCAGATTGCTCCGCCTTGCTTGATTTTAAGAATGATGCAATGGGAGAGAAAAATGAAACGGATCAATTTGAAAAAGACAAAGAGAATGTTATCGGTAATGTTGCCTCTTTGCCTGATATCACTGATAATGGCGATCTGGGTGTGGAGCAGTCGGGAAGGTAAAATCGGAGAATTTGTGCCTCCGGAATTTGAATCTTCAGCACAGGCCGGACTGCCGGATGTTCCAGAAGAACTTTATTGGAAGATTCTGGATGCTTCGGTATTTCGGGTCGGAGTGTGCGGAAGATTCTGCGTTCATGGGGAAAGAGCGGATGTATGGCTGTACAATCCGGAAGATAATAATGTTTGGATAAAATTGCGTGTTCTGGATGAAAACGGGAAGATCCTCGGGGAAACCGGGTTGATGAGACCGGGAGAATATGTGCAGTCCGTCCGGCTGGATTCTGCTCCGAAAGAGGGAAGCCGTGTAGTATTAAAAGTGATGACGTATGAACCGGAGACTTACTATTCTGCAGGAGCCGTTGATATTGAACTGTATTCTGAAATTCGATAGAAGAAACAGGAAAGCTGATATGCCGTTTGGATGCATAAGAAAGATGAATAAAGAGAAATAGAGACAAATCCGGTCGAATGCAGAAACTCAAGCTTGAATTCGACCGGATTTGATAGTATAATCAGAGAGATATTTGAGAAGGAGGAAAATGTACATGATTTCCTGGAATAATTTCGATGAGACAAAGACGTATGAAAAATTAAAGAAAGCAACACCGGTCTGCTTAGAAGAAGTGATGTCCGGCGAGAACGGAGCGGAACGTGTAAAAAACTACAGTGTTCCGATGGCAGAAGGTATGACATATAATTACGCTGCAAAACAAGTGGATGAAGAAGTGCTTCATCTGTTGGAAGAACTGGCGGAAGAGATGCAGCTGACAGAAAAGTTTGAGGCACTTTACAATGGTGCGGTAATCAATACCGGAGAAAAGCGGATGGTGCTCCACCATATGACGAGAGGTCAGCTGGGCGAAAATGTAACGGCAGATGGAGCAGATAAGCGTACCTTTTATAAAGAGCAGCAGAATCGGATCGCAGAATTGGCAGATAAGGTACATAAAGGAGAGATCACCAATGCTTCCGGTGAGAAATTTACAACCGTAGTGCAAATCGGTATCGGCGGCAGTGATCTTGGGCCGCGGGCCATGTATCTTGCACTGGAAAACTGGGCAAAGGCAAATGATACTTTTTATATGGAAGCAAAGTTCATCAGCAACGTAGACCCGGATGATGCGGCAGCCGTATTAAATTCCATTGACGTTGCACATTCCCTGTTTGTGCTCGTTTCCAAGTCCGGCACAACATTAGAAACACTGACCAATGAGTCTTTTGTAAAGGATGCCTTAAAAAAAGCAGGACTTGAACCTTCCAGACATATGATCGCCGTAACCAGTGAAACGTCTCCTCTGGCAAAGAGCGATGACTATCTGGCAGCGTTCTTTATGGATGATTACATCGGAGGCCGGTATTCTTCCACGTCTGCCGTGGGCGGAGCGGTACTGTCACTTGCATTTGGCCCGGAAGTATTTGCACAGTTTTTGGAAGGAGCAGCAGAAGAAGATAAGCTTGCTGCCAATAAAAAAGTAAGAGAAAATGCAGCACTTTTGGATGCACTGATCGGTATATATGAAAGAAACATCCTTGGATATCCTGCAACGGCAGTTCTTCCGTATTCTCAGGCATTGAGCCGTTTCCCGGCACACTTGCAGCAGCTGGATATGGAGTCTAACGGAAAATCCGTTAATCGCTTTGGACAACCGATCAACTATGTGACCGGACCGGTGATCTTTGGTGAACCGGGAACCAACGGACAGCATTCGTTCTATCAGCTGTTACATCAGGGGACGGACATTATTCCGTTACAGTTCCTCGGATTTAGGAACAGTCAGCTGGGCAGAGATGTTGTGATCCAGGACAGCACGAGTCAGCAGAAACTTTGTGCAAATGTAGCAGCGCAGATTGTGGCATTTGCCTGTGGGAAGCAGGATGCAGATCCAAATAAGAATTTTGAAGGAGGCCGTCCGTCCAGCATCATTGTCGGAGAAAACCTGAATCCAAAGTCGCTGGGGGCAATTCTGGCACATTTCGAAAATAAGGTGATGTTCCAGGGATTTGTGTGGAACATTAACAGCTTTGACCAGGAAGGCGTACAGCTTGGAAAGGTATTGGCAAAACGTGTTCTGGCACATGAAACGGATGGGGCATTGAAAGTATACAGCGATTTGCTGAACATTTAGTGGTAAATCATGTAAGGCAGGTTGTGTAATGGCATCCTGCCTTTCGTACTTTATAAGGATACGAAAAGGAAAAGGCAGAAAAAAGAGAGGAGAATTGCGATGGAACGGAAAAAACTGATTGAGTTTCGGAATATTGCGAAGAGCTTTGATAAGCAGATCACGTTGAAGGGCATCAATCTGGATATCTATGAGAACGAGTTCGTAACACTGCTTGGACCGTCCGGCTGTGGTAAGACAACGCTGCTTCGGATCCTGGGCGGATTTTTAGAGGCAGATGAAGGAAATATTATATTCAACGGTGAGGAAATCAGTCACAAACCGCCGTATGAAAGAGAATTGAATACGGTGTTCCAAAAATACGCATTGTTTCCTCATTTAAACGTATATGAAAATATTGCATTCGGACTGAAGTTAAAAAAAGTCAGCAAGGATGTCATTGACCAGAAAGTAATGAAAATGCTGAAGCTGATCGGTCTGGAAGGATATGAAAATAAAAACACGACACTGTTGTCCGGCGGGCAGCAGCAACGTGTCGCCATTGCACGTGCCCTGGTAAATGAACCAAAGGTCCTGCTGTTGGACGAGCCGCTTGCAGCACTGGATTTAAAGCTCAGAAAAGAGATGCAGTATGAACTGAAGAAGATCCAGCAGGAAGTCGGGATCACCTTCATTTTTGTCACACACGATCAGGAAGAAGCATTGACGATGTCAGATAAGATCGTTGTTATGAACGGAGGAGAGATTCAACAGGTAGGATCGCCGCAGGAGATCTATAATGAGCCGGTCAACCGTTTTGTTGCCAATTTTATCGGCGAGAGCAATATCCTGCCGGGCGTGATGGTGGACGACTACAAAGTTCGGTTTGACGATATCGAATTTGATTGTGTGGATTTTGGGTTTAAGAAAAATGAGGCGGTGGACATTGTCATCCGTCCGGAAGATATTGACATTGTACCGGTAGAACAGGGAAAAATGACGGGCGAAGTGCTGAGTACCCTGTTTAAAGGCGTACATTATGAAATCGTGGTCGAAACAGTTCCGGGTACCAGTGTGACGGTGGATATGCGTGTCATCCATAATCATGAGGTAACCAGTGAAAACGGCAAGGAAAAGATTAATGCAAGTAATTTCTATGTAGATCTGGAAGACGTTGAAAAGCTGGATGATAAAGAAATCATTGCACGTTCCAATGCCATGGCATGGAGTACGGAGGATGATGAATACATTTCAATCGCGGGAATAGAGTACGATATCCGTCCGGAACTTGGAAGTTATCCGATCCTGTTCCGTACGGCAAACGGAACGGAAGTAGAGCGTACGGTATTTGTAGTAAACCAGCCGGTCATTAAAAATGAAAAGGCAAATGAAGCGGTCATGGCATTTAACTTCTTTACTACGGTAGATGAGATCAAAGAGTCTCAGACACTGGACGTTGATATCAAGACATGGGCAAATGCGCAGGGTTGGAAATTAAGCAACGAAAATCAGAGTGTTGATATCAGTGTGGATTATGATTTTGACCCGGAAAATGTCAAAGAAGGTGTGTATAAGATCACATTCTGGACACCGGGGCGTGAATTCAAGATCCATACAACGGATTATTCTGCGGAAGGTCAGGAGGTCGGTCTGACATTCTTCCCGGAAGATATTCATGTTATGTCAAGGATG
>CAZWCZ010000058.1:0-6358 GCA_964632165.1 uncultured Lachnospiraceae bacterium | reverse complement strand
GCTTCATTCTCACCGACAGATACGGCACGGTGCTTTTCTCCGGAGTCATCAATACACTTGATTAAAAGCAAAAATATAAAAACATCGGGCGGCAGCTGCCGCCCGTTTTTTGTTGGTTTGTTATTCTGTGATAATTATCTTTTTGAACGTGTAACCGCAGAAGACTTTTGATCCGTAGAGCAAGGTGCCACTCTCGTCCTTTTTATAAACGCCCGATTCCGTGTCAAATTCGAGAACCTCCTGCCACTTGTCAACCGACATAGTAATATTTTCGGTAGTGATACCGTCAAATATATACCGAGGCAGCTCATCTATTTCGGCTTCGAAGGTTATGCTCGTAAGAGAGGTGCAACCGCCGAAAGCCTTTTCGCCGAGCTTTATTTTATTGCCTTGGATCGTTATGCTCGTAAGATTCGAAGTATTCTTCAACGCTTCCGACTCTATTTTATCAACGCCTGTACCGAATGTGAGGCTACCGAGGAATTTCCAACCGTCAAATGCCGCCGTCGGAACTGTCTTAACGCTCATCGTAATACTGACCGAGCCGTCCTCCGCACCGGAAAGTCCCTCCTTGATCGCAGAGAATACATCCGCACCTGCGTTATCCGCAACGGTTATGCCGAACGCTCTTACTCCGGATGTTACAAGCTCCGAGAGCTTCGCCTTGATCTCATCCGTACTCATATTTGTTGTATTTGCCGACGTTGCGATCTGCTTAAAGGTCTTTCCGCAAAACGCAGTATCGCCGGAGGACACTTTTTTGTCGGAAATCGTGAGAGCTCCGTCGTCAGCCACGGTGAAATCCTTTTGTCCGTCTGCAAGGAGCAGAGTGCAATTTTCAGTCGTTATATTCCCGAATACGTTTGCGCCGAGCTCGGAAACGGTACCGTCAAATTCTATCCTTGTTAATTTTTTGCAATAATCAAGAGCATTACTTCCGATCTTGGAGATAGTGCCGCTGATTATAAGGAACTCCAATTTTGAACAGCCGCTGAAAGCGTCATCCCCTATTGTAACGGATTTTCCGCCAAAGCTCAATCCGGACAAAGCAAAAGCGTTCTTAAATGCATTTGCTCCGATGACCGTAATTTCAGATCCTAATTTTACTTCCGTTAAATTCTTTGTGCTGTTAAAAGCACTCTCTCCGATTTCCGTTACCTTCGGAATGTTTACCGTGGTTAGACCACAGCATGCAAAAAATGCTCGGTTTTCTATTTTGGTAAGATCGGGGGCAGTGAATGCTTTTATGGCATCAATTTTTTGAAAGGCGGATGCCGGCAGAGTTTCTACACCCTTTACGGTGAGATTTAACGTGCCATCGTCATACTTGGCTTGTTTGATCGCATCATATAAAATCTTAAATGAATCGTAATCCTTGGGCAGTGTAAACGTAAGCTCCGTGGGCTTGCTTGCAAATATAGCCGCTATTGCCTTATCAAATTCCAATTCCGACAGTGCCGTTCTGTCCGTCAAATCAATGGATTTCGTCGGGATCAGAGAATTTTCAAAGGTGGCGGTGGAAATGAAATTTTCCGCCAACGTGGCATTTGCCGTTTCCGTAGCCATTGTTTCGCCGCAGCTGGTGCATCTTGCGGTAGCTGTGCAGCTTGAAAAATCGTCCGACCAAAGATACGTGATATCACCTACTGCGTGATCCGCACAGCCGATCTCCCCGACGTAGATGTGCTTGAAGGTATAGCCTAAAAATTCGGTATCCTCCTCCGTAACCAATGTATCTGTCGGATTCATAAGAATGGTTGTTCCTTGCTGAGCGAAGGTCATTTGCCCTTCGGCGACCGCCAAAATACATTTCGTCGTATCAACGCCCTCAAAAATATACATCATAGCATCGGTAATAACCGAACCGAGCTTGATCTTTCTGAGATTTGTGTTTTCAAAAGCGTTGATCCCTATTGACGTTACGCACGGCAGCTCAATCTCCGTTAATGATGTGCAATTATAAAATGCATTAGCGGTCAGCGTTGTCGCCTTTGCTAAGGATACGGAGGAAAGATTTTCACATCCGCCAAAGCCGAGGACTTCAATTACATCCGGCGCATTTATTGAAATTAAATAAGGATTGTCGCTGATACGGACCTTTTTCGCACCCTTTAACGTCAAATTGACGTTGGTAGCGTTGTTTTTTATGGCATTATCTATGATATTTTGATTATATACATTAGAAAAACTAAAATCCTCGGGAAGCGTCAAGGTAACATTTGCGTTCTTTTTTGCAAATACGTAGTTTAACGCCATCTCATACGCAGACGTGGGCACTGTGTTAAGATCCGTGGGATCTAAGACCTGTGTTGAGAACAAATCGTTCGTAAATGAAACGGTAAACTTTCCGTCGCTAAGGGTGCTACTTACCTTCTCGGTCGCCGAACGACCGCAATACTTGCACTCAGCCTTGGCGGTGCAGGTTGCAAATTCGTCTTCCCACGTGTATGTAATATCGTACTCATGTACACCGTTGATGCAGTTCTTGAGATTATCCACAAGCTTCTGCAAATCCTCAATGAGTTTAGCGTTTGCATATGTCTTATCACTAACACTCGCAAGTTTTTTACTCAAATCGCTTACGGTCGTTTCGAGCTTGCTGACGCGAGTAGTCAGACCTTCGATTTTTGTATTCGTTTCGGTCTTAAAGGTGTTCCAATCGCTTAACTTTACAAAGGTTTCATCCACCCAAGTCTTAATGTCGGTGATCTCGCTCGTCAAAGAATTTTGCAAAGCGGTGATTTTTTCTTGCAATTCTTCGTCTTTCGCTTTCAATGCAGTGATTTCATCATTCAAAGAATCGATTTGCTCTTGCAAAGCGTTTTTGACATTTTCAAGTTCTGCTTTTGTTGCGCTGTCGGTCTGCAAAGACGTAATTTTTGCATTGACATCCACAAGTTCCGTTTCAAGCGTGCCAACCCTTGTGGTCAAGTCGTCGATACTGTCCTTAAGCGACTTATCGGTTGCTTTCATTGATTCAAGCGTTGCGTTGATCTTGCCGACGGAGTTCTCGAGCGTTTCGATTTTGCTTGTCAAACTTGCAATCGTCGTATTGATTTGCGTTTTGAACTCGTTCCACTCGTCAACGGTTACGAACGTATCCTTCGCCCAGTCCGTCAAGCCTTGTTCTTTATTCGAAAGTGCGGTTTCGAGAGCGGTAATTTGAGCCTGCAATTCGGCGTCCTTATCCTGCAAGGTCTTGATATCCGCTTGTCTGTCCGCAATTTCCTGTGTCAGAGCGGTGCTTACGCTGCCGATATTGTTTTTTGCGGTTTCAAGTTCACCCTCAAGCGTGGTAACTCTGCCCGTCAGGTCGCTGATATTGCTCTTGAGCGTCTCGTCGGTCGCCTTCATCTCGACGAGGGTTTGATCAACGAGCTGTGCGTGCTCGTCTCGCTCGTCATTGCCGAGAATTCGGTCAATAATCTGGCATCCGCCGAGTGTGAGCGTCGCCATCGCAATGCAAAGCAGCAGTGCGAGAGTTGTGATTTTTCTGTTCATAATTTCTCCTTAGCCTTTAGTTTTTATAACAAAAGTCGCCGAAGCAGGGGCGTGATGAGCCCCCTCGGCGACCTTTATGTTTGAAATTGGGTATGCGAAAAAAGACGGCTGTCAGCTGTCCGCCCGTATGTATGTATGTATGTATGTATGTATGTATGCCGCTCCGAATCCTGCCATACGGTCAACTCCTTTTCCGCAATTCGATTTTGGAATCTATATAATTTATAATACATTATAGATTGTGATGATTATACCACATTTCTGCCGAAATTGCAATAGTTTTTTGAAAAATTACGAAAAAATAATGAAAGAAAAAAAGAGGGCGGCTCGCTACCGAGCCGCCCTTATGGCTTAATTTGTTTCCGTTATATCATTGCCGCTGAGCGTTTGATCTGTACAGCGCACCTTGGTGATGTTACTGCTGGAATTCCATTCCGAACTCTTCGCAATAGCCCGCCACTCGTCTGCGGTGCCGGCATAGTCTATAGTACCGTCGACGAAGCCCGTGCAGTTGCTGAATATAATGTTTTCGATGCTCGTAACGCTGTTCGGAACAGTTACGGCGGTAAGAGCGGTGCTACAGAATGCATAGCCTCCGATGGTCGTAAGCGTGCTCGGGAAGGCTATGGTCTTAAGAGCCGAGCACTCGTAAAATGCGCCGTTCTCTATTGTCGTTATTCCCTCTGCGAGAGTTACGCTGTCAAGCGACTTACAGCCGTAGAACATAGTCACGCCCACAGTGCCGACGCCGCCCGATACCGTTACGGTCTTGAGCGACGGGCAGTAGCCGAACACGGCATCGCCGAGAGTCTTTACGTGATCGGGGATCGTTACCTTCGTAATGGAGGTACATCCCATGAACGCATAATCCTTCAAGCTATCAACGCTCGCAGGGATTGTAACGTTGGTGAGAAGCTCGCCGCCGATATACAGATCCGCCCCCTGAGCGCAGGGGTTGGTATTCATATCATCAAACGTGATCCCACACCAGCCTGCGAGATCTCCGTTATAATAAACGCTCTTGAGCGCCTTGCAGTTTCCGAACGCATCCCGATACATTGCCGTTACGGTGCTCGGAATGATCACACTCGTCAGGGACGTGCAATTATAGAATGTGCCTATGTCTATATTCTCTACGCCCCCGAGGATAGTTACGCTATCGAGCGAGGTGCACGATATAAATGCGGAGCCACCTATCTTCTTTACGTCAGTCCCGAGCGTAACGCTTCCGAGAGCGGCGCAGCTTCTGAACGCCGAGTTGGGTATTTCCTGTGCTCCGTTGACCGTGAGCTTGACCGTGCCTGCCTTTGCACCGGAAAGACCGTTTCTTATCGCATCAAATGCGCCGCCGTTTGCATCCGTCGCAAGCCTGAGTGAAATATCAACGCTGTCCGCCGTTCCGTCGCCGACAAGATAGCCGACCGCCGCCTTGATCTGCGAATTCTTAAACTCGGTCATATCCGTAAGGCAGAGAGTCTGCGGCTCACGCTTATACATAGCGTCAAATTTTGCACTCAGCACGTCGCCCGAGACCGTCAGGACCGTCTGAATAGCATCAAATTTGCCCTCACAGTTGAGGCATTCGACGTGCAGATTGCACACAGAAAGGTCATCGTTCCACGAAATTACGGTCTTCGTCTCGTCCCAATCGTGATCGTCCTTAAGGCATCTGATCTGATTTTTGAGAACCTTGTTTTCATCCTCAAGTGCCTCAAGACGTTCCAAAATATCGGTGATGTTGTTCTCATTCTTTTCAACACGAGCCGTAAGGGCGGTGAGTTCTGTGTTGATGTTGCCTATTTTATTATCGTAATCATCCTTAGCCGCCGTTATTGCGTTGAATATATTGGTGTCGATAACGCCGTTGTTTTTGGTGATGGCGTCCTCGATCGCTTGCTTGTACGCTGAAGTAAGCTCGGTTTTCGCATCCGCAAGAGCGGTCTTCTGCTCGTCGATCTGAGCCTTGAGACCGTCGTCGCCGGAAATGCTGCCCTCAATAGCGACGAGCTTTGCGTCGATATCGCTCTTGGTGTAAAATTCTTTATTTACCCAAGATTTGATATTCTCCTCACTCTCCGCCATCGCACTCCGGAGCTCTCGCCCCACGTCGCCTAAATCCGTCTGCACCGTGGCAAGGCTTGCCCGTATTGAGTCAAGATCGCTCTGCACAGCCTGCTGTTGCTTGAGCGTTGCAAATGTGCCCTCCGCCCATTCCCGTGTTGCAAGACCGTCCCGCAGATCCTCAAGAGACTTGATCCTGTCCTCAAGGCTCGACTGACTTTTTCTCAGCGAGGCGATGGACTGCTCGGATGCATCCGTGCTCTCCTCGAGTGCCGTAATGTACGCCCGAAGCTGTGAATCCACCGTGCGAAGAGAGTCGATTGATTCGTCAATCGCCGACTCTTGCTCCTCAAGCGTCGCAATGCGAGCATCGCTTTCCTCATCATTGCCTCCGAAAATTCTGTCAATAATTTGGCATCCGCCGAGCGTCAGCGTCGCCATCGCAATGCACAGCAACAGTGCGAGAGTTGTGATTTTTCTTTTCATTTGGTGTAACCTCCGAAGATTTGAATTTGGGCAGGTGTGCATCAATACGCCTTGTAATGCATTATATATTGTAGTAATTGTACCACGTTTCCGCCGAAATTGCAATAGCTTTTTCGAAAAATCAAAAAAACGGCTCTTTGAAAGAGCCGTTTTTTGTATATTTACAATGCCGCAAGGCTGTTCTCGAAATCCTCGACGAAATATTTTTTGCCCCGGCAGACGACGGTGTGTCCCTCCGCTTCGAGAAGTCGGATTTGCAGCTCGAACGCCTCGGGATACTTGGGGTTCAGCTCGCCGCCCGATTTGAGCA
>CAZWCZ010000057.1:0-6703 GCA_964632165.1 uncultured Lachnospiraceae bacterium | reverse complement strand
AGCATCTGCCTTACAAGCAGAGGGTCATAGGTTCGAGCCCTATAGGTCCCATTATAAGAATGGTTTTCCATTTCTTATATGCCGGCGTGGCGGAACTGGCAGACGCACAGGACTTAAAATCCTGCGGGACTAATCTCCCGTACCGGTTCGATTCCGGTCGCCGGCATTAAAACGAGCTGTTTATAACAGTTCGTTGTGTACGTGTAGCTCAGCTGGATAGAGCACTTGGCTACGGACCAAGGTGTCGGGAGTTCGAATCTTCTCACGCACGTTATTTTCCTCAAAAGCAGTTTGCTTTTGAGGATTTTTTTTATTTGAAGCAGAAAAAGAGCCGTGCAGATGTATTTTGATATTGCACGGCCTTATTTCTATAATTTTGTGGACCACTGAGAGCAGTCGATTACTTTTGTTGCAAAATTCTCATAAAAATCCGGTTCATGACAGATCAAAACAATGCTTCCTTTATATTCTTTTAGAGCACGTTTTAATTCTTCTTTGGCATCGATATCCAAATGATTTGTAGGCTCGTCTAACAGAAGAACATTGGTTTCTTTGTTGATCAGTTTGCAAAGACGGACCTTTGCCTGTTCGCCGCCGGAAAGCACCCGCACCTGGCTTTCGATATGCTTTGTCGTGAGGCCGCATTTAGCAAGGGCGGAGCGTACTTCATACTGAGTATATGCAGGAAAGTCCTGCCACAGTTCTTCAATACAGGTGTTGTTTTTTGCACCGCTCATTTCCTGTTCAAAGTATCCGGTATAGAGATAATCACCAAGCGTGATCTTACCGGAAATAGAAGGGATCAGACCAAGGATGCTCTTTAGAAGAGTAGTTTTGCCAATTCCGTTTGCTCCCTTAAAAACAAGTTTATCGCCTCGTTCCATGGAAAGATTGATCGGAGAAGAGAGCGGTTCATCGTAACCGATGATAAGGTTTTCTGTCTGGAAAATGTATCGACCGGAAGCTCTGGCCTCTTTAAAATGAAATTCCGGTTTGATACGTTCCGGACCCAGCTCAATAACATCCATTTTATCCAGCTTTTTCTGGCGGGACATTGCCATGTTTCTGGTAGAGACCCTGGCTTTATTTCTGGCAACAAAATCTTTCAGTTCGCTGATCTCCTGCTGTTGGCGCTTGTAGGCAGCTTCCAGCTGTGAACGGCGCATTTCATAAACTTCTATGAATTTGTCATAATCACCGACATAGCGTGTAATCTCTCCGTTTTCCACGTGGTAGATCAGGTTTACTACGCTGTTCAAGAACGGAATGTCATGTGAAATCAGGATGAATGCATTATCATAATTCTGGAGATAACGCTTGAGCCATTCGATATGAATGGTGTCAAGATAGTTTGTCGGCTCATCTAAAAGAAGAATATCAGGTTTTTCCAAGAGCAGTTTGGCAAGCAAAACTTTGGTACGCTGTCCACCGGATAATTCGGTAACATCTTTATCCAAACCGATTTCCTCCAGACCGAGGGCTCTGCCTATTTCATCAACTTTAGAATCGATATTGTAAAAATCGTAAGATTCCAGTAAATCCTGCAATGTTCCGACTTCTTCCATCAGTTCAGCCATTTTTGTATCATCCGCTTCTCCCATGGAGCAATAGATTTCGTTTATTTTTTCTTCGATGTCATAAAGGAAATGAAAGGCAGATTTTAAAACATCACGGATGGTCATACCTGCAGTCAATACAGAATGCTGGTCAAGATAACCGACACGGACATTTTTATTCCATTCGATCGTCCCTTCATCCGGCATGAGTTTTCCGGTAATGATATTAAAAAAAGTGGACTTTCCCTCACCGTTGGCACCGATCAGACCGATATGTTCTCCTTTTAACAGACGAAACGTGACGTCATGGTAAATAGTACGGTCGCCAAAGCCGTGGGAAAGATGTGAAACGTTTAAAATACTCATAGAATTCTCCATTCTCAGTAATATTCTTTTTAGTATTGGCATGTCGAAGTTTCTACGGCACGCGTACTCTATTATAAAGGAAGTGCGGAGGATTTGGCAAGAGAGACTTCAAAGAAAAGACTAAAACAGATCTTAGCAGGTCTGACATTTTGAAAGAGAAGGAATATATTAATAAAAGGAGAAAATTGCGGGAGGAATTGCTATGCGTTTTGAAACGATAAGGGCAGATGATATTTTTCGGTATCGGGGACACAAAAAGGGCAGTCTGATTGACGTCAGGACAAAAGAAGAATATCTGCGTGGGCATATTCCGGGAGCGGTAAATATTCCGTATGATGAAATGAAAAAGCGAATGGGAGAGATACGTCAGCTTGCAACAGACGGAGAAAGCGGAGAACGGAAGGAACTGATCCTTTATTGTGACAGAGGAAATACAAGTCTCCTGGCGGCAAGAGATTTATATCGTCTTGGGTTTGCGGTTAAAAATGTGCATGGGGGATTGAAGGATTACCACGGCCCGTTAGTAACTTCTCATTGACGGAATCTGAAAAAATAGCTACAATAAAAGAACAAAGAAAAATGCAGAAGAGATTTTAAAGAAAGCGGAGAACAGTATGGAGCAATACGAATTTGTCTGTCCTTGCCATTTTGGATTAGAGACAGTATTAAAACAGGAAATTTTGGACTTGGGATATGAAATAGTGCAGGTAGAAGATGGAAAAGTGACGTTTGTCGGAGACGTGACAGCATTTGCAAGGGCAAACGTATTTTTGCGGACAACAGAACGAGTCCTTTGGAAAGTCGGAAGTTTTCATGCAGAAACTTTTGAAGAGTTGTTCCAAAATACAAAAGCGATTCCTTGGGAAACAATAATTCCGGAAGACGGGAAGTTTTGGGTAACCAAAGCAAATTCTGTGAAGAGTAAACTGTTCAGTCCGTCAGACATCCAGTCTATCATGAAAAAAGCAATGGTAGAGCGGATGAAGCAGCAGTATAACAAGGATTGGTTTTCAGAGACAGGCGCACAGTATCCGGTAAGGGTTTCCATTTTAAAAGATGAGGTTACGGTAGGCATTGATACGTCAGGAGAGTCACTTCATAAGCGTGGATACCGAAAATTGACCAGCAAGGCACCGATTACAGAGACTTTGGCGGCCGCATTGATATTGCTGTCTCCGTGGAATAAAGATCGTATTTTGGTCGATCCGTTCTGCGGCAGTGGAACCATACCGATCGAAGCAGCAATGATAGGTGCAAACATTGCACCCGGAATGAACCGGGAGTTTCTTGCCCAGACATGGAACAATATTCCGAAAAAGCTTTGGCCGGCAGCAGTGGAAGAAGCAAGATCCAAAATCCGTACGGATGTGCAGCTGAATATCCAGGGATATGATCTGGATGGAGAGATCATAAAGGCTGCACGACAGAACGCTAAAATGGCCGGAGTGGATTCCCACATCCATTTTCAACAGCGTCCGGTCAGTCAGCTGAACCATCCTAAAAAGTATGGATTCATCATAACAAATCCGCCATACGGTGAAAGATTAGAAGAAAAAGCAGCAATGCCTGCATTGTATCGCGAAATAGGGGAAGCATTCCGACGTTTGGACAGTTGGTCATTTTATGTGATCACAAGTTATGAAGATGCCCAGACGTATATCGGAAGAAAAGCAGATAAAAACCGAAAGATCTATAATGGTATGTTAAAAACATACCTGTATCAGTTCATGGGACCGAAACCGCCGAGAAAAGTCGTGGAAAAAAGGGCGGAATCAGACAGAGAATAAAACCGAAGCAACCCGAACGCGAAAAACCAGGAAGATCCTGGCTGTCCCGACCGGGTTGCTTTTTTTTAAAATAAAACAGACAGCAGATGCGGATCACGAATGCCCGTTTGAGCCCGGATGGTTCTGCAGAAACAAAAGGATATCTTTTATAATTTCTTCTTTATTGGTTTCGTTCAGAAGTTCATGGCGGGCTTCAGGATAGAGCATAAGGGAAATATCGGAAAAGCCTGACTTCTCAAAGGTATGAAAAAGTTTCCGAATCTGGGTGCCATAGCCTCCTACAGGGTCTTTTTCCCCTGCGATGAAGAAAAGCGGAAGATCTTTTCTTGTCTTTGCAATGTTCTTTTTGTTTCCGGACTTTTTGGTAAAAAACAAAAGATCACGGTACATGGAGGCAGTACACAAAAAACCACAATAGGGATCCTGAATATACCAATCTACAACAGATTCTTCACGGGTCAGCCAGTCAAAAGAAGTTCTTGTACAAAGGCTGCGGTAATTTTTGCTGCCAAACATCATGGAATCTAAAAAAGAGGAACGGTGTTTGGAACCTTGCAGAAGGCATAACAGATCTGCAAGAAAACTTCCGCTATGAACAAGGAGAGTGCCGGGCATGGTAGAACCGCAGACAATGGCACAATCCATACAGTCATAACGGGTGATCACGTTCCGAAGGATCAAAGATCCCATACTATGGCCTAAAACAGCAAATTTTTTGCCGTTGCCCTGCTCTTTGATATGACGGCATACAGCGATGGCATCTTCAATCACAAGTTCTGCTCCACCGGTTTTTGCAAAAAATCCGAGTTCGTCCGGGGTGCAGTCAGGACCATGCCCACGATGATCATAAAGATACACATCATATCCGGCTTTGCTTAATGTATGAGCGAAGGCTTCATAGCGGTCACAATATTCTGCCATACCGTGCAGGATGAGAACACTGCCGGCAATAGAGGTTTCTGCAGGAAGACAGTAAAGTTTTGTCTTATGACCGTCGGCTTGTTCTAAAATGGTAAAAGAAGAGTTCATGTTGATTCCTTCCTTTCGTTGTATTATCAATAGTATAACATAGGAAAACCAGGGAAAAAAGGAAAATAAGAATAAAATTTCAGGTTGTCGAAAGAGCAGGGTTTGTGTATACTGAAACTGTAGAGAAGACAGAAAGAGGCGAAAGTATGAAAAGGATGATATTTGCAACTTCAAATGAGGGAAAGATGCGAGAAATACGGGAAATCATGAAAGACACCGGGTATGAAGTGATTTCGTTGAAAGAAGCCGGGATTTCTGTACCGATAGAGGAAAATGGGACTACATTTGAAGAAAATGCGATCATTAAAGCATCTGCCATAGCAACCTTGACCGGAGTGCCTGTATTGGCAGATGACTCCGGTCTTGAAGTGGATTATCTGGATAAAGCACCGGGAATTTATTCTGCCAGATTTTTAGGCGAAGATACAAGTTACGAGATTAAAAACCGGTATCTGATAGACAGGATGGAGGGAGTTCCGGAAGAACAACGCAGTGCACGCTTTGTCTGTGCCATTGCCTTGGCATATCCGGATGGAACTGCTGTAACAAGACGCGGAACGATAGAGGGCTATATCGGTTATGAGAGCAGAGGAAAAAACGGATTTGGTTATGATCCGATTTTTATGGTGCCGGAGTATGGGAAAACAACGGCAGAATTATCGATGGAAGAAAAAAATAAGATCAGTCATAGGGCAAAGGCTCTTCAGAAGATAAAGGAAGTGCTTCTTGCGTCTGATAAAGCATAAAGGAAGGTAATTTTGTGAAGAAGATACTTGTGATCAGTGATACGCATGGAAGAACAAAAAATCTTGAGAAGATTTTGCCGAAAGAAAAACCGTTGGATTATCTTTTTCATCTCGGGGATGTTGGAAAAGATGCGGATTATATCGAAGTATTGGCAGAATGTCCGTGTGCATTTGTTGCAGGAAATAATGATTTTTATTCGGATCTTCCGGCAGAACGTCTGCCTAAGATTGAGGACATACGATTTTTCATGACCCACGGACATCAATATTATGTGAATGCATATCAGTCGCTTTTAGCAAAAACTGCAAAAGAAAAGGGAGCATCGGTAGCTTTGTTCGGACATACCCATGTACCATTCTGCAAGGAGATCGACGGTGTACTTGTTTTAAACCCAGGGAGCCTTTCACTTCCGCGTCAGGAACGTTCGGTCCCTACTTATATGGTGTTGCATGTCCAGGGAGAAAAAATAGAAACGGAACTAAAACATGTAGAATAATGTAAATAATTAAAACAATTAAAAAATTTAAAAAAATTTAAAAAAGGTGTTGACTTTTTTTTCTGCATCGTATATAATTCATCTTGCGTCACAGAGAGAACGAAAATTTCTGAGTGGCAGGCGAGACCGGGGTGTGGCTCAGTTTGGCTAGAGTGCCTGATTTGGGATCAGGAGGTCGCAGGTTCGAATCCTGTCACCCCGACTTAAAATTTCATAAAATATTAACATGCGGGTGTAGTTCAATGGTAGAACACTAGCCTTCCAAGCTAGATACGTGGGTTCGATTCCCATCACCCGCTTTTCTAAACAGCAGATGTTTAGAGATGTGTGTCAGTAGCTCAGTTGGATAGAGCAACGGCCTTCTAAGCCGTGGGTCGGGGGTTCGAATCCCTTCTGGCACATTCTGCTTAGGCAGTCAATACTGTGGTGGATATAGCGCAGCTGGTTAGCGCGCCAGATTGTGGCTCTGGAGGCCCAGGGTTCGAATCCCTGTATCCACCCTGCAAAGTGTCACGGCGTGGCACTTTTTTGTTATATTGCACAGAGATGACAATATGATAAAATGCTTTGGGCTATCGCCAAGCGGTAAGGCACAGCACTTTGACTGCTGCACTCGTTGGTTCGAATCCAACTAGCCCAGTTTGCTGTTACAAAGCAGCTTATATAATATATGGGATATTAGCTCAGTCGGTAGAGCACTTGACTTTTAATCAAGTTGTCCG
>CAZWCZ010000056.1:0-6932 GCA_964632165.1 uncultured Lachnospiraceae bacterium | reverse complement strand
TCTTCAGTATGGAATTTAATTTTACAAGTGGAATTTACCTTTTCATTCAAGCCAAAAAAAGTACCAACCCCAGCATGACTGCTAAAATCGATACTTCTAAATGCGCGATCAGGGGCTCGAACCCTGGACACCCTGATTAAGAGTCAGGTGCTCTACCAACTGAGCTAATCGCGCATAACATCTGATGCAGAATTTATTATAGTACAAGCCCTCAAAAAAAGCAAGCACTTTTTTAAAAAACTTTACAAATTTTACAAATGGTAAAAAAAACGCGAGTGAAAAGCCAACGAAATTTTTCTGAAAGAAGATTTGACTACAACGCAAAAAAATAGTAAGATAGTGACGTAATTCTAGGAGGAAAAAAGCATGAGATTAAGAAAAGTAAAAGGTGCTGCGGAAGCCATTTCAGAAAGCCCGCTCGTCATCCACAATGCCTCAGAGCAAAAAGGAAACTGGAAAAATGTTTTTGGCAATGATCACCCGCTCCATATAGAGATCGGCATGGGGAAAGGGAAGTTTTTAACCGAACTTGCCGGACAAAATCCGGAAATAAATTATATCGGCATGGAACGCTACGACAGTGTATTGGTCCGCGCATTGGAAAAACGTACAGAAACATCAGATCTTCCAAACCTGCTCTATCTGTGTGAAGACGCAAAAAATGTTGCCGACTTTTTTGCCCCGGGTGAGATTTCCCGCATTTACCTGAATTTTTCCGACCCATGGCCAAAAGACCGTCACGCAAAACGTCGTCTGACATCAAAAGAATTTTTTTTACGCTACAACGTGATCCTTGCAAAAGACGGTGAGGTAATGTTCAAGACGGACAATCGGATTTTATTTGACTTTTCTCTGGAACAGATCCCGGAAGCCGGCTGGCGGTTAAAGGATGTGACCTTCGATCTGCACCACAGTGAGTTTGCCGAAGGCAATGTAATGACTGAATACGAAGAAAAGTTTTCTTCCCTCGGAAATCCGATCTTCCGGTTAGTGGCATACCGCTGATCTCCGGAATATACTGAAAGTAATCCACAAAAAGGAGTTTTAGTCTATGTCTTATTCACTAAAACGCCGTATTTCCGACTGTTTTTCCGACCATCCGGCACTCAATCGGAAAGCCCTTTGCTTTTACCGCTCCCTGCAGGAAGTAAATCGACTGATTAACCCGCCGCAAACGGAGCATACTAAAAAGAAGAACCAAAAAAATATGCATTGCAGATAAGGAGATTTGATTATGGCATTTCATTTTACTGACGAAAACTTTCACGAGGAAGCACTGTCCTGTACACTTCCGGTAGCTGTTGATTTTTATGCAGACTGGTGCGGTCCGTGCAAAATGCTTGCACCAATCATTGAAGAACTGGCTCCGGCCTACGAGGGCAAAATTAAAATCGGCAAATTAAACGTAGATAACGCCCCGGACACCGCTCATAAATATGGTGTAATGTCAATTCCGACCATTCTTTTCTTTAAAAACGGTGAAGTCGTAAACAAGATCGTGGGTCTCGTTTCAAAAGCCGAATTAGAAGAGGTTTTAAATAACCTGTAATTTTATCTTTGAGGTTGATCATGAAACATATATTAAAACCATTCCTGTGCTGTTTCCTGATTTTTTCCAGCCTTTGTGTCTTATGTCCTGCCAAAGCATATGCAGAGGAAACACATTGGCCCGATTCTCCTGAAATCAGTGCTGAGGGTGCCATTCTGATCGAAGCATCCACAGGGATCGTTCTTTACGAAAAGAACGGATTTGAATCTTTTTACCCGGCAAGCACCACAAAGCTGATGACTACACTCCTTGCCATTGAACAGTGTCCTTTGACCGACATCATTACCTGTTCCTATGATTCTGTCCACAAGATCGGTTGGGACAGCAGCCGTATCGGTCTGGTGGAAGGCGAACAGCTGACAATGGAAGAAGCCCTGTATGCCATCCTTCTTGCCTCAGCAAATGAAGTATCTTATGCGGTTGCGGAACACATTGGCGGCACCCTCACAGAATTTGCCGAACTGATGAATGCCCGTGCCGAAGAACTGGGCTGTGTCAATACAAACTTTAAGAATCCGCATGGTCTGGACGACCCGGAACATTATTCCTGTCCGTATGACCTGGCACAGATTGCCAGAAAGCTGATCGAATATCCCACCTTTGCAAGGATTTCCGGTTCATACTATCACGAAATCCCTGCAACCAATTTAAATGTATCGCGTGTCATTGCAAACACACACCAGATTCTTCGGAAGAAGATAAAATATGAGGGTGTCTTTGCCGGAAAAACCGGTCATACCTCTACCGCAGGAAACTGTCTTGTCACTTGTGCAGAACGTGACGGTATGACACTCATCTGCGTCATTATGAAAGCTCCTGACTCCACGGTCGTCTATAACGATACCATTGCCCTGTTGGACTACGGCTTCCAAAATTTTTCCCTTACGCCGTTTTCCTCAGCAAAAACAAGCTCTTCCAATGCTTTCCCGGCATTATTCGACGATGGAGAAGCTTTTATCAGCGACACTTCCGACCTGCTTTCCATGGAAGGCACTTCGCTTGTCCTGCCAAACGGCACTTCCGTTAATGACCTGACAAAGAAGATTTCTCTGGAAACAAAAGAGGTTTTGTCTTCCGGAAAGAATTCCATCGGAAAGATCGAATACTATTACGAAGACCATTATGTCGGTTCCGCCGAAATCCTGTATTACAGTGAAGATACGGTTACTGTTGTTCCGTCTCCCTCCGTAAGTCCGGATCCTACAGCACTTCCGACTCCGGAAAGCACACCGGAAGCTTCTGAAGCTCCGACTGCACCTCCTTCTTCTCCGGTTTCCGTAAAAGATCCTGCAGACACCGATTTTCGCCCTTTGATCATCGGCGGCATCGTCTGTCTCTGTGTCTTGGTCATCGGTCTGTATCTGGTACTCATTGAGCTTCCGTACCGGAAACGAAAAAAAGAATACTACCGTCGGCGCAGCCACCGGTAATACAACAATACAAAAACCGTTCTCTTTTCTGACTACAAAAGAGAACGGTTTTTTTCATCTAAAGCTTAATTTTCTTATCAGAGCATTCCGATCCATCTTACTGCAAATGCAGCCACCCAGGCAATGGCACATTGAAAAAGAACCACATACAAAGCCCATTTTGATCCCAATTCTCTTCGGATTGCTGCGATCGCTGCGACACAAGGTGTATACAGCAGGCTAAATACCAGCATGGAAGCGGCAGCCACCGGCTGTATTGCCATCGCAATCCCCCCTTCTGCCCCGAATAAAACTTCCAGAACAGAAACTACACTTTCCTTTGCCATAAATCCGCTGATCAGTGCCGTCACGATCCGCCAGTCTCCCAACCCGAGTGGTCGGAATATCGGTAAAAGCAGCCCCGCGATTGCTGCCAGTATGCTTTCTCCGGAATCTTCCACAAAATTGAGCTGAAAATCAAAACTCTGCAGGAACCATACAGCAATGGTAGCAAGCAGGATCACCGAAAATGCCCGCTGTAAAAAATCCTTTGACTTTTCCCACAACAGCTGGAGCACATTTTTTCCGCTTGGCATACGATAATTCGGGAGTTCCATAACAAACGGGACTGCCTCTCCACGGAACAATGTCTTTTTATAAAGGAGTGCCGCTAAAATACCAAACAAAATCCCCAACACATATAATCCTGTCATAATAAGTCCGCCATATTTCGGGAAAAAGGCACTGACAAAGAATCCGTAAATCGGCAATTTGGCGGTGCAGCTCATAAACGGAGTCAACAAAATCGTAATCTTTCTGTCTCTGTCACTTGGCAATGTCCTGGATGACATAACCGCAGGTACCGTACAGCCAAATCCGATGAGCATCGGTACAATACTCCGTCCTGAAAGTCCAAGCTTCCGCAGCAGCTTGTCCATAAAAAAAGCAACTCGTGCAATATAGCCACTGTCTTCCAGCAGTGAGAGGAAGAAAAACATCGTTACGATGATCGGCAAAAAGCTTAAAACGCTTCCAACCCCTTCAAAAATCCCGTCGATGATCAGTCCGTGCAGACTCTCGTTTACCCCAAGAGAAACAAGCAGCACATCCACCTGCTCCTGCAATGCCTCAATTCCCATTGCCATCAGTTCTTGTAAAAACGCCCCGATCACATGGAATGTCAGATAAAAGACCATTGCCATGACCCCGATAAAAATCGGGATTGCCGTATATTTTCCGGTCAGCAGGCGATCCATTTTCTGACTGCGGATATGCTCCTTGCTCTCCTGCGGCTTTGTCACACAGCTTTCACATACTTTTGTAATAAACGCATACCGCATACCGGCAATTGCCGCACTTCGGTCCAGACCGCTCTCTTTCTCCATCTGAACCGCAATATGTTCCAACAATTCCGTTTCATTTTCATCCAGCTTCAGCTGATGAAGAAGCAGTTCATCCCCTTCAATCAGCTTTCCTGCTGCAAACCGTACCGGAACATCTGCCTCCACGGCATGATCTTCAATCAAATGTGTTACTGCATGAATGCACCTGTGTACAGCTCCGTTTCTGTCCTTTTCATCACAAAAATCCTGTTTTTCCGGCTTCTCCTGATATTTTGCCACATGCACCGCATGCTCTACCAGTTCATGGATTCCCTGATTTTTCGCTGCAGAAATCGGCACAACCGGAACACCAAGCATCGCTTCCATACGGTTGATATCCACGGAACCGCCGTTTCCTGTCATCTCATCCATCATATTCAACGCTACAACCATCGGGATATCCATTTCCAGCAGCTGCATCGTCAGGTACAGATTCCGCTCGATATTCGTTGCATCTACAATATTAATAAGTGCCTTTGGTTTTTCCTTCAGCACAAAATTCCGGGACACCAGTTCCTCACTGGAATACGGCGACATCGAATATATCCCAGGCAGATCTGTGATCAATGTATTTTCATATCCTAAGATCATACCATCCTTTCGGTCAACCGTAACTCCCGGGAAGTTTCCAACATGCTGTCTTGCCCCTGTCAGTTGGTTAAAGAGCGTCGTTTTCCCACAATTTTGGTTTCCGACCAGTGCAAATGTCAGCTCTTCACCCTCCGGAAGCGGATTTCCTGTCCCCTTCGGATGAAATTTTCCAATTTCTCCAAGTCCCGGATGCTCCCTACGTATCCTCCTGTTTTCTGTTTTATCCTTCTTTTCTTCCTCTTTTTCTTCTGTCGGCTGAACCTCTATCTTTGCCGCGTCATCTAACCGCAATGTCAGTTCATATCCATGAATCCTTAATTCTACCGGGTCTCCCATCGGAGCATATTTTACTACCGTTACCCTTGCCCCCGGAAGCACTCCCATATCAAGAAAATGCTGCCGCAGTGCTCCTTCTCCTCCAACTGCCGTGATAACAGCAGAAGTTCCTACTTTTATTTCTTTCAGTGTCATGCGTTATCTTTCTCCTTAACGAATATTTTCCCCCAAATGCCATGCCTCTCTCTCCACTGTCTCTTTACATATTCCGCATATGCCCCATCTTTTAATTTCATGCTAAAGGTATACCGTTCCATAGATACCTCCTGTTCCTATTTTCGTTTTCTATCCTACACCTATTTGTTTTATCTTGCAAGTTTTAATCTTATAATCAGCTTGCAATCGGTATTCAATCGGGATTATCTGCAATCAATCGGGATTATCCACAATTTGGTTGACTTTCTTCTCTCTTTTTTTTATAATGAGTGTGTTGCAGCTGTCGCCGCCGTAAAATCTAAAAATGGCCTCTTAGTTAAATGGATATAACAAGCCCCTCCTAAGGGCTAGTTGAGGGTTCGATTCCCCCAGGGGCTGCTGCAAAAAGCCGAAATCCCTTGTAAAATTAAGGGTTTCGGCTTTTTTATTGTTTAGGGGAAAATATAAAACTTACAAAAATCCTTGCTAACAAACAAGGCGATTGATACGAAAAATAAGCAATATAAAACGGATTATTATTTATGTGTTTTACCGTTGGTAATGGTTGATAATCAGTCGCATATTTTACTCTCATTAGCAAATCGAATAAAATGTAATTGCAAGGAGGTAGCTCAAAATGAAAGAGAAAAAATATCATTTGTATCTTACTGATATGGAATACAGAAAAATTGTTACCACACTAATCAATCTGAAGAATAACTTAATTATACAAGGCAGATATACAGATGGTGTCGATGATGTTCTATGCAAAGTCACATCTGCCAAAAAGAAGAAAATGAAAATTATCTATATATAATGAAAATAGTCATCTACTCCTTAGTTGGAAGTAGGCGATTTTTTATATCTAAAACTTTTTCAAAATATTTTTCAAAAACACCCCCCAGGAACGCTCTCCCAGTTCAAACAAGTGAAGGGGTTCATTCTGAAACCATTCAGATAACCTGCTTCACGAACTTTGAAAATTGAATATCAGGTGCAGAGATACCTTATTTCTGATGATAGCCACTTTAACCGGTACGCCACGACCTTTCATAATGATAAGAGAGCGAGAACTCCGGTTATGAGTATTGGATTGCAACCGATATGGCGATGACAGTCAGAATGATAAAGTATTCAGAAATAAGATTAAATAGAAATCGCTTTAAGGATGAATGTAGTAATTTGTTTAGAGATGCTAAAGAAAAATACATATAACTTGTAATAATATAAGACCGTCAGAATCTCATTACGAGAAATCTGGCGGTCTTTGTTGTTTTTGTAGTGGGATTTTAATCGTTCTTTTCGGCAATCATTTTAGCCTGTCCTTCAAGTTCCAGCATATACTTATCAAAATCAGACATAAAGAGTTGGTCTTGGATAATGCGGTATTTTTCAAATTCTGTTTCAGCGTGGAGTTTGGCTTGTTCTGCACTGATTTTTCCGGGTCCGGTAAGTATCTCCGTTCCGTTAAATTCAAGGAAACCGTCAAGTCGTTTTGCCCAGTCTTCCATACTCATAGGAATATGGCGT
>CAZWCZ010000055.1:0-7469 GCA_964632165.1 uncultured Lachnospiraceae bacterium | reverse complement strand
AAGAAAATAATTCTGCTCAATCTCCAAGTCCTGAAGATTTTTCTCCGTATTTAAATCGTATAAAATGTTCTGATAAAACTGGAATATTATGTTTTGGCGATGAACATTATGGCGTAGCTTTTGATATAAAAGGGTTAAAAGGAGAAAGTATTAATTCATATAGTCCTGAAATTTTTGAAAAAAGAATGTGGGATTTGTTTGTTCAAGTAATAGATATTGTTTATAAAGAAGAACTTGATAATATCAGCATATATGAAATGGGAGATTTTTCAGACGGTATTTTAAGAGTTAAACAGCTTTTCAAGTTAAGATACGGAGTTATCGAAGGAAGCGTTAAATATGGAATGTTCCTTGTAAATTGGCTCAATCAATTATCAAAATATGTAAGAATACGATTTCAAATGGTTAAAGGAAATCATACTGAACTCCGGATGTTGGGGCAACCTAAAGGAACATTTGATAACGAAAACACTGACTATATTGTCAGAGAATTGATTAAAAACAATCTTGCCGATAATCCTAATTTTGAATATATAGAAAACTCAACAGGATTGATATTTGAAAATATCTATGGTCAAAACTTTTTAGGTATTCACGGCGAGGTTAAAAACATGACAACTGCAATTCAAGAATTTTCAAATTTATATAATATACAGATCGATTATCTTATTGGTGGTCATTTGCATCACGATGCCAGTAAAACAGTTGGAATTAATCGTGAGATTATAAGAGTTCCAAGCATTATAGGAACAGATGATTTTTCAATGAAGCTTCGACGCTGTGCTAATGCGGGAGCTTTATTTATTATTTTTGAAAAAAATTACGGCATCAGGGTCAAATACCCTATCAAATTAAATTAAAATGTGTATAAAACACAAACGAAAAAAAGGAGAAAAATTTTATGACAAAGATTGATTTTATTAGAAGAGTAGCGAACAGAGCTGATACAACTATCACAAATACAACGAATATTTATGAAGCTATGATGGAAGAACTGCGTGAATCTATGATTAATGAGGAAAAAGTTCCTCTTCAGGGTGTGGGTAGCCTTTATGGTATTGTTAGGGAATCACATTCGTTCTATAATATTAAAACCGCTAAGAAAGAGACAGCTCCTGCAAAAAAGAAAATTAAGTTTATTCCCTCAACTGTATTTGTCAAGAGTATGAATGAATAATAATATGCACGGCTTCAGTCGTGCTTTTGGCGAGTTGGTCTAATGGTAGGATATAAGGCTCATATCCTTATGATTCACGTTCAAGTCGTGAACTCGCAACCATAGGGTTTTCTGGGGCATTGTACCTTTAAACAAGCCTCATGCCAATAGGCAAATAAATAGATAAGGATGAAAATATTGAAAAAAGAGGAAAAAGTTTGTGCTTACTGTCAAAAACTTTTTATAACTGATAATTTAAATAAAAAATATTGCTGTAGTTATTGTGCAAGAAAAGCAAGATATAAGGTAAAAAAAAGACCTGTTGCAAGAACATTGAAAAAACTAATGCTTTCACACAGTTTTACAGAAATCGGCAAAATGTACGGAGTAAGCGGAAATGCTGTTAGAAAATGGTGCAAACGTTACGGT
This sequence comes from uncultured Lachnospiraceae bacterium, assembly GCA_964632165.1. Lineage (GTDB taxonomy): Bacteria > Bacillota > Clostridia > Lachnospirales > Lachnospiraceae > SIG299. Next base: position 5,884 of record CAZWCZ010000055.1, on the reverse strand, counting down.
ATAGAATATCATCATTCTTATATAAAAGAGCAAAAAAAAAATTTAAAAGCTCAGGAAAAGAAAAATAAAAAACCTCGTCATTTAGATTATACAGAAGCTTCTGTAAAAATGGCAGGATATTACAAGCATAACAAGGAGTTTAAAAATATATACGAAGCTGCCGATTATGTAAAAAGGAACAGATGGACTAAATCTCCTATTAACATCGTAATTGCTTCTATAAAACGAGTTATATTAGGCGAAAGACAGACATATCTCGGCTGTATTTGGGAAAGTTCACAATTTATCGAAGAACATAATAACAGTTTACGTTGCAAATGTGTAGAGAAAGAAGGTAATAAATGGCAACCAGAGGAAGACCAAAAGGAAGTACAAATTTAAGAAAACCCTCTTCCTACAAATCAAATCCAGAACAAAAGAAGAATTTATATACTGCTCCTAATATCAACAAAGAAGTAATTGATATTGAAGAACAAGAAGAAATAAAAAAATTATATACCTATAAATGTACTGTTTGTGGCTATTCTACAAACGATATTGAAGATAAAATGTTTCCTGACTCATACAGTAATTTATACGCAGGATGGGCATATCATCTACCAATTTGTAAAAAATGTTTAGATAAATTATATGATACATATACAACTAAGCATCATATGACAGAAGAAGAAGCTTGCAGAAGAATTTGTATGAATTATGATATTTATTATTGTCAAGGTTTAGTAGATATTATGAAAAAAGCCAGTAAGCCCAACAGTCGTATGAGCTTTTTTGTTGCAAAAACTTCATTAACTCAATATGCAAATAAAACATATGCTAATACTATCGCAGAAGAACAGGAAATGGCTGAAAAAGAATCAGCTAAACAAGCTGTTTCAAACAATTCTGATGATACGAGTATTAAAGAGGAAGATTATAAATTCTGGGGTTTTGGTTTTTCAGAAGAAGAAATCGACTTTTTAAATGATAAATATGCTGATTGGACTGCTTCATGCGAATGTAATGGTCACAATCAGGTTACTATTTTCAAACAAATGTGTATGCTTGAACTACAAATTTTAAGAAATATGCAGAATGGACAACCTACTGCCCCCTTACAGAAACAGCTAAATGAATTTATGAATTCTGCAAATTTACAACCAAAACAGAATAATGATAACACATTAGCCGAAACAAATACATTTGGCACTCTTATAAAGAAATGGGAAAATGAACATCCTGTTTCTAAACCTGACCCTGAATGGGAAGATGTTGATAAAATAAAATATTATATCTCTGTTTGGTTTTTAGGACATCTGTGCAAAATGATTGGTCTTAATAATAAATTCGGTCAGAAATGGACGAAATTATACGAAGAAGAGGTAGAAAAATTTACAGCTCATCCACCGACTTATTTTGATAACGATGGTGAAGCTCCGTCATTTGACGAAGTTTTCAATAAGTAAGGAGTTGGAATATGAATAAATATGCAAATACACCTAAAACCGAAATAAATGATAAATCTGAAAGAATAATGAGTGGCATTAATACTTGGTGTTCGTTTTATCGGGCTAATCCGCATAGATTTGTCAAGGATTATCTTAATATACATCTACGATTATTTCAGCAAATTATATTATATATGATGAATTATTCTACAAATATAATATACACAGCAAGCCGTGGTCAGGGCAAGTCCTTTCTTTTAGCAATTTTTTGTTGTGTCCGTTGTATATTATATCCTGGAACTTTAATCGTAATCGCTTCAAAATCAAGAGGACAAGCTTTAGAAGTAATCGAAAAGATAGTAACAATACTAATGCCAAATTCCGATAATCTAAAACGTGAAATAAGAGATAAAAGTGTTTCCCCTATTAATGCGTATATTGATTTCTACAACGGTTCTCGAATTAAAATTATTACCTCTAATGAAAATGCCCGACACAATCGTGCTAATATAGTAATCTTAGACGAATACCGAATGATCGACAAAACAATTATTGAATCAGTTATAAAAAAATTTCTTACTTCTGAAAGAGAACCGGGGTTTTATAGAAAGCAGGAATATAAAAACTATCCAAAAGAGCGAAATAAACAAATATACGCTTCTTCTTGTTGGTTTAAAAATCACTGGTCATGGCAATTATTTCAGAATTATTGTGTTAATATGGTAGATGATACAAAAAAATATTTTGTATGCGGTCTTCCCTATCAGCTTTCAATTGCTGAAGGGTTATTAAATCTCGAACAAATAGAAGATGAAATGTCAGAAAGTACTTTTGACGCTATTAAATTTTTAATGGAAATGGAAGCTCTTTTTTATGGGGAAAATGAAAATGCTTTCTTTGATTATGAGAGTTTAATTAAAGTCAGACGTATAGAACAAGCGTTATATCCTAAAGAATATTATCAAAAATATGATACTAAAATAATTAAATATCCTGAAAAAAAATCAGGAGAAATAAGATTGGTTACAGCCGATATAGCCGTTATGGGTTCTAAAAAAAATCGTAACGATGCTACTGCGATTTTTGTTTTACAGCTATTACCTACAAAAGATGGACAATATATACGAAATGTGCTTTATTCAGATAACTTTGAAGGCGGTCATACAGAAGAACAAGGTCTCAAAATTCGAAGATTATTTGAAGATATGGAATGCGATTATATTGTTATTGATACAAATGGTGTAGGTATAGGTGTTTATGACAATCTTGTAAGTGATTTAGTAGACGAAAGCACAGGTATTATGTACGAGGGCTTGACTTGTATTAACGATTCTGAAATGGCAGAACGTTATAAGGGCAATTCTAAATTACCAAGAAAAGCTATTTATAGTATAAAAGCTTCTACAACATTTAACAGTCAGTGTGCCTTTGCTCTAAGAGACAGTATTACAAGAGGAAAATTAAGGCTTTTAATTTCTGAACAAGATTTTCGTTCCGAATTAAATCAATCAAAACAATATAAGGAATTAAGTGCTGACGATAGAATTGATCTTGAATTACCTTATATTCAGACAACTCTGCTTATAAATGAGCTTGTTAATCTGGAATATACAACTAATGGTAGTGATATTAAAATAAAAGAGCAATATGATAAACGTAAAGACAGATATTCTTCGTTAGCTTATGGTAATTACATAGCAAACGAATTGGAACGAAAAGTAAAGGTTCGCAAAAAAAGCTTTGAAAATCAGATAATTTTTGATATGCGAAAACCTAATGTAAAAGGCAGGTGAAATATTTGGAAGGAAAACAGTTTATGAGCTTCGATATGGTTAGTGGAATGAAAACATTTTCTCAAATCGGTAATTATGCCAAAATGGGAAATCAGGATGGACTTATTTTAGATTATAACGATAACAGAAGTACAAGAAACCCTCTACGTTTAAAAAAAGTCACCCGAGAAGATATTATCAAATATCTAAAAAATCCTGAAACATCTGCAAAGGAGCTTCGGAACGCAAGTATTTATCTTTATGAAGTAAGTCCACAATATAGAAGACTTATTGATTATTTTGCCAAGCTTTATACATTTGATTATGTCATTGTGCCTTATAATATCAATCCAAATAAAATAAAACGCTCGCAATTTGAAAAGAGCTATTACGATACCGTTCATTATTTACAACAGATGAATTTAAAACACGAAACTATAAGAATGAATACGATTGCTTATCGTGAAGATGTGTTTTATGGTTATATCAGAGAGGGAAAAGATACTTTTTATATTCAACAACTCTCCCCTGATTATTGTAAAATAACGTCTGTTGTTGATGCTTGTTTTATGTATAGCTTCGATTTCTCTTATTTCGATACATACAAAGAAGATCTAGAAAATTACGGTTCTGAATTTAAAAGCAAATATTACGCATATAAGGAAAACAATAAATTAAGATGGCAACAGATTGATCAGAAGAAACAATTTTGCTTAAAGGCAACAGATAGTATATATCCAAGTCCAATACTACCATTTGCAGGTGTTCTTGAATATATTTATAGAATTCTTGATTATGCTGATTTACAGCAGGCAAGAGAAGAACTTGAGAATTATAAAATAATCGGGTTAAAAATTCCAACTGATAGCGATACTGGCGATTTACAGATAGATCTTGATTTTGCAAGAGATTTCTATAAACAGCTTTGTTCTGTATTACCGAGTTCTGTCGGAGCATTTATAACCCCAATGGATTTTGATGATATAAGCTTTGATAGAAGTAATGCCGCTGACAGTGATTTAACCGTGAACGCTACAAAGGATTTTTGGAACAGTGCTGGTGTTAGTGCTATTATGTTCGGTGAAGCAAATAATAGCTCTACTGCAAAAATCAGCATACAAGCTGATGTCGCTTACGCTACAGGTCTTGTTAAACAAATTGAACGAAACGTAAACAGGCTTCTTAAATACAGAAGTGGGGTTGTAAATTTCCAAATCAATATTCTTCCTGTTACTGTATATAATCAACAGGATATGAATTCTTTATACTTAAAGAACGCACAAGCAGGAATTCCTTGTAAAACATTAGTTGCTGCTACATTAGGTGAAACACCAAATGATATTATAGGTTTATCTTATCTTGAAAATGATTATTTTAACCTATCCGAGGTTTGGAAACCATTGCAAAGTTCATATACGCAATCTTCTTCATCTAACGAAGGTGGCAGACCTACGAACGAAGAAGTTGGAAAAACTCTTTCAGAATCTGGCGAAGCTACTCAAAATGCTGAAAGTAATGCCAATAGGTAAGTATAAGTATGAAGTTTATATACATAACAAATAATGATTTAAAAGAATTACTGTTATCAAATCATAAGAAAATGATAAACAGTTTTATTAATTCGGGTAAAGAGACTTGGGTTTTTGAATATGACCCAAGTCTATTTTCTATATTAAGCAGTTCATATTCTAATCAGGAATATTTTATTTCAAATGAACTGTTAATGTTTTTTTAGAAAGGGGTGAACACAATGGAGAAAACATTTTATACCTCACTTCCTGTGAATTACAGCATTGATAATTCTTTTGACAGTGAAAAATTCTTAAAGCTTCGGTTAGATTTTGCTCATGACGGTATTAACCGTAAAAAGACACGATTTTCAAGCGAATTACTTGAAGCAAAGAAAAATAGCTTATTTTTATCCCCTCTTCTCGGACATATTATAAAAACAGAAGACGGCAAATATAAATTTGGTTCTCATGATATGGAATTTCGTACTAATCCATTTAAGAATAACGAAGTTCAGATGTTTTATCTTGAAAATGTTCTTGGAATTATCCCGCCAGAAGAATATGCCGATTTTGAAATAAAGCAAATTGATGGTCAGAACAGAGTTTTTGTTACAGGTTATTTATATAAAAAATACAGTAATTTTGCTGAAGATTTGTTGAGAGAATATGAAAGCACTCCTATTTCAATGGAAACAGAGATAAAAAAGTATACTTATTCAGCTGCAGAAGATATATACGATGTTCTTGATTTTGAATATAAAGGTATAACGTTTCTTGGACAAGAAGTTACAACAGGTATGATTAATGCGAATGCACAAATATACGCTGTTGATGACAAAATTAAAAATCAAATGGTAATTATGCTTCAGGATTTAAAGAACCTTTTTAGCCTGAATGCTGATGATACAAATACAGAAAAAGGAGGTTTATCAATGGAAAATGATCAGGATGTTACGCTAACTGAAACAATTCCAGACAACAGTGCTGATATTATTGAGAAGGAAAATATCAAAAACACGCTCGATACTGTTGAAGCAACAGCAGAAAATATTAAAGACAACGCTGTGTCTCAAGCTACCGAAATTGTAGCAAATGCAGAAGCTTCTACAGAAAATTTTAAACAAGCTTCACCTGTCGATTTTATAAAGTCTTTCAGTATATCTCATGAGGATAT
>CAZWCZ010000054.1:0-7484 GCA_964632165.1 uncultured Lachnospiraceae bacterium | reverse complement strand
AACCAATGGATAAAATTTATGAATAGAGGTGGATAAAAAATATGAAACGAGGGGCAAAATGCATTTTGAAAAAGATGATAAAATTATTGTTGCTGTATTTAGAGGAGCTGTCGGAATATAAAGATAATAAAGAAACACAGTTTCAATATGGAGAACGAACGGCATATACGGAATGCTTGGAAGTAATACAAGGTTGGTCAAAAGCGAAAAAATACGGTTTGGATTTTAATATAGAAGAAAAATATCCGTTGTAAATAATATGGTCATAGCCGTGCAAAAAAATCGGGCGGTTTGGAATTGACAAAACGTTTGTTTCGTGGTATAATAAAAAAACGAGAGGTGCGTTATGAAATTTCAAGAAACGGAAACGACGGAATTAAAACGGATTTATAACGATACGTTGCCCAAGGAAATCAATGCGTTTTTGAATAGCTTTGACGGAACGATTTATATCGGCGTGGAAGACGACGGGAATGTCATCGGTGTTGAACACTTAGATGAAACACAAAAGAAAATTGCGGATATTATTACGACGCAGATTTTGCCGAATCCGCAAGAGTTTATAACGCTCGGGACACAATATATCGACGGAAAGAACGTTGTCGTCATTAATGTTCGTAAGGGAAAAGCGTTGTATTATATAAAAAAATACGGCAGAAGCGCAAGCGGTTGCTATATTCGCGTCGGAACGAGTTGCCGCAGTATGACGGAAGAGCAGATTGAGAAACGATATGTGGAATATATCTCCATCCCACAAATGACCTTGGTTAAAGAAGTTGCCCCAAGACAGGATTTAACATTCAGAGTTTTTCAAATATACTTAGATAGCAAGAATATCCATTATACTCCTAATACGTTTTTTGAGAATTATAATTTAAAGAATACGTCGGGACAGTTTAATTATCTTGCATTTTTAATGTCAGATCAATGTGATTTATCAATAAAAATTGCGAAATTTTCGGGCGTTGATAAACAGAGTGAATTTGTTTATCGTAAAGAATTCGGTGGTTGTTGTTTACTGAAAACGCTCGATGACGTAATAGGATATATTGAGTCGTCGGTGAATGTTGTTCGCTCGTATTTTAACGGAAGCCCACAGAGACACGATGAGTTTCTTTTAGATAGGGATAGCGTTCGGGAGGCTTGGATTAATGCATGTGTGCATAACGATTATTCGACACATCTTGGACCGTCTGTTTATTTGTATTCTGATCATTTGGAAGTATTTTCTTACGGAAATGCTTTAAAAAATATAAGCAAAGAGAAGTTTTTGAAGGGAATTAGCAACCCTATAAATCCTGAACTTGCAAAAATTTTTATGCGCCTTGAATATGTGGAAGAAAGTGGTAAAGGCATCAATACTATTGTAGGGAAATATGGCGAAGCGGTATTTGAATTTGAGGATGCATATTTGCAGGTGAATATCCCTTATAATGTAAAAGCGTTCCCTGATATAAACGCAAGTGTAAACGCAAGTGTAAATGCAAGTGTAACGCTCAACAAAACAGAAAGAAATATTATGCAATTGATGCAAGAAAAAGCGGATGTGACATTAAAAGAAATAGCGATTGTGTTAGAAAAAAATGAATCTACGGTAGCAAGAAATATAAAAACATTGAAAGCAAAAGGATTTATAAAACGTGTTGGTTCGGATAAAACCGGGCATTGGGAAACAACGAAAAACTATGATTAAAGGGCGATTTTTAATCAAAAGAATTTGGGCGTGATTTGGGCGTGAAAAAATCACAAACGCTGAATCCCTTATAAACAAAGGCTTATAGCGATTTTGGGAAATGGCGGCAGGTGACTGTTAATCCGTGTGTCGTCAGTTCGAGCCTGACAGGGGCAGCCAATATGCAGGATTTTGTGTATAAATGCACGATTATCCTGCATTTTGTATATTTATGCATTTCAAAGAATGATAAAAATGCCATTTTTCATAAAAAGATTGCAAAAAATGAAGCGTAAATGAAGCGTAAAATTGCTCGTTTTTTCCTTGAATTATAAGGCTTTGAGCAAATTGTTCCTTCTTAATTTTTGCAAATAGTCAAAAAAAATCGCTCGCGAAGATTATCTCGCGAGCGATTAAAAATAGATCATATGTAAAGATTATTTAATCGTATTCATAACTATATTTTTGCATTTCTTTGATTTGTAGTTCTTTGTTTTGTTCAAGGTGCGTATAGACGTTTGAGGTAATAGAGCTATCGGCTTTGTGGCCGGCCCAAAGGCTCACGTATTCACGGCGAATACCGCATTCCTGCGCACGTGTGATGAACGTATGTCGTAAATCATGTAAATGATGATTCGGGCAAATTTCTTTGAAACGATTTGTTAAAACGCTAACGGAAAGCCTTTTGATTTTTTCTACGTCAATGAGATAGAGAATTTTCTTAAGCATAGGAGAAATGGGAAGAGTTCGAGTTTTTTCTTTAACGCCTTTTCGCTGTTTTGCCGTGATAAGAGTGATCCATTCGCCGTCAACAACAACGGAGCTAAGCTCGGAACGTCGCAATCCCGTATACAAAATAAAGGCATACGCTTGGTTGTAAACAGTAGGGCTGCGTTTGATTTCTTTTAGAAGCGCATATTCTTCTGATTTCGTCAGCGGAACGCCGTGCTCTTGTTCGTAACGCGCAAGCTTCACTTTCGCCATGGGATTAAGCGAGAGTACGCCATCTGCAACAGCGTGTTCAAATAAAGGGGAAAGGAGCTGATAAATCTTTTTAGCGGTGCGATTTCTGCCGCTGTTGGAAATTTGCGTAAGCATATTTTGTAATTCGTCGTATTGAATGCTTGCAAGAGATCGCGTCGCGAATGTAGGCAAAATGTATGCGTTTACGGTTTGAACGTAGTCTTTATAAGTAGATGCTTTAACGAAAGGTTTTTTGGCAGTTTCCAGCCAATTGAGTGTATAATTAGAAAACATGATTTGCGCCTTTGGCGATAGCTTGTTTTTAGGCGGAAGCTGTTTTAATTTGAGCTTGAATTTTTCTTTACAGACGTCAAGATATTTGCTTGTAGCGACGAAAAGCTTTTTATCTATTTGGCAACGAATTTCGTATAGTCCGTCCGAGCGGCGTTTAACGTGCGCTCGAATATTATTGATTTTGAAAATTTTTCTGAATTGTTGTGGCATAATACGCTCCTTGTGTTTATTTAGTAAAATAATATCTGCCGTTTACTTCGATACGATTGCCGCAGATAATCGGCTCGCCCATTTGACAAGCACGAAGAATTAAGTTTTTGCTGTCGGGTTTGGCTTTCGGAATATTGCCGTACTCAAAAGACTGTTCTTTAGAAACGGCACGTATCTTGAATTTCTTTTTTACGAGGTATGCGCTGAATTGCCATACTTGATCGAATTTGCCGTAACAGTCTACGATAGCGGAAATGTTTTCTTCGGGGGAATAGGTTGTAATTCTAAAATAGTTGTTCATAAAAGTTTCTCCTTAAAGTTTATTGTTGCGGTCAAGCCGCTATTTTCTTTAATTGTTTGTTGGCGTAGGGCAGCCATTGTTGGTGTACGAAATCTAAAATGGTGTCGTTGGGCTTCTTGTTATGTGCGGCGTAACATTGCAGAACGGATTTTTTCCTCGGCGAGTATTCCACCGTCACAAATGGCGTTTTTAGGTCGCTGTTAATGCGGATAAAGAAAATAAGCGTTTCTTCGCGCACGAATTTTTGGTCGTAGCCCATACCGCCGACGCAGTGACCGAGCTCTTTCCCCTCGCGAATAAGCTCGGCTGGGGAGTGCGCAATCAGGCAAGAGAATCCGTTTGTGCCGTTCATCTGCAAAGTTGTATACTTTTCGGCAACGTTTGCGAATTGCATGTAAAAGGCTTTTCGTTTTTCTTCGTCAAGCTTTGCCTTTTTGGATGCGTATTCGTCGCACCGAATATCGTGCCAACGCTTGAAATCGTGAGGAAAACGGTTGCGTTCTAACGACATATCTAAACCTAATTTCTGACAGGCTTGAAAGTAGTCCAAATAACTGTGTAAACCTATATTTCGGCATAGCATGTACGAGATGAACGCATGTAGCGAGCCTTTGAAAAATTCTCGTAACGGCTTAAAGGCGGTATTTGCCGTAAGCTCTTTTCTGAGGAGCTCTTCTTGTTGAATATCATTGCATTGGCGTTTGGACTTAAATGCTTTCAATAGAGTAGATACGTAATATTTATGTGTGGATATATCCGTTTTATTTTGTATGAGCCAACGACAAAACGCTTTGTTTTTGGCACATTCGCGTAGGATTTGTTTGCTATGTACGTAATCGGAAAACCCCGATTTTACCAGATATTCCGCCTGTGGATATTGTTCGTAAAGACGCAAATATTGCAAAACGTCCACGCCGTTGTATAAATCGTAGGCGCAGTATTTGTATTCAGGAAATTTGTAAACGAGTGCAGGGTTCACGGCAATGGCGTACGGATCGTAGGCTTTATCGGGCGCGTAGTACCATCTGTCGTCCTCGAACCATTTTGCGCATGATTGAATGCCTTCGGCGAACCAACCGACACGGAAGCCCATGCCCGTGAGGTAGCAATATTCCAAATCGCGTACAAGACATTGATCCGAGCGTAGACCGTGAACGGCAACCTGTTTGCAGTACCATTGCTTTTTGTAGTGCTTTACGGCAACGGTGACTTTGACAAGCTCTTTATGCCAAACGGCGAGGTAAGCGTAAAATCTGTTCATGCCTGTGGGCGTTGGGTAAAAGCTTTTGTCTTTTTTATAAATTGCATTAAGAATGTATTTTGGAATCGGTTTAATGTGTTTTTTATCTAACATAGAGATCTCCTTTTATTGCATATCGAGTTCGTAATCGAACAATTCGTAAAGCGTAAAAAGCGCGTTTTTTTCGAAGAAACGTTGTACGGAAAGATTTTCTTCAAAAATATCGTTTTCGTCGTTCGTTTCGTACATGGTATCGTCGCTTTCTTCTTCTTCTTCGACGAGGGAATCGTTATACGCTGTGTCTTCGTTTTCTTTTGCCGTATAGGGCGTAACGGTATCGCCGTCTATGACGATAAGTTCGCGAGAATTTGCGATTTTCTGAAAATACATCTCGGCGGCGTGGAAGGGAAAGCCGATCATAGGTACTCGTTCGGAAAGTCCGCAATCGCGCCCCGTCAAGGTCAAATCGAAACGATTTGCGAGCTTTACGGCGTTATCTCCGAATACTTCGAAAAAATCCCCGAGCCGATAAGCAATAACGGCGTGGGGATATTCGTTTTGGAAACGCATATATTTTTGATACAACGGTGACGCTTGTCGTAACGGAATAGTTTCCTTTTCTTTTAATATTGGTTCTGTACGCAAAATTTCGCCTGTTTCCATATCTACGTTAAGCTTGGCGATTTGTTCGATATTATCTTGAATTTCCTCAACGGGTTCTTCAATTTCCTCTTTCGCCACATCTTCGTTTTTAGGAGCTTGCGTTTGCGTTACCATATCGAATAAATTGAATTGAGTAGGCTTCGGCGGCGTGTGGTTTGCTTGAATGACGGGGGCAGGTACGCGTTGAACGGGTTTGCTTGCTTTTTTCGGCGTGAGCTTATATTCTGCGCCGTCTATCGTATAAAGCGTGCCTTCAATGCTTTCTTCTTCAAAATAGTGGATAGCCCAACCGTAAACGGTAGCGTCGTCAACGCAAGCGGACGTTGCGTTTTTATCTGCAAGTTTTCTCGCTTCGTCGCACGCATATTTCATAAAGCCCGTAAGCGTCTTTTTGTTGATGAGTGATTTTCCGTCTTTTTCAAACGGCGTGCCGTTATTGATTTTATCCGCAAGCGTTTCATTAACGTTTTCTTCCAAAAACTCTTTGATTGTCTGTAATTCGGCCGTTTCTGCCTTTAAGTTAAGTTTAATCATTTGTAACCTCCGTTAAATAAAATCTTCTAATTGTTCAAAGTTTTTTCCGATTGTCCGCAGTGTTTCCTCAAAGCCGAACCACGCCAAGAGGTTCATATTGTAGTCGCTGTTGCCGAGCGGATCTTCCTCGTCCCAACGCTTTCCGAATAAGTCTTTGAGTGCGTAGATACCTGTTTCCAACATGATTTCGTAAAGCAATTCGTCTATTTCGTTCTTGTATTGCTTGTAAAAACGAACGGTATCGTTGTAATAAATTAAAAACCCAACCATTCCCGATTGGCAACCGTGATAAAGTACATCGGTGAAAATGTTTTTCTTATCGTCGTAATTATGCCATTCGTCTATGACGTAGTTGTACACACGTTTTTGCAACGGGGTTGCGTTTGATTTAAGGGATTTAATGTTTTTAAGTGTCAATTTCATAATAATACCTCTTTAGTAAATAGGACAATAGTCCAAAATTTTTCTACGCAGAGCGAGAAATTCGTAATAATCGTCTACGTCCACGAGAACGTCGCCGTCTTCGTTTTCTTCGACGTCTAACTTTTTGCAAAGCAAGCGTTCGATTTCATTTAACGTGTTATACACGAGATACAGGTTATTCTTATCGTAAACGATAACGACTAAGGTGTTGGTTTCATACTCGATTTTCATTTGTTTTACTCCTTATGGATTTTATTTCACCTTTCGGCAAAGGGCTAAGTGCATAGGGCAAACGTCGATAGCAGGTATGCGTTGAAAATATTTTACAAATGTCAACGAGAACCAGAAAAATTAGAATAATTTTTCGCAGGACCGTTTACATTTGCGTTTGTTCTATGCGACGATAGACCTACGAAAGGGAAAATACGTAAGGATAATTTTTAGCTTGCATCTAAAAAATAGATGTAACCTCTTAAAGGGAAACTCGTCCCAAATCCCTGCGAGGTATTCCTTTTTTGTGATAGGTTTAATTTCCCAGAAGGGATCGACGATGAGGCGGTTGTTTTCCCGATTTCGTTGCGGATATTTACGATAAAAACGCAAAGAAAACCGCGCTTGTTTATAGGTATAGGTCATAAAATAGCGTAAAAAAAGTTGATTGCCGTTTTCGCGATAACCGACTTTGTAGCCGAAGGGATTGTTTTTATTCATAATGTTCGCTCCCTTAAATGGTAGCCAAGCGTGGCAACTTTGAGTGGAAATTTGAGTTCATAATGGTGCTATGTAGCTGTTCGTTGCGCGCGTAATTGTATTGTTGCGCATATTCTCTACCGCGGCGCGTTAGCTGTTTAAGTTCATAGGTATCGGAACCGTCGTGATGACAGCCTTCAATAAACAAATGTCCGTTACGGTCAGTAATTTTAAGATAATCCAGATGATCAATACAACTTACTAAATCGTGGAAGTTGCGGATGAACTTACCGCCGCGAGCCGGTCCGTTCCAACGACCGCAAGTACCTGTTAAAAGACAAATGCCTTTTGTCAACAGCTCTTCGCATTTATTTTTGAAGTATGCCCATTCGCTTTCTTCGAGGAAAGACATTTCCTCTAAAATCATTTTTTCGGGAACGTCGTTTTCCGTTTCCCAATCGAAATCGTCTTGGCGTGAAGCGAATAACCATTCG
>CAZWCZ010000053.1:4455-7702 GCA_964632165.1 uncultured Lachnospiraceae bacterium | reverse complement strand
AGGGGGAGCCAAGTTGTTTTGACAGTCTGCCCCCTGCCGGGATCCCGGCAGGGGGTTTTTGCGGTGGGGGACAGGGGCGTGGGGCGAAAAATTTTCGGAAATTTTTGGCGCAAACGAGCATTTGAGTATTGAAATTTTCTGAGAGAAATGATATAGTATCCTAAATCAGAATAGGGGTACTGGATTGACCTGCCAAACCCCTGTTCCAGAAAGAGAAAATGACTGCCGTACTCCCAATATTTCCGGGGAGACGGGTAAAATCCAGAATGAAGGAATGGTGATTTTTATGAGGAGAGACGCAAGATTCATTCCGACCGCACACAGGGTGCTGGCCTTCTGTTTGGCCATCGTCCTGACGCTCGGATCCTTCCCTCATGGTGCGCTGACTGCGGCGGCCGATACGGTGGGCGGCGAGACGACAACGGTCGCTGACCCCGGCACGTTGGATCGGGACAAGTCGGTCTATGGCAGCAATACCCACAACGCCGGTAAGGTGACTGTGGGCAAGTCCGTCAGCGACACCGGCATCACGGTGGACGGCAAGTCCTTCACCCCGGGCGAAGACAATTTCCTGGTCACGGTGTCCCAGGCGGCACAGGTGCTGGGACTGGCCACGGAGCAGAAGGTTCCCGTGGACGTGGTCTTTGTGCTGGATACCTCCGGTTCCATGAAAGAGACGGATGGTACTCTGACGACCCGGGCGGAGAAGATGGTGGAGGCAGCCAATACGGCCATCGAGACCCTGCTGTCCACCAATGAGTACAACCGTGTGGGCGTAGTGGGCTTTTCCAGCGCTAAAGAGGAGCAGGATGGAAGGGTTACACGGCAATCCGCTTCCGTTCTGTCGGAACTGTACCATTATACCGATGGCAACGGCTGGAACCAGAACAAGAAGGCTGCTTCCCAGCACCTAACCTGGCAGGAAAGCAATGGCGGCCCGGGAAGCAACAACAGCAAATATATTCGTGGCCGGAACACAGACAGTAGTGTCGGCACGCCCCGGAACGGCCAGAATGGCGGCACCAACCTCCATGCCGGTATTGCGCTGGGCGGCTCCATGTTGCTGAATGCTCAGAACACCACGGTCACTTATGAAGACGGAACAACTGTGACCCGGATGCCCTTCCTGGTGATCCTGTCCGACGGCGCAGCGACTTACATGGTACCTGACGAAAGGGGCAATTCCACCACCTCCTGGTATGCGCCGTCGTCCTATGACAGCGACCGTGGCCCCGGCGGCAGCGCTTACGAAGGCAACGGCTTCATTGCGGCGCTGACCGCAGCTTACTACAAGGGTAAGATCTCCGAGCACTACTACGGCGACAATACCGACGAGAGCCATCGCTGCAACATCTACACCATGGCGGTGGAACTGGATGAGTTGAATGGCGATGAGAAGGCACTGGCACAGATCACCATGGATCCGGCCACCTTCACCACCGGCACCTATGCCCAGACCGGCGATGACAGCTATTGGAATTACGGCAACAGCAGAAATAGTCGGAATCCGTCTTCCACCGATGGCTGGAAGACCTACTGGGAAAACTACACCAAAACGCCGGCAACGGGCTTTAAGATTCGGGTCAATGACGGCGACTACTACACAATCGAGGGAAGCACCATCACCGCTACCAGAAAATATGTGATGGGCAACGTGGGCAAGGGCTACGACAAAGGCAGTGGCATCGCCTATAACGACGGCTACTACGCCACCGGCGGCGATACCACCCTGTCCGATGCTTTTTCCAGCATCGTCACCGAGATCCAGAAGAAGGCACTGTCCGCTCCTACTAAGGTGGATGCGACCCACGGCGATGACTTCTCCGGCTATGTGACCTTCACCGATCCCGTGGGCGAGTACATGGAAGTCAAAGGCATCCATGGCATCCTGGCAAACGGGACGCTGTACAGCGGCACCGTGGCTGCGCAGAAGCTGAGCCAGTGGAACACGCTGTCTGAGTCCGATGCGTTCAAGAATGCCATGCGCACCACGCTGCAAAAGCGCAGCCAGCTGGTTGGCACAACGGTGGACGTGGATGCGTTCCTCAGCCAGGCGGTAGAATCCGAAAACCAGGCTTACTATAAAGATGGAGATGACTTCGACAACAGCATCGTCTGGTGGGGCAGAAGCGAAGGCACGGTGAATGAATCCGAGCAGGTCAGCTATGTGGGCTTTGCGGACGACGACTCCGTGGAGTACATCCAGGCACAGACCGAAGCCGGTAAGATTCCTGACGATGCGGACTGCGTGTGCAGATCCTACTATTTCGTAGGGACGACAGGCGACGCTGAGGATTACGACTATATGTACTTCGTGGTTCGGGTGCAGCGCTCTCTGGTGGCACCTTACCAGCAGACCGTGGTCATCAGCATCCCGGCCAGCCTGCTCAGCGTTCAGGAAGTGTTCGTGACCGAAAAGACTGTTGACGGCCAGACCGTCTATACGGCGGAGGTAACCGGGAAGGATCCCTGCCGTGTGGTTTACGAAGTGGGTCTGCGCAGCGACATCAATGCCTTCAATGTCGATTGCATCGTCGGTGCGGACACCGCTTACCGGGATGAGCAGACTGAGGACGGCACCAAAACCAACTACAATGCCGAAACCGGCACCTATACTTTCTATACCAACGACTGGGATCGCAGCGAAGCACTCCTCAGCGGCAACCGGGCAATGGCCAAGGCCACCTTTGATGCCGCCGTGGACAACAGCTTCTATACTTACCAGCAGGATACCCTGATCTATGTCAAGAAAGACGGTCAGTACGTTCCCTATAACGGGGCAAGCCCGGTTCCCGGCGACGGCAACGAATATTACTACGCCCGGGAAGTCTACGACTGGAGCAACGCCACGCTGAAAGACGGCGTATACGAGAATGTGACCAAGCGTGTGGACTACATCCATGTGGAGGCTCCGGCCAATGCACCGGTGGTGAAGCACGACGATGGCAACTGGTACATCCAGAAGGGCATCTATACCGCCTATGACCTGGCCAGCGGCGAAGGCGACTACGAAAAGAGCGAAAACAGCACCGGCACCGCCGGATTCGTGGCTCACCCCAAGCGCACCAACGATTCCAGCAACTCCCACTACACGGTGATGCTGGGCAACAACGGCAAGCTGACCCTGAAAGCCAAGGACACCAAGACGGTGACCCGGGAGGATCCCGATATCAACATTGACGGGCAGAACGTCATGGTGGGCGACATCCTGACCTATCACATCGACGTGGTCAACCCCGAAAACGAA
>CAZWCZ010000053.1:0-4355 GCA_964632165.1 uncultured Lachnospiraceae bacterium | reverse complement strand
GCCAAGGAAACCATCACCAACAGTGCGAAGATCCAGATCGGCAACAATGATCCCAAGGTCACCAACGTGCCTTCCGTCAATGTCAAGCATGGCGACCTGACCCTGGAAAAGGTGGTTGAGGGCGAGAACGTTCCGGAAAGAACCTTCACCCTGACCATCCGGGAAGACTCCCAGACCCATCCCCTGAACGGCACCTTTGCCACCGAGACCGGCGACGGTACCACCGGCAGCGTGACCTTTGAAAACGGCGTGGCCACCATCACCATCTCTGCCGGTCAGACCGTGACCATCAAGGGACTGGTGACCGGCACCGGCCTGACCGTGTCCGAAACGGTCTCCGGCTTCACCCCCAGCTACTCTGTGGCTGGCGGCCATGTGATCATCGGAGAAGGGGAGACCCCTGTTTCTGTAGTCGTTACCAATACCTATAACCCCGTTCCTGTCAAGCTGGGCGTCAGCGTTACGAAGGAACTGGAAAGCACGGTGGATCTGGACGATGCCGGCTTCGGCTTCGTGGCCTATCCCTGTGATGAAAAGGGTGAGAATGCGGATACCAGCGCAGCCGTCACCGGCAACGTCAGCATGGCAAACATTGACGCAGGCGAAACGGTCAGCCAGACCGTGAAGCTGCCGGATGTGACCTTCACCGCCCACGGCACCTACTATTACCGGGTGGAGGAGACCGCCGGCAACCGGGTGGGCATGACCTATGACACCACCGTCTATCTGCTGAAAGTGGTCGTCACCGACGATGGCAACGGCACCCTCAGCGCTGCAACCACCCTCACCAAACTGGGCGGCGAAGAGGCTACCGAGATCGTCTTCCACAATCGTTATGCCCCTGCCGAGACGCAGGTGACGCTGGAAGCTGCGAAGACTCTGACCGGCCGCACCCTGACGGAGAATATGTTCACCTTCGTGGTGACGGAAAACCAGGACGGCAAGGAGACCACCGTGGCCACCGGCACCAATGATGCCAGCGGCAAGATCGTCTTCACCCCCATCACCTATACCACCGAGGGAACCCATACCTATACCATCCGTGAGGTCAATGGCAGACAGACCGGTATGACCTACAGTGAGGCTGTGTTTACGGTTACCGTTCAGGTGGAGGATAAAGACGGCAAACTGGAAGCCACCCCGACCTATCCCGACGGCGGCGTGACCTTTGTCAACAGCTATGAGCCTGCGGACAAGAAGGTGAATCTGGAGGCGACCAAGGTTCTGGTCAACCAGACCGGCGAGGCTCGCTCCCTGAAGGCCGGTGAGTTCAACTTCGTGGTCAAACTCGGCGATGCCGTGGTGGCTACCGGTATGAACGATGCCAGCGGCAAGATCGTCTTCACCGACATCGGCTACAGCCTGAAAGACTTTGCCGGTGTGACGGCGGATGAAAACCATATCCGCACCAAGACCTATACCTACACCATCAGCGAAGTCATCCCCGATATGTCCGTCGACCCCTTCATGGTCTACGACACCAATACCTTTACCGTTACGGTGACGGTGCATTACAACGAACTGACCGGCGAGATCACGGTGGACGCTCCCGTGTACCCCGACGGCGGCGTGATCTTCACCAATACGGTCTACCCCAGCCAGATCACTTACACCCCTGGGGCTGAGAAATATACCGAAAACTCCAACAGCACCACCTTCTCCTTCCGGGTCGTGAATGTGAACTCCCAGACGGGGGAACCCGATGCAGTCGGTGTGGCTCCTGCCAACGGTTTCGTGGAGTTCTCCAGCCTCACCTTCACCCAGGCCGGTGTGTATCAGTACTGGATCATGGAGAATGGCTCCGGCACGGTCAACGGCATTACCTACGACAGCACCCGGTACCTGCTGAAAGTGGTCGTGACCCTGGAAAACAGCCAGCTTGCGCTGACACCTTACTACTACAAGCTGGCAGAGGGTGGCAATGCCACCGATCCGGCTGACTACACTGCCCCGTTGGAATCTGTAGAACTGCCCACGTTCCACAACGTCTACAATGCCAGCGGCGCCATTGCGGTTACGGCAAGCAAGACTCTGACGAGCAGAACCCTGAAGAATGGTGAATTTGACTTCCGTCTGACCCGTGTAGGCGGCGATCAGACCGTCAACGGCACGGTTGCCGCAGACGGTACCATCACCTTTGCCAACCTCCACTTCTCTCTGGACGAAGAGTTTACGGTGGATGGCGATCAGTATAAGACCATCGAATACCGGATGTCCGAGATCGTGCCGGAGAACAAGCTGCCCGGCGTGACCTATGACACGAGTGAGTACCCCGTCTACATCACCATTTATCACGACGGTCAGGGCAATATCCTTGCCTCCGTCACCGATGCAGAGGGCAAGATCGATGGCAACTACTTTGTCCCGGATGCCATCCGCACCCCGGGCGCAGAGCAGGATCCCGATGCCGTGAATCCCGATGCCGTGACGGCTACCGGTAAGATCTTCCAGAACACCTATGTTCCCAGCGGCGCAACGGCGACCATCAAGGCGAAGAAGGAACTGACCGGCCGTGAACTGCGGGAAAATGAGTTCAGCTTTGCCCTGTATCACATCGCCGAAGACGGCAGCGAACAGCTGGTTAATACCGACGGCAACACCGGCTCCGGCAAGAATGAGATCACCTTCCCCCTGACCTACGATCCCAGCGTGCTGGGAACGGCTTCCAGCGTTACGATCAAGTATGTGATCCGGGAAGTTCAGGGCAGCCTGGGCGGCGTGACCTATGACGGTACGGCCTACTATGTGCTGGTGACCGTTACCCACAACGAAACTACCGCCAAGCTGGAAGCAACGGTGCGCTACTTCTCCGATGCCGATTGCACGAAGGAACTGGATCCGACTGATGTGGTATTCCACAACAAGTACGAGACCCAGGAGACTTCCCTGACCCCGATGGCTACCAAGGAACTGCTCAACCGGACGATGAAGGAAGGCGAGTTCCTGTTCGAGATCTATGAGACCTTCGGCGTGGATGACGAGAGCGAGTGGCAGCTGGTCGAAGTCGGTTCCAACGCTGCTCCGGAGGCAGGCAACAAGGCATCGATCCACTTCAGCCCCATTGTCTACAGCACCGTCGGTGAGCATACCTATCTGGTTCGGGAAGTCCCGGGCACGGACAGCAGCATCACCTATGACGAAAGCGAATATATCTTCCATGTGACCGTTGAGGACAATGGAGAAGGCAAGCTGGTGGCCGATGCTGAATACCTGCGTGGTATCCACTTCAAGAATGTCTATCATCCCAGCAACGTCTTCGTGGATCTGAGCGCAACCAAAACCCTGACCGGACGGGACATGGCCGCAGGAGAGTTCTCCTTCGTGGTCATGAACGCAGACGGCACGGTGGTCACTGCCGGTGACCATGTTGATGCAAAGGACGGCGAGGCAACGGCCGTCACCTTCGCACCCAGCCTGATGTTCAGCCTGAGCGATCTGGACGGCGTGGAAGCAGATGCAAACGGCGTCAAGAGCAAGGCATTTGTCTACACCGTTTCCGAATCTGCTGGCAGTCTCGGCGGCGTAACGTATGACGCAACCGTCTATACCGCAACCGTCACCCTGTCTTACAACACCGCAACCGGTACCCTGTCTGCCCAGACGGCTTACACCAAGGGCGAGGACACCGTGACTACCATGGCATTCGCCAACACCTATGACCCCGAGGACGTGGATGTGGAACTGCCTGTGCAGAAGCATCTGAAGAACAAGCAGATCGAGGCAGGGGAGTTTACCTTCACGTTGAAGGATCACAGCGGCAAGACGATCGGAACCGTCACCAATGACGCATCCGGCAAGGCCACTTTCCAAAAGCTGACCTTTACCGCTCCGGGCGAATACGAGTACACCGTTTCCGAGTCGGTCACGGATACCACCAAGGCGAATCTGTATACCATCCAGCCTCCTGTGAAGGTGACGATCAGCGTTGCGGATAACCTGAAGGGTCAGCTGGTTGCAACGGTGAAGTATGCAACTACCGACACCCCGGCAGAGGAACTGTCCGGCGTGATCTTTATCAATGAGTACGCCGCACCTCCCATTGGCGTGGATCTGTCCCTGGTTATCGGTGCGACCAAGCAGCTCAATGGCCGTGACCTGACGGCGGATGACGTATTCGAGTTCGATGTCTATAACAGCAGCAATGAACTGGTGACCACCGGTACAAATGACGCAACCGGCAAGATCACCTTCTCCTCTGCCTTCACCTTCGACAAGGCCGGTGAGTATCACTACTGGATCAAGGAGAAGGATACCGGCGCCCCCGGTGTCACCAAGGACAGCCGGGTCTGGGAAGTGGTCGTCCAGGTGCACTACAATGATGGCCGCACCGAAGTGGAGATCGAAGATGTCAACGG
>CAZWCZ010000052.1:0-7737 GCA_964632165.1 uncultured Lachnospiraceae bacterium | reverse complement strand
TTCGGGATAAGTGTAACGATATGCGCGGAGCAATCGCAAAAGTTCTTTGTCATCCGTTTCGCTCCATTTCGTATTGTTGGGCTTTACTGCGAACTTTCTCTTGAAATCCTCTGTACGCTTTGCTTTTACCCAAACAGGCTCGGCACCAAGTGCATTTTCATCAAGGCGAGAAAAATCTATCAGGTGCTTGTTGTTCTCGGCAAATTCCCAAAACTCGTCTATATCTACCATTCTGAAAGAACAGTCCTTAACACGTTGCATATGGATTTTAAGCCCTGCGGCCTCAAATCGCTTTAACCGTTCCTCGTAGCCTCCTGAATACCCAAGCTCCTTGAGTAGTATACTGAATGAAATTTTTGACGAATTTTCAAGGTGAGCACCCAAGCCAAGCCGTGCAACTCTTACGATAATAGCGTCTCGTGTGCGGTCAAGATGTTTAGCAATCGCGTCCGCACTGTATATTCCCCATTCCTCTGCAAGTTGTTCTTCTTCCTCTCGCGTCCACTTCTTTCCTTTTCCCATATCAGACCTCCATATCGAATATGCTTATCTGAACAGATTCGGAAATTTTGGCTTTTGCCTTTGGCGCGATTTTCTGTATCGGCTCTTCTCGCGGTTCTGATGGAACGATTTTGAATATAGCATCTACGGCTCGCAGGATCCTCCGAGTGTTCCATATCGTAGAACAGTAAAACGGTGTAATGTATGTCTCCCTCTCCATAGGTGCATAAAGCGGATCCGCCGTCAGCGGTTCTGTCAAACTATTGCCGATAACGATGTAACCGGGACACCCCAAGAGCGAGAGTTGTATGTATGCCATCATTCCTACCGTATGGTCAATGTCTTGACCGACAAAAAGCACATTACGTTGATAATTCACGCTATTGTCTCTACAAGCATTGGCGAATGCAATTAACATAGCACCACCGCCTACGCAACAATCGCTCACAGAGATATATCCTTTTCGTTCAAGCTCGTTTGTCGCTGTGCCAACATTCATAACCGCCATCATTTTGCTTACGCAATACGGGGTGAAGAATTGACCGGCATTGGCATTTCCGAGTTCAAGCCTCATGTACAACTCTCCGAGAAAATCTTGATTCGGGTTTTCTTCCAATGCGACAACCGTCATAGAGAGGAGACGGGCTACCGCCTCCAACTCCGTAGCGGTGTAGCGCGATGCAATTTTCAAGTATTCGTCTTCGCGTTTTTCGCGGTGTATGGTGTCAACGGCATTCGATATTGAGTATGCTGCCATATGTACAAAATCGCTCCACACTTCCCAACGCTGACGTGTTTTGCAGAGAATGTCGAAATCCTTTTGAAATTCCTTGTGGTCGTTGTTGATATATCGAATTGTAGCCATAGTTATTCGTCCGCGCCGTACATCTCTTTGAGCTGTTCGACAACATCTTTTTTAGGCTCAAGCATTTCTCCCTTGTTCGCAGAATCATTGTTTTCAACAATCTCCGATTCTGTCATTTCGCTTTCGTCTGGTTCTTCCGCTTCATCCTCTTTTTCACGTTCAAACAGCGGATTGCTACCGCCAATCAAACTGAGTTCTTCATCGGAAATTTCATATCCGAGTTTTTCAAGAAGAGTATAAATCAAATCAAGACGCTTGTTCTCGCGCCAATCGCAGTTGTAATCGTAATAAGTTAGATTAGCGCTGTCCGAATGACGTGTATAGGCATGACGAAGCAATGTTCTGTATGGACTGTCTATAACTTGCTGAGCGATTGTCGCATAGCCTGTCTTATCGGGATCTCTGCCGGGAAAGTTTGTTGTATCGTAGACGTTGCTCCAATACCCGTAATTGTCGCCCTTTTCCCAATCTTTGCAAAGATCGAATTCCACGATTGTTGCAAATGCCTTTTTGGCTGCGGCTTCGGTAATGCCCATAACGAACTCATGCCGCAGCTCATAGGCTCTCTTGCTCGCTTCTTCGAGAGCACTTTTGCGAGTGCGTTGTCTTTCCGCCCGTCTCTGATATGCCGCCGATTTTGCATTGTCATCGGCATTTCGCTCTCTGCGGAAATATGCTGTTCCGCGATCGAAGGCGAAGAACTGCATATCCTCGTCAATGACAAATTCGTTTGGTGCAATGGTTGAACATCTGATATAAGGGCGATTGCTACTGCAATACTTATCATTACCGAATGTGTCGTTATAAGAAATTTCGGTTAAGCCCTTTTCAATTAGTACCGCTCTCCAACGCTCGCAATCTTTTTCTTCTTCCTGGTGTGTAAGTGCTTGCTTGTATTTCCATTCAAAATTAGAAGTGCCTATTGTGTCCAAAAGTTCGTTTCGCTTATCTACACTTTCAATTTTGCTTAGACGGTCAAGATCTTCAAGAGTTATTTGCCTCGCAGATACCTTTTTCAACTTGTCACCGTCAAGTTCTGCCAACTTGATTCTGCGGCGGACGGTAGATTTGGAGAAGCCTGTTTTTTCGGCGATACTGTCAAGGCTTTCGCCAAAGTCAAGCATCATTTGAAAGCCTTGCGCCTGCTCATACACCGTTAAATCGGAACGTTGCATATTTTCTAAAAGCATCGTGCCGACCTGCTCTTGTTCAGACATCTCGGTAATGACACAGGGGAGTTCGGTAAGCCCCGCAAGTTTCGATGCGCCCATGCGTCTGTGTCCGATGATTACGGTATATCCGCCCTCTGCACGAGGAACGACGGTCAAGTTTTGCATTACACCCTTGACCTTAATACTCTCGGCAAGTTCCGAAAGGTCGCCGAGATCTTTTCGAGGATTGTCAGGGTGAGGATAAAGTTCGTTTATCGGTATGTACACAAGCCGATTTTCTGTGTTTTCCGTGATATTATTTGACATAAAATTGCTCCTTTTATGTTTGCGGTATTATACGGCGCCGCCACGCTCGATATTAGATTGTTGCAATTTGCAGGATAACCTCCGTGCGAGGATTATCCGAATAGAATTTTCTGACCTGCGCGTCAACGATGCACTTATCGTCATCATAAGCAACACCGTTGAGCGCATCGGCAATGAGCTTGCCGATATTATCAAAGTCCGGCTTAACTGTCGGTCTTATTTCGCCGTTCCGCATTTTCTGTTGAACGGCTTTTGTTTTACTTTTTGGAATTGGGAAATACGCCATTACTCTCATATCCACATATGTACCGCTCGGAAACCTAAAATTCTTGTATGTTTGCCTGTATGCCCACGCAACCATTGCTTCGTGCTGACGCGTTTTCTCTTGCGTGTATACCGCTCCTGTGCGGTGATTTTGTCCGGCACGTTGCCATCCGAACGGTTTACCCGGAATAGTAAAGCGTATGTTCACTGCTTGTCCTCCAAAAGATTTGTTTTGTTCGCCTCAAGCGAATAAAACGAACGGTGCATAATTCTGTACCAATCCTCTTCATTTTGCCGCCTGGCATCTTGCGTAGATTGTAGGTATTGTGTTGTTTCTGGGGAAAGTTGCGCCGCCTTTGCAATCGTTGCTTTGAGAGAGGGCGGCAACCCTGCTTCCTGACGCGCCCTCTCATACGCGGGCTTGTACAGTTCCATAAACGCAACTCTATCTAAACCGTCTTTTTGTCCTCCGAAACTACCGCGCCAAAGTTCTCGGAGATGACACCAACCGATCGTATCAATCACTCTTGCAATCATAGGCGGAAATTTGAATTCCTCGCGGCTTGAAAACTGACTGCTGCTTTCGAGCACGTCTACGACAGAAGCCCATGCCACGTCAGGAGGTATCAGTTCGGGGTGAAAGATATCGACCATATGATTTCGTATTTCCGCTATGCTTGGGAGCCATTGACTTGTGGCAATATGCTTACTCACGGCTGTATTGACTGTTCTCGCGTCATCGTCCTTGAAATATGCGTACCAAGCTGTTGCCATAGGTGCAATATTTTCAACTTTGATTTTGTCCGGGTATGCCATAGCCAACACTTGCACAACGTCAAGTATCTCGTTTTTTGTCATTCGTCACATTCCTCTCTGAGCCGTGCGATTGCCGCCAGCGCATCACTCGTCTGACCTGCTTGCGTATTCGGTCTATCGTCGTACTTGTGTTCAAGAATTTTGGGGATATTGGACGGTCTCATCATCCAATCGAAATCTGCGTGCCAATTACGTCCGTTTTCGCCTTTCATAAAGGACGAAGCCTGTGCTATTCTGAATACTTGCTCAAAGACTGCGATATCACCGTATTTTCTCCAACGAGCCGCAACTGCCTTTTTTCGTTCTCCCTCTATATCTTCGATGCGAGGATAAGACACGCATATTTGATGATACATTTCCATAATTTTTTTGAACGGACACGGAGCAAGGAGAGAGGGTGGAGGCGCCGGCTCCGCTTGCGGAGCGGCTTTATCCTCTTCCTCTATCTCTCCGTCTCTATTCTCTATATCTCTAATATCTAATATCTTATCTCTATTCTCTGTGGGGACATCAAGGGGGACATTGTCCCCACCTGTGTCCGTAGGAAGCTGAGGAATATCGTCTCGCTCAAGCCTCTGACGTCGACGTTTTGCCGCCCAATCGGTCTCACTGCCTACAAGGTTTTGATGATCGGAGAGAACGAGAATTCCATCTTGATCTTCATATATCAGACCAAAAGAACGGTAGAGGTTGAGAGCCACACGTATGGTATCTGTTGAAAACCATTTGCAATCGCGCTGTATTTTTTCGATATCGTACGGAATAATAATTTCGCCTATTTGCCGTGAAAGTTTCCCATCGGTATTGATTGTCTTAAGGCAAAGCATCTGATACAGGACAACATAATTAGCACCGTTCGGCTGGCTCATTAAGTAGTCAACCGTATCTGAGGACATAAACGATTCTTTTAGTTTAATCCAATAGTACCGTTTACCTGTTGCCATTTATTACACCTCATTTCAGAATGGAAGATCATCATCCGGATTAAGTTCCTCAAATTTCGGTGTAGTGGTTGGCGCATAGGCTTCGGGTACGTATGTTCCGTTCGCCGTAAGCTGACTGTCGGACTTGCTATCAACGAACATCGCCTCGTCCGCAATAACCTCAGTAGCGTAACGCTTCTGCCCCTGCTGATCCTGCCAAGAGCGCGTTTGGATTGTGCCAGTAATACAAAGCGCGGAGCCTTTACGAAAATAACGAGAGATAAATTCGGCAGTCTGCCGCCAAGCAACGATGTTGATAAAATCGGTCTGCTGCTGTTCCTGTTCTTTGGCGTACCTACGATTGACCGCAAGCGTGAACGATGTAACGGAAATGCCGCTCGTGGTCTGCTTCAGTTCGGGATCGGCGGTAAGCCTGCCGGCAAGAACGACCTTATTCAAATTAAGACAACTCATTCCGCTACCTCCGTTGTCATCTTTGTATCACGCTCGTAGGTGATATAATAATTCTTTTGTTCCACCGGCACGTTGATACAAGCGGAATTGACATTGTGAGCCGCAAGCAGATTTACGATCTCCAAAATCTCTTTCGGTATTCCGTTTGATACGTCGCCTTTTATAATGACATTAGCACTCATTGCTTTCACCGTCCTTTTTAATCCCGAAAATGCGTGTTGCAAATTCCTCGACATCGTGTGAATAGTGCGTTCCGCTCAGATAATTTTTGAATACATTGAGTGCGTATGCCATTTCGACGAACGCACGGTACTCTTCAAGAGAGATTTCGATTGTTTTCGGCTTTGGCTTCAGTATGAGTTCGATATCGCCCTCTTTCAAGGCGGGAATGCCCTCGGATCCTTTCGTCCAATCGTAACGGTCGGTTCTTTTGGGATTGTTATGCTTCTTATTTTTGCTCATTATGCTTCTCCTTTACTTTTGCTCTGGCATCTTCCTCTGCCCAGAGCGCTTTTATTTTTGCAATTTGTTCAGGGGTGTCGGTCTCAATGCCGAGTTCTTGACAATCTTGAACGAGGTTATCAATGAGGCGCGACATCTGTTTGGAATTGTAACGGCTGCTGCCGTAATAAAATCGGACAATGACGTTTTCACCGTTCTTGCTATAATCGACCTGCTCTGTAAGCCAACCTGTACCAAGCATTTCCCACGCGGTAGAGAATGTTTTTGCGGTGTCAAGGTCAAGTTCCTTATCAACCCACACGCCAATCTCGCGGATTGCTTCGCGGTAAATGTCTATTTTGGTGCATTTGACCTTTTCATCACTCAACCGCCCGGCAATCTTTTCACAGAGTACCCAACAGTATTTGTTGGCTTCGTTGGAGCGCATTTTGCGGTGCTTCTTGATTTCGATATCCACGTCAAAATCTTTCAGTTCGTCAAATCGTTCCGTAAAGTCGGCATCGACGGCGAGAGTAATAATCTGCTCGCCGTTTCTGCCGAAAGAGAGGTCTTTCAGCCTGCCGATCATAGTGCCAGCCACTTTTCTTCGTAAACCGACATCAGTCCCATTGCTTCAATCGAATTCAGAAATTCAGCGGCTATATCTTCAAACGGTCTTGTGTTGCTTCGCGCATATGTCTCGGTGTAAAGATCTTCACCGTCCGACACAAGATAATCAAAGCGATATGCTTCGGGGATAATGTAGAAATATGCGGAATGCTGTGCAGCGTTGAGATACTTTCCGGCAAGTTCGGCTGAGCCGAAACTCTTGTTAGAGAATTTCACATCGGAAATCACGCCCGCTTTGAGCGCGTCCAAAACGCCGTACACGAGCAATGTTTTGTTACCCACCGTACACTCGCGTTGTGCCTTTACTTGCGTTTGTGCGCCCTTTATGGCTGTTGCAACTGCCTTTATACCGTTCTCCCAAGAGGGATGGGGAACTCTCGGAGTTCCCGCCGCCTCTTTATAGACCTCGTTCTCGAAATCAATACCATTCTGCATTTCAGGTGTGGTCTCTTTGGGAATACGGTTGAGCGCGTTCAAAAATTCCTCATAGGCTTCCTCTGCACAAGACTCAAAGCACGTGTGAGCATAACTCCACGCAGAGAGTAACGACTGCGTAATGAGGTATTTTGCCATTACTTTGCCTCCGCCGCTTTGTACGTTTTTGCGGTCTTATCCCATACAAAGCCGAGCTCGGTTGCCTTTGCGTTTAACATCGCGCTTGCTTCTTTCTTTGATGTCAAAGCGTGTTCAAGAGTGGGAAGCGTTTGCGCGGCGGCATTGGCTTCATCTACATTGGTAATAGCGTTGACGATATTTGTAATCTCAGCCATTACCGTGTCATACTGTTCTTTGACCGGAGCAAAGGCTTCGTTCTCGGAGGCAATATTTGACTTTGCCTCGTTGAAAAGACGAGTGAGAAAATCGTTTTTGTCATTAGGACCGATTGCAGGAACTTCACGAGATCCCTCGATACCGTAACACCCCTTTGCGAAAAATTCGTCGGTGGGTGTGAAATTGATAGTACGGCGTGTGCCGATCATCTGCATATAACCACCGAGATCACACGGTTGCCATACAAGGTTCCTTGCCGCACCCTCGCATTGCAATCTTTGCTGAGGGTTGCCGTCCTTGTCTTTCTGTTCATCTGAATGGAAGATGTAGATCACATTCTTATTGAGGACATCGCGGACGTGGTTGGTAAAGCGCTGAAATTCCTGCTTTACCGCACCGAAGCCTTTAAGGGAGAGAGCACCGTTCTTTTGCTTGTTTACTGTGGGATTGGTACGCATTGCCCAGTCTTGCAGATATGTAACAAAGGATCCGCCTGTGTCGATAATCAGCGTCTGGCAGTCTCTGACTTCCGGCAGTTGAATATCGTCAAGCACCTCTTCGTAGGTGGAGCATA
>CAZWCZ010000051.1:0-7963 GCA_964632165.1 uncultured Lachnospiraceae bacterium | reverse complement strand
TACCATACCTTTCTTCGTATTTGAAATATCTGTTAATTGCTTACTTTGCTCTCCAAGTGATACGTCCCTTAGTCAGGTCATAGACCGAGACTTCAATGGTTACTTTGTCACCCGGAAGAATTCTGATAAAATTCATTTTAAGCTTTCCCGAGATATAAGCTGTTACTATATGATCGTTGGGAAGCTTTACTTTGAAGGTCGCATTAGGCAATGCCTCAACTACCGTACCTTCAAATTCTACAACATCATCCTTTGGCATAATTGTCTCTCCTGGTTTAAAATCGGTTTTAATGATAGTTGATGTTTCAGACTTTATCAAAAGCCTTTTTCGACTTCTGTAAGTATCTGCACACCGTCATCTGTCAAAAGAACAGTATTTTCATAGTGTGCGGACAATTTTCCGTCTGCTGTTTTTACCGTCCAGCCATCCGGCATTTCTTTTACCGCGTGCGACCCTACGTTTACCATGGGTTCGATAGCAAGCGTCATTCCCTTGCACAGTCTGACTCCTCTTCCGGGAATTCCGAAGTTAGGAACACTCGGATCCTCGTGAAGATCGTGTCCTACGCCGTGACCGACGTATTTCTTTACGACACTGAAACCGTACTGTTTAACATAGGATTCGATCGCGTATCCGATATCGCCTATCCTTGCGCCCGTCTTTACAGCCGCAATGCCTTCAAAAAAGCTCTGTTTTGTAGCCTCAATAAGCTTAAGAGCTTCATCGCTGACATTTCCGACGGGAAAGGTTCTTGCGCTATCGCCGTGATATCCGTGATAGCAAGCACCGACATCGACCTTCACTATATCCCCATCTTGCAGTATCCTGCTCCTTGAGGGTATACCGTGAATGACCTCGTCGTTTATGCTTATACACGCACTGTTGGGAAAACCGCCATATCCGAGAAAGGAAGGCTTAGCACCACTTTTCTCGATAAATCGTCTGATGATCTTGTCGAGTTCGTATGTGCTTATACCTTCGCGGATGTTGTCACGGGCAACAAGCAAAGCCTCGCCCGTGATCCTACCCGCTATCTTCATTTCGGCGATCTGGACTGAATTTTTAATTTGTATCATACCTTCAGCACCACTTTTGTGTCTTTTTAGTTCTTCTCGAATCGAGCAAGAGCCTTAAAGACAAGCGCGGTCGTGTCCTCGACTTTTTCCTGACCCTTCACTTCAACAAGGATACCCTTCTCTGCATAGTAAGCTTTGATAGGTTCTGTTTGCTTATGGTAGGTGTCAAGGCGGACCTTAACTGTTTCTGCGGCATCATCGGGTCTTACGTAGAGAGACGAAGAACATTTGTCGCAAACGTTCTCTGTCGCAGGAGCTTTGTAAACGATGTGATATGATGCGCCGCATCCGGAGCATATCCTTCTTCCACTCATTCTTTCAATGATAACATCATCGTCAACATCGATCGAAAGTGCGGCGTCGATCTTCACGCCCATCTCCTCAAGCGCTTCCGCCTGCGGGATCGAACGGGGAAAACCGTCAAGGATAAATCCGTTTCTGCAGTCATCACCTTTAAGTCTTTCCTTGATGATACCAATCATCACCTCGTTGGGAACGAGCTTGCCGTTGTCAACGTATTCTTTCGCTTGCTTGCCGAGAGCAGTGCCCTCTTTCATAGCTGCGCGAAGAATATCGCCCGTCGAAATCGCGGGAATATTCCATTTTGCTGAAATATTTTCTGACTGTGTACCTTTTCCGGCGCCGGGAGCGCCCATAAGAATCAAATTCATACTTTTTCTCCAATCAGCAGATCTTTTATAAGATTATTTGCTTTTGACGAGGGAAATTAATCAAGGAAGCCTTTGTAGTTACGCAAGCTGAGCTGTGCTTCAAGCTCACGAACCGTCTCAATTGCAACGCCGACAACGATAAGAAGCGACGAGCCGCCGAATGCGATCTGAGCAATATTAACAAGGCTTGCGTCAGCAGTACCTGCGGAAAGTGCACCGCCTGTTACTGCTTCGTAAATTACTGTTACGAGCATAGGTACACCAGCTATAACGCAAAGGAATACCGCGCCGATAAGAGTAATTCTGTGAAGTATCTTTTTGATCTGGTCCGAGGTTGCTTTACCTGCACTGTATCCCGGGATCGATCCGCCCTGTGATCTGATATTGTTAGCTACTTCAACAGGGTTGAAGGAGATCTGAATATAGAAGAAGGCGAAAAGCACGAGAAGTACAAGGAATACAACGAGATAGGGCCATTTGTAATAGTTGAAGTTGTCTGCGATCCAAGTGAGCCACTTAACATTGGGGAAGAAACCTGCGATCGTTGCCGGAAGCGATACGATCGAGCTTGCAAAAATTATAGGCATAACTCCGGACATATTGAGTTTGATGGGAAGATTTGTCTTCTGTCCACCGTACATTTTACGTCCTTTGACCTGCTTTGCGTACTGAATCGGAATTCTTCTCTCGGAATCTGTAAACCATACGATGAATACGAGAACCGCAAGAGCGACTACTACACACGCGAGGGCAATAAGGATACCGCCCCAGATGTGGAATTTCTCGTTCGTAATAATGTTCCAAAGCGAGGAAGCGAGTGTCGAGAAACCTGCAACGATATTGGCAAAGAGTATCATTGAAATACCGTTACCGATTCCCTTTTCATCGATCTGATGTGCGATCCACATAATGATCGCAGCACCTGCGCAGTAGCAGAGCACCATAACTGTGCACTGGAAGAATGCGTAGAGGGTAAGTCCGTCTGTGATTCTATCAACAGTGGTCATTCCCGAGTAGTTTTTACTTGTTATAAGGATAGTATATCCTACGGCTGTGATGATTGCAAGTACTATAGTGATGATCCTTGTAAGAAGGTCGATCTTCTTCTTGCCTTCGTCACCATCTTCCTTTGCCCATCTTTCGAGGGGAGGAAGTGCGATTGTAAGAAGCTGAACAACGATGGATGCTGTAATGTAAGGAGAAACGGAAAGCGCAAAGAGTGTCGCACTACCGAACGCCTGACCGGAAAGCACGTTCAGGTAACCGAATACCGAACCGCCCGCGTTGTTCATAAATGTGTTAAGAGCATCTGAGCTAACATAAGGTACAGGAATACTTGCGCCAAGTCTGTATATTACGATTGCAAAGAGGACAAAAAGCATCCTGTTTCTGAGATCGTTTACTTTCCAAGCGTTTTTTATTGTTTGAAACATCCTTATACCTCCTCAGTCTTTCCACCTGCTGCTTCTATCTTTTCCTTAGCGGTCGCTGAAAAGACTGCCGCTTTTACAGTTAATTTTTTAGTAAGTTCACCGTTTCCGAGAACCTTAAGACCGTCGAGTTCTTTTCTGATCACTCTCTTGTCAAGAAGAAGAGCTGCATCGACTACGGTTCCGTCCTCAAAGTTATTGAGAGCTTCTACGTTGACAATAGCGTATACCTTCTTGAAGCGAGCATTCTTGAAGCCTCTCTTAGGAAGCTTTCTGTAAAGCGGGATCTGACCGCCTTCAAATCCGGGTCTTACACCGCCGCCTGAACGTGCATTCTGACCCTTGTGTCCCTTGCCGGCTGTTTTGCCGTTACCGGAACCCGTTCCTCTACCCTTGCGCCAGTTTTCCTGTGTGGAACCTACTGCGGGTGAAAGTTCATGAAGTTTCATCTTGTCCTACCTCCTTAATTGTTTTCAACGGTTTCAACCGTTACGAGATGAGACAAAACTTTGATTTTGCCTGCGAGAACTGCGTTGTCCTCGTGAACGATGCTGTCACCGATCTTCTTGAGACCGAGTGAAGCTGCTGTTGCCTTCTGGTTGGGCTTGCAGCAAATAAGGCTCTTTACGAGTGTTACTTTCTTCATTGTGCTGCCTCCTTAACCTTTAACTTGCTCTACGCTGATTCCGCGAGTCTTAGCGATATCCTCAACGGAACGAAGAGACTTAAGGCCTTCGATCGTTGCTTTTACAACGTTTGTGGGATTGCTTGTACGCAAGCACTTAGCACGAATATTCTTGATTCCTGCAAGCTCAAGTACAAATCTTACTTTACTACCCGCGATGATACCGGTACCGGGGGCAGCGGGCTTAAGGAGAACCTTGCCTGCGCCGAACACACCGATTACTTCGTGCGGGATCGTTGTACCTCTAAGGGATACTGTTATCATATTCTTTTTAGCGTCTTCGATTCCTTTGCGGATTGCTTCCGGAACTTCAGCAGCTTTGCCAAGACCTACACCTACGTGTCCGTTCTTGTCGCCAACTACCATAATAGCTGCAAAACGAGCGATACGGCCACCTTTAACGGTCTTGGATACACGGTTCAGAGCAACGAGCTGTTCGCTGAGGTCGAGCTCATTGGGATTAAATCTTTCTGCCATTGTTATCCTCCAAAAATTTGTTCAATATTGTTTGAACAGTGTACAAACCGGACTTAGAACTTGAGGCCGCCCTCGCGAGCGCCTTCAGCTAATTCCGATACACGTCCGTGATAGAGATAGCCGCCTCTGTCGAATACGACTTCGGTGATTCCCTGTGCTACAGCTTTTTCGGCAATTGCCTTGCCGACGGCTCTGGCTGCGACCTTGTTTCCGCCGTTGCCCTCATAAGAAGCACCGTATGTGCTTGCCGCTACGAGCGTTACGCCGGTTGTGTCGTCAATGATCTGTGCGCTGATATTAGCGTTGGAACGGTAAACAGCGAGACGGGGACGTGCGGTTGTACCCGAAATCTTGCTTCTGACTCTTGTATGTCTCTTAATACGAGCCTTATTTTTATCTTTTCTGGAAACCATTTCACACCCTCCTTATTATTTCTTACCGGTCTTACCGGCTTTGCGGCGAATAACTTCACCGGAGTATTTGATACCCTTGCCCTTATAGGGTTCAGGCGGTCTTTTGCCTCTGATCTCGGCAGCGACCTGTCCGACCTGCTGCTTGTCTGCACCCGAAACGATAATAGTGTTCGGATCCGGAACTTCAAAGGTAATTCCTTCGGGCTCTGTAACGATGTACTGTGCCTGGGGAAGACCTGTATCGGGCATAAGTGAGTAACCGAGGAAGAGCTGAATGTTCTTACCCTGCTTAACTACCTTGTAACCGACACCGACTACCTCGAGCTTCTTGCTGAAGCCTGTTGTTACGCCGACAACCATATTGTGAAGGAGAGCGCGGGAGAGTCCGTGGAGAGATCTTGTTTCCTTCTCATCGTTGGGACGCTCAACGTGTATCTCGTTGCCTTCCTGCTTGAAAGAGATCACAGCAGGAAATGTGTTTGTAAGTGTTCCTTTGGGACCTTTTACGGTAATAACGTTTTCAGCGCCAATCGTAACGGTAACGCCTGCGGGAACTGTAACGGGCATTCTACCTATTCTAGACATTTTCTGTACCTCCCACTTTCATTACCATACGAATGCAAGAACTTCACCGCCAACCTTAAGCTGACGTGCTGCCTTGTCCGTTATAACACCCTTGGAAGTGGATACGATCGCAATTCCGAGGCCGTTCATAACCTTAGGCATATCCTCGTAGCCTGCATAAATACGAAGACCGGGCTTGGAAACACGGCGGATACCGCGAATAACCTTTTGCTTGCCCTGTGTGTACTTAAGCGTGATACGAATGAGTCCCTGATTACCGTACTTGCTATCTTCGATCTTACGATACTCTTTTACGTAACCCTCTTTAACGAGTATATCTGCGATAGCCTCTTTCATTTTTGATGCCGGTATGTCTACTGTTGCATGCTTAGCATCGCTAGCATTTCTGATTCTTGTGAGCATATCAGCAATTACGTCTGACATTTGCATATTAAATATCCTCCTTATGCAAGTTAAATAAATCTTGCTGCCGGGCAGTTGCTCCCGGCGGCATATCGGTGGTAAAATCGGGCTAAACGGAATATTTCCGAATGCTTAATTTCCTGCCGATAGTTTGGAGCGTTTTCGCTTAATTTTACTTACCTCAAGCCTTAAGCCTTGAGATATGTTTCCTCGAGCCTTCTCGATTACCAGCTTGCTTTTCTTACACCCGGGATCTCGCCTTTGTAAGCGAGGTTACGGAAGCAGATACGGCAGATACCGAATTTACGGAGATAAGCGTGAGGACGTCCGCAGATTTTGCATCTGTTGTATTCTCTTGTGGAATACTTCTGCGTCTTCTGCTGCTTGAGAACCATAGCTTTCTTTGCCATTTTTCTTTATCCTCCTTATTCTTTAGCGAAGGGAGCGCCCATAAGCTTGAGAAGCTCTCTTGCTTCCTCATCGGTCGTTGCCGTTGTAACGAAGCAGATATCCATACCGCGAATCTTGTCGACCTTATCGTACTCGATTTCGGGGAATATCAGCTGCTCGCGCAGACCGAGTGAGTAGTTTCCTCTGCCGTCAAAAGCGTTGGGGTTGATACCCTTAAAGTCACGAACGCGAGGAAGTGAGAAGTTGAAAAGTCTGTCCATAAATTCGTACATTCTGTCGCCGCGAAGTGTTACCTTTACGCCGACCTTCATACCTTCACGGAGCTTGAAGTTTGCAACCGACTTCTTTGCGTATGTGGGAACTGCTTTCTGACCTGAGATAAGTGTGATGTCATTGATTATAGCATCGATTTCCTTTGCATTATCCTTGGCATCACCTGCACCGACGTTTATAACGATCTTCTCGAATTTCGGGATCTGCATCGGGCTCTTGTAGTTGAATTTATTCTGGAGAGCCGAAACAACCGTCTCATTGTAATAATTTTTGAGTCTTGCCATCTTTCAGTCCCTCCTTGTCATATTTCCTTACCGCACTTAGCGCAAACACGGGTCTTTACCTTTTTACCTGTCTTTGCGTCAACGGTAACTACTGTTTTGCTTCTTCTGGCAGCCTTGCAATTATCGCAATAAAGAGCTACCTTGCAAGCGTAAATTGCGCCTTCGGTCTCAATGATGCCGCCCTGCTCGCCCTGCTTGCGGGGTTTTACGTGCTTGTGAACAACGTTAGCACCTTTGACCATTACTTTCTTTTCCTTAGGTGAAACCGCAATAACCTCACCTTTGGTACCTTTGTCATCACCGGAGAGAACTACTACGGTGTCACCTTTTTTAATATGAAGTTCAGCCATTTTCGTTACCTCCGATTATATTACTTCGGGAGCGAGAGAGAGAATCTTAACGAAATCCTTCTCACGGAGCTCTCTTGCAACAGGGCCAAAGATACGCGTACCTCTGGGCGTGTTGTCTTCTTTGATTATAACTGCAGAGTTCTCATCGAACTTTACGTAAGTACCGTCTGCGCGTCTTACGCCTTTTCTGCTTCTTACGATTACCGCTTTAACAACGTCGCCTTTTTTAACAACGCCGCCGGGAACTGCTTTCTTGACGGATGCGACAATTACATCACCGATATTACCATATCTGCGACCTGTACCGCCAAGAACTCTGATGCACATAAGTTCCTTTGCGCCTGTGTTATCGGCAACTTTAAGCAGTGACTGTTGCTGTATCACTTTGTTTTCCTCCTGTAAATTTCGATACGCTTCGACGTATCTACTAAGTTTTTACCTGTGATCTGCCTTAATTATTTTGCCTTCTCTATGATCTCGACAAGGCGCCATCTCTTGGTCTTGGAAAGAGGTCTTGTTTCCATAATTTCAACGGTATCACCGATTCCGCAAGCGTTTTCTTCATCGTGTGCGTGAACCTTGAGGGTTCTCTTAACGATCTTACCGTATACGGGGTGCTTTACGTTGTCCTCGATAGCAACTACGATTGTTTTGCTCATCTTGTTGCTTACAACACGACCAACTCTTGTTTTTCTGAGATTTCTTGTTTCTTCCATGATCTATCCTCCGTATGCGATAAACTTATGCGTTCTCTTCAGAAGAAGCCTTCTCCTGAAGAACTGTGAGCACACGTGCAATATCACGTTTTACATCAGCGATTCTATGCGGATTGTCCAGCTGGTTAATAGCATGCTGGAAACGGAGGTTGAAGAGCTCCTGCTTAAGGTCCTTCAGTTTCTCGTTTA
>CAZWCZ010000050.1:0-8013 GCA_964632165.1 uncultured Lachnospiraceae bacterium | reverse complement strand
CATATTAAACGCACATTTTATCAGCCTTTTCATCCGTATTTTCTCCTTAAACCGCGATTCCGGCTATGTAACGCACGGTGGTTTTATGCCCATCGACAATGCGATTTTCACGCTCAAAACTGACGGTTTTCGTATTTCGCACGGGACATGTGTTCTTGACCATGTGGCCGCCGACGGAACCTGCCTGTTTTGCGGTAAGGTCGCCGTTATAGCCCTGTTTAAGATTAACACCGACTTCGCTTGCGGCTTCCATCTTGAATTTCTCGAGAGCAGCTTTTGCTTCGGGAACAAGACCCTTGTTTGCCATAAAAATCAATTTCTCCTTTTCGTTTTTGAGGTGTTTGTTTCCTCGCTCATATTGTGCACAGAGATTCAAAATTTATAGCTGGTAATTATTGTTTGATTTTATTAAAAAGAATCCGGAACTAAACCGTCTACACAAATCCTATTGATTCGGTGATTCTTTCTATTTGTTACAATACTGTGTGATCGCGTCAATAGAATGTCATTGCGTTTTCCTCTGTGAAATAATCTTTAATTTCAAACAAAAAAATATCCGATCTCATACATCATTTCAAAAAAATATCTTGATTTTCAGAAAACTGCAAAGCTGAAAGTTCGTGACTTGAAAGAAGCATATAACAAGAGGTTGCATACGAAGGGCGTTGATTATTGCTGTCCGCCCGTAGTATCGGTGTACGAAGAATAATACAATCTAAACTGCCGAAAGCAACAAAGCGATTGCTTTCGGCGTAAGTATATTCAAACCGTAATTCACTGTTGTTTTGATTCTTTTGATTGCTGTATACAAATTTGAAAATTTATGGTATCATATTTTCAAATCCCACCTAACATTTCCGCAAACGCGCGGACTATATAAGTGAAAGCATTGATCAATCGCTTGGAGAAACAGATGAAAAAACAGGACTTGCTGAAATATTTTGACGACAGCTTGCTTAATGCGTTATTAGGCTTTTGTTGTGCAAGAACAAATGACAGTTACGAAGCAGAGGAATTATGCTCGGATATAATCTATGCCCTCATTCAGGCGGCCAATAGTGTAGGAGAACTTGAAAACGTATATGCGTTTATTTGGAGAGTTGCTCGCAATGTGTACGCCGATTTTTCCAATCACCGAAAAAAACGCGCGGAGACATTTTACGAGGGCACCCCTGATGAAATTTTGCTCGGTATTTCGGAAGAAGACGGTTCGGACGATACAGCAGAGCGATTGACCTTTGTGTATCGTAGAATAGCTTTTTTGTCCAAGGCATACCGTGAGGTCATGATCATGTTCTATATAGACGGTCTCACCACCGCCCAGATCGCAAAGGCACAAGGAGCAAGCGAGAGTACTGTTCGTCAAAGGCTCTTTTCGGCAAGGCAAAAAATCAAAAGTGAGGTACATGAAATGCAAGAAACTTATAATAAGCCCGTGGCGCTTGATAAAATCGATTATGTAATTTGGGGAACAGGTAATCCCGGATGGGGAGATCCTCGTAACGTATGCAAGAGAATGTTCTCAAAACATATCATATGGCTTTGTTTCAAAAAGCCGATGAATGCATCGGAAATTGCAGAGGAATTGAATGTTCCTACTGTTTATATTGAAGAAGAACTTGAAATTCTCCGCAAGGGAGAAAACGGAGAGTACGGTCTTCTTCGTCGCTTGAAAAACGGCAAATATGCACTTAATTTCATTTTGTTTGATAAGGACGTGTTTGAAAAAGCAAATATGATCTACACAGAGCAATTACCGAAAATTTGCGAAACCATATCAAACTATATTGAAGCGCACAAAGTCGAATACCTCGCCTTTCCATATCTGAACAAGAAAGTTGACATGAACCTGATCCTTTGGCAGCAGGTATACAACATCGCTAATGCATTCTCGGATTGTGTCGACCGTTCTTTGCAGAATAATCATTTTGCCGACGTTGCGAAACCGGATCGTCCGTTTAGCGTGTTCGGATATGTCGATAACGGCAAGTATTACGGCGGCGGTTGGGATGGCGTTGACGCGCAAAACGTGTGTGGTTTCTCTCGTGTGCATCTTGATAATATCTCTATCACACGCATCAGAAAACACTTTGGTTGCGGGCACAATGTGTCCACAGACCCTCAAATCCAGCTTGCGCTCCGTGCCATTGACGGCCTCAAAATAATGTTGCTCTCGGATAAAGAAAAGGAGCACGCCGCAAAAGCGATTGAGTGCGGCTATTTGTATCGCGATGAAGATATGCTTTATACCAAGATTCTTGTAAATGCGCTCTCTGATGAGGGCAGACTGTTTGATGTCAGCGACGGCTTGCAGCACGGATATTTTGATGCCGATGCCGAGATCGTTGCGGCCAAGGTTGCAGAACTTATCAAAAGCTCAATCCCCGATTATCTTCTCGGAGAATGGAGATCGGCAAATATTCTTGCAAGTATTCCGATTCTCGACTCGGTTGTCGAATGCCTTATTGAAAAAGGCGTATTAACTCCGCCGGAGGACGGTATCGGCGCAGAAGGTTGCTGGTTGAGCGTAGAAAAGTGAAAATATAAATACCGCCGAGAGCGTATTGCTATCGGCGGTATTTCATAGGGCACATTTACCTGCCTTAAATCCATGCGAATGAAGACGAATCCCAAACAATGCTATAGCACAACTTTTGGGAACCGTATAGTGCGGTAACAGTTTAACATATGCATATTATATTCTTCGGTTAAGCTTTTCGCATCGGCTTGATCTTTTGCGTTGAATCATTGATTTCATCAAGGCGTTTCGTTGCCATTGTCGCTCATTTTCATTTTTTGTTCTTTTTCAAGCCTTTTTTTAGCCGCGATCCTCGCTTTTTTGGCTCTTATACGCTTTTCTTTATTTTTGGTAGGTCTGTCATCATCTCTC
Source organism: uncultured Lachnospiraceae bacterium (assembly GCA_964632165.1). Classification (GTDB taxonomy): domain Bacteria; phylum Bacillota; class Clostridia; order Lachnospirales; family Lachnospiraceae; genus SIG299. The sequence goes on along the minus strand of CAZWCZ010000050.1, from coordinate 5,123 downwards.
GGCGGCTTGATACCCGCAGTTTCGAGTGCTCTCGGCCACGGACCGAGAAACGCCTTGATTGCAACCACCTCACGATCGCTAAAATCCGAACGTCTCGGATAACGGTCATCCCCATGCAATTTCAAAAGCTCATATTTTTTCCGCAATAAAACGATGCTGTCGTCCCTTGTAAGCTTTTTTTCTGCCATTATTTCCTCCGAAAATAAAGAAACGCCTTTCTATCACCTTACGGCAATAAAAAAGCGTAGCTATCCTGTTCGATGTAAGAAGGCAGACTCCTCCCCCCGAACAAAAACGGCTACACTCTTCATATCCAAAAATGCTATTACCGATCCGCTTTGCTTGGTGAGTATTCCGACTTGAGAAGATATCTTCTGTTACGGCAATGACGGTTGTGACGGATTTGCACCGAACTTCCCCCTGATCCGCTAAAAGCGAAACCAAACTGCGAAAATATTAACTTAATAAACAACACGACACATTGCTATCATGCAACCGCATTATACCGCTTTTTTCGCAGTTTGTCAATATGGACTAAAACGATTTGTAATTTCGTATTGTATGGGCTGCGGTGATTATCCGATTCATATTTGGCATAAAACGCCGGGCAGATATCTGCCCGGTGCTATGTATTCGGTTTATACGCTTACGTTTTAAAATAAATACCGTGGTGACGATCGCGATATTGCCCGCGCGGGAAATGCACGCGCTGACGCACACGATAGTGATGAAGGCTTGCAACCGTGCAGCTTCGGCATTTTGCTCGTTATTCTCGGCATCAAATTCGGCGTATTCGGCTCAATCATTATGTTCGGCAAATCGTCGGTTATGCCACTGCAAATAATGACGTCGCTCGCTATTAATGTAATTCTTCGAAATGCTCAACCCTAATAAATTACCGTAATCTCTTGAGGTTTCCGCTTCTTTGGACAGAACTATTCGCCCCGTATTATACTCGATTGTCATATATTTTGCATCTTCAAACAATCTGTCATGGTTAGGGCAAAGCAATAATCCGTTAAAATGATTGATTGCATCATATGTATCTTCGCATTTTGCATACGGCTTAATATGACTTGCTATAAGGAATTTTTCAAACGAAAAACCGCATATCGGGCAAACATGTGCGTTGTTTTCAAACAGAGCTTTTCTAAACTGAGTTTGAACCGCTTTGTTACGAGTTCTGACAGATGTCTCTATATATTGCTGTCTTTCGTTTTCATTCATTACCCGATCACCGATTTTATCATCAAGCATAGCTAATTTAAGTTCTGCTAAACTTTGAGCTATACTCTCGGATACAATAATCTGTGCAGGCGATATATGCTCGGTTCTGAATAAAGAGTCGTGCAAACAATAGCATACATAGTCTGAATTAAAACTTTGCAAATAATCATTTTTCTTCGGCAACCATATAGGCGTTCTTGTGCCTTTAACATTTAAGGATATGTCGTTAATATCGACTTTTTTGTTTTTTACGTTTAAAGTTCTTGTAATAACTCTTTGTTTGTTGGCAAATCCCAAAACAATAAACGAATATTTTACAAGTTGTCTCGCCCAATTGCTGTCACTGTCGATAATGCTCACCGATTTTTCAACAAACCTTTTGTATATCTCTAAAACTATCAAGTGTTGCTTTTCGATATCACTTTCAAATACATATTTTTCATACAACGGAAGAAGCCCGTCATTTTTAAAAGTCATATACGCAACGAGATAAACAAAAATGTATGCATTTTCCGGTTGCTCCGAAATATATTTCAAAATATCCGTTTCGGAAACAAAATAATCCTTATCGTTACTCGTCGTGAGCACATTGGAGTATGTTAATAAATTAATTGCCTCATAGAAATAATTGACAGCGCCGGCCGTTCCGTGCTCTAATTGAAAAATATCTTCAGTATATTTTATTGCTTTGCTGCGCAACTCGCCTTTGTTAAAACTGCGATTTTGTGCATTGTGAAGCAAAAACTTAGACATAAAATATATGGTATCAAAGCCATATGATTTATCGGCCAAATATTTTCCTTTATCTTTGCTTAACGAAACATCCGACAAAACTGTTTTGATGTTATTGATCATTTCGTTTCACTCCTATGTAATATACGGAATTCGAATCCATGTTCAATGTGAATTTAGCTTTATTCTTGACAATTTCATAATACCGCTTAAAGTCATCTGTTGCGTATAAATCTAAGTTTATCTCGACATTTGCATTGATTTTAGGAATAAGAATGGCAATCGATCCATTCACAAGACACCCATCAGGCAACCTTGTTGCCCTCGTAATATAGGTAAAACTCGGCATTATGATGGCCCGTGAATTTAAATACCGTGATACAGAAAACTTATGTAAATCATCTCTTTTTATAAATTTATCATATCCCGCTTTATGAACTATCGTACCGTCTTCCAAAACATTTTTAGCTCTCAATACCCAAATTTCACCGCTATTTGAAACTTTGGAATTTGTTATCTGTCGATCTCTGAAAAAATCAAATACATCTGTATGCATAGTGCTAAGATATTCGTCAAACCAAGCATCTCTATACAGCAACCAACACTTTTCGTGAAAAATATAATTGTGTGGCTGAGCAATTTTCAGGCGCTCCGGCTTATTTTCCACAACCGAGTTTCCGATATAATTTTTATCAAAATGCATTGACAATATTTCTATAAATACAGTCTTGAAATATTTGACACCAAAATCTACGATACGCCTTACTCCATATGATTCAAACTTTTTCCTAATAGTGTTATATTCGGTTGCCATTATAAAACTTTTCGGTAAGATCACAACAATCTCGTCCGACAGCTTTTGGTACTTATCCAAGAAAAACGCAAATAGATTATTTGATCTTCCCACATCATACATGCTTCGATATAATAGCAAATCGGCGGCTTTTCCTTTTGCAAAAGGCGGGTTTGAAACAATTAAATCATATTTTTCCGCAAGCCGTGTCGTTGTCAGAAAATCATCTGTGATATAATGTATTTTAATTTTTTGCCTGTTATATCCAATCTTGGAAACAAGCCTTTTTAGCTCGGTAATCGTTTCGCCATCCACATCACATAAATCAATTGTAACATTTTCACAAACATCGCAAAGCCTTAAAAGTTGCGGCAAAAACGCTCCCATCCCAACCGAAGGCTCGAGAATTCTAACGGTCTTCTTTTTAGAAAGATCAACTGTGGAAAGTGCTTCGTAAACTACTGTTTGAGGCGTATAAAACGCCCCTTTTTCTTTTGCGTTTTTCAAAGCCATTTCATGATTAAAAGCCGCGGTATAAAATGACGTGGAACAAGCGGCTGCCTCTTTATCGGCAGAATGCTGTTCTGCGTATCTTTGAAATTGTATCATCTCTTTTGCATTGTGTGCAATGACTTGCATAATGTGTGTGGGAACTGCTTCACCGATACATCTTCTTATATTAAGCTCATGCTCTTTTAAAAAAGCTTTTTGGGATTCGACACTTGCCAGTTTGTCGACACTTTGAATCGTCCAATTAAAATCGTCCGGAATGGTCATCAAACGCATTAATTCCCGAATAGTTAAAACTCTGTTATCAGACGGATGTATCGTGTCTTGACTGGCCAATTGATCGTTTCTTGTTGCGATGCAAGCTCCCGGTTTATCCCAAAATAACCGACGGAATTTATTTCCCAAATGAGCCCCTCTTAAAACCACCTTTTTACCGTCAACCATTTTATAAGGTTTATATTCATCCGCATTATTAAATGCCGATTCTCCCTCTGCAATATGACTAATCCATTCCTCCATATATTTCGGATATTCGCGAAAAGAATGATAGACATCATCTGACATTTCGCCGTATTCGAGCGATTGCAAATCGCCGATAGCCTGTCGAACCGTAATTGTTTTTTCTTGCAGCGGAAATATGTTAAGCGGACTAAAATGTATATAGTCTTTCCCCGTTCCTATAACAATGGTTCGCGGGCGACTGGACGGAACACCGTAATCTCTAAAGTTAATCACTCTGGCATAAATGTGATAATCATCCCCCAGATTCTTTTTAATACTTTCGCTTATCGGGACAATGCTGCCGTCCAAGTCTGTACATGCGGTTTTCATAAATGCCTTAACATTCTCAAAAACAAATATTTTAGGGCGAATTTGTTTGATGATTGAAATTGCCTCTACAACCAAAGAGTTTCGTTTGCTCTCATCGCCTTTTTTGTAATTTGCTGTACTCATTCCCTGACAAGGCGGAGTCGCAACGATAACATCTACCGATTGCAGATTTTCGTCTTGACGCCACATTTCCACCTCTGCAAAAAGTCGGTTCTTAATCTCTGTCGTCGCTAAATCTCCGGCAATATAACCGGAATTGTACTTACATTTTTTGTTTGCTTTCTGTATTTCCAATCTCGGTTCCAATAATTCACATGTTGCGATACATTCGTAATCTTCTTTTTTAAAGCCATAGCACCCAACGCCGGCACTGCTGAAAAGGCTAATATATGTTAATTTCTTATTTTCCATTTCGGCAAACCTCCAACCATTTCATATATGCAGTAACACGATAATACAGTTTTATAGTTTTTTCGGAACTATTTCGACTATATCATCCATCGTACAATCAAGTGCCGTACATATCTTCACAAGAACATCGCTTGAAACAACTGCGCCGTCTTTGCCCATTTTGGTTATAGTGGCGATGCTGATGCCGGCTTTTTCGGCGAGTTCTTTCTTTTTCATATCTCGGTCAATCAAAAGTTTAAACAATTTCTTATAGCTTGCAGCCATTTTATCACACCTCATTAGCGGTTTTAGCCGATGCATTTTATCAATGCCGATTATTATACCACATTTCTCGCCAAACAGCAACAGCTTTCGGCAGATAAATACTGTGATTTAAGCATTTATCTGTTTCTTTACGCAAAGTTGATGTAGTCTTGCGAACGTTTAAGCAAAAGCAAAGAGGCTACGGCAAGCAACGTTCCCGCTATGCCGACAAAAGCCCAGATGACCGTTACCGAATGCCAGCCTATGCTGTCTGATATTTTTGATATACCGTATGTCGATACAGCCGCGCCGACATACGACGCAAAATTGAGCAATCCCGAATAAAACGCCGCTCCCCCGCTTTTGCCGAATCTTG
>CAZWCZ010000049.1:0-8043 GCA_964632165.1 uncultured Lachnospiraceae bacterium | reverse complement strand
CAGAAAAATCCCCTTGACGAGCATTTACGCTTGCCAAGGGGATTTCGTGTCTTATGCTATTACTTTGTATTGTCGGGGGTATCTGTATCGGTGGACTTTGTAGATGTATTTACCTTTGACAGATCCTCACCGTTCTCTGCGGCTTTAAGCAACTGCTTGAATACTTGATTGGTGCCTGTTGCCGCAAGACCGGAAACTGCTCCCGAAATAATAGCGGCAGTCAGCGATGCCGCGCCGATAAATTCTGGGAAAATATAAAACATAGCCGCCGCCAAAAAAGCGCCGAGAATACAAGAGATCAACGGATAGAACTTGCTGTTGATCTTTGTGGATTTGATCGCGGTAATTACTACATAGCAGATAACCACGATAACGGGAATTGCCGAATGGTTTAACATTTGTTTTTACCTCTTTCTTTTTTGTTTGTATATAATCAGAGTGTGCACCCTCTAATTATCGCTTTTTTCGTGTTCAATGATTGAAAGTTTGTTCATTGCCGGCTGAACTTCCGTATGCATATATCCATCACCGCCCGCTTGCTCGTATTCCTTGAACAGATCCCAAAAAGCATCAGATTCCATTCGCGACCACGATTGCGTTGGATTTGTTTCGGCGTTGGTATAATATCGGTAATTTTGCAAGAGCCGGTCACGTATCTTGTTTCTTTCGCGTCTCCGTGTGTCCTCTTCCATTTTTTCGATGCGTTTTGTGAGTTCTTGAATATCTTTTCTGACCGCGCTGTTCTCGTCTTCAAGTTCGTGCTGAATTTCGATGCTCTGCTTTCGATATTTTGGATATTCCCTTACCGCCGCCAATGCTTCTTGCAATTGTTCATTGCGGAGTTTTTCCGCATCGTGCTTGTCTATGAGATACTTCTTGATTTTTGTGTATATCAGCACCAGGAAAACCATAGACGCAATAAAAACGGCGACATCCAAGATCGTAATGCCGCCAAACATATCTAAAAACGCTTGCCAAGTAATCAAAATATTTCCTCCGTCATTTTATTGTTGCGTCCTTTACAATAAAAAGCGCGGTGTGTACCGCGAATTTGAGAAAGCCCCCGGCCTGGGGGCTTTCTCTGTAAGTGTAACGATTACTCAACCGTTACTTCGAGATCAGCAAGGATCTCTTCGACCTGCTTTCTGATAAGAGCAGGAACCTGATTAAGAGTTTTCTTACCCTTAACGATCAGTGTAGCGTATACGACTGCCATTGTTGAAGCCTCCTTTCTCAAAAGAATAGATAAAAGAAAGAGTCGAAGGCTTTTCATGAGCCCTCAACCCCTTTCTTTTCCAATATTGCAAGCACTTTTTCGCGTAGTGCCTGCGGGACATCTTCAATTGTCTTCCTGCCCTTGCGGATCAGTTCTGCATAAACCTTTTCCATAAATCAACCTCCTAATGCAAGTTCATATACATCGCAAAGAGCCATCTGCGTGTCGGTGAGTTGAAGCTCCAAGTTTTCAACCTTGTCGTTCAGCTCCGCCTTTTCTTGTGCGAGCGTTGCTACTTGCTGCTGCAGATCGGGAATCGTTTTCTGCTCAGCCTCTGCCAATTTCGCTTGCGCAAGATAACCGTCATAGCTGTTCAGAATGTCAAAGAAAAGGCTATCGTAGTTATCAAGTTCGAGGTGGTATTCATCATATTCGTAACCGCTTATTGTCAGATCGCCGTCTGTTTCCTCAAACGGTGTCACGTTTTCAAAAAATCGCACAAGGACTTTGCCGACCTTTTTCGGCTGATCTTCAAGCGTAAACGCATTGTTGGGTTCCAGATCGCCTCTTACTCTCATACCTCACAACCTCCTTTAAGTTTTTTATTCCTATAGGATCCACGTATTTCTCGCGGATTTTTTGACTGTTGCAATGCCGCAATTGTCCTATTCGGCTCAATAGTCCAGAAGCTTGCTTAAAGGCAATCTTCTTTCCGGCATCAAGCCGTTTCTTCGCTCGGCGGCATTGGCGAGTGAAGCGTAAAAAGTTTCTTTTGCGCAGGATAATGTGTGTGCGTGAAAAGCGATATCCCACCGCAGACACCATACGCTTATCTACGGGGTATATTTGCCAATTGTTTTTTAACTGCAATCCGAGATTTTTTCTCATAAATTCGGCTATCAGTTTGATGACTTTGTGCAACTGCTTTTTGTTCGGTCCAAACAGCGTGAAATTATCCATATAGCGAACCATATATTTCACGCCCGGCAATGTCATGATGTAGGTGTCGAGCGGTTCAAGAAAATAGTTCGCCAGCCATTGGCAGATGTAATAACCGATAGCGAGTCCGCCGCCGCAAGACTCTATTATGGAATAGAGCAGCCGCAGAAAACGCTTATCCTTGATTTTCCTTGCCAACGCCCAAATTAACTTTTTGGGAGAAATGTTCGGATAATACTGAGCCACATCAAGCTCAGCCGCATATTTAGTACCCTTTGGATCGTTCCGCAAAATACTTTTGATACGATTGTGTGCACGCTTGATCCCGCGTCCCGGAATGGACGCGCACGACCAATGGTACATACCTCGCATCAGCGCCGGCTTCATTGCTTCAACGGCAAGCCAATGAACAACGGCATCGGGCCAAAATGGGACGGTCTTGATAAGGCGCTTCTTTTGGCTGCTCTCATCATAAATCTCCCGTTCTTTAGGAACAGACGGAACGAAGCGATCCTCCGATAAAAGCCGATACATTTGCTCAACGTGATTGTCGAGATCGGCAAGAACGCGAGCGATATCTTTGCGACCGTGTCTGCCTTTTGCCGCTTTAAGAATAACGGCGCGAATAAAATCGCGGTCAAGCATTTTGTCATACAGATAACCCAATCGTTTTGGCATTTTGTGCCTCCGTCCTTGTTTGCCTGCAAGGTCTTTCGAGAATAACCTACTAAACCCTGTCCTATGCGGCAATATTTTCACCAAGCGGTGTGGAAAAGCCTGCACAATGATACCATACAAACAAGTAGTCGCGCACCGATGTTCGTGTTCGCGTTCGACGAGGCGTTGTTCGCGTTGAAGTAGAACAGCCCCGCATTCGAGCCATTGTTCCAGTTGCCACCGACGTGGAGCACACGCCACCCCCCGCCCAAAACACAAGCCCCGGGCGCACCGTGCAGACAGTCCCTGCGTACCATTATAGCAAAAGCCGCCTAAAAACGCTTAACTTTGTTTGCTAATAACAGTAAAGCGTAGAAAATAACGAAATACGTTATTTTGAAAAAATATAAAATGGGGCTCCGCCCCATACCCCGTTTATGCTGTCCGTTCGCCGCTTGCGATTGCTAAATCGAAGCCTCCGGGGGTTGCGACCCCCGGTCCCCCGTTAGGGGACGAAAAGGAGTCGCGCACCGATGCCCGTGCTCGCGCTCGACGAGGCGTAGTACGCGCCGAAGAAGAACAGCCCCGCATCCGAGCCAGCGTTCCAGAAACCACCGACGCGGAGCACACGCCACCCGCTATTATAATATGCGTAATCCGGAATGTATGTGGTTGAACTTCCTCCGGTTTCTGACGGAAGGAATGTCCACGGGGCGTCGGAAGATAAACCGATATCTTTAATCCAACCATCTGTTTGAGATTTTGTGCCTGCATTGATATAATTTGTTGAAGTATCATCGGCATACTTTGTAGGATCCGTGCAAACGTAAACTGTGCCTCCGTCAAAGTTGACACCGTCTATCCACTCAAATACATTTCCCCAGGGGTTTTCAATCCAGCGGTACTGGACAGCTGTCTGACCATCCGTTCCCGCGGCTCTACCCGTGTGGTAGGTCATACTGTCGGTACCTCCGCAAGAGGCCGCCGCGCTCGCGCTTACGACACCTTGTCCGATAACGGTCTGCGAATCCCAATCTGCAAATTCCACAAGGTACAAAAGCCAAACGGCGCACCATGATGCATAATCATATTGATACCATCCGGTGCCTTTCCCCGTAGAACCCGTGCGAGCCGCCGCGCGAGTGATACTGACAAGCGGAGCACTACCGGACTTTGAATAATAGCCGGATATGGTATTATAGCGTCCCACATATCGGCCACTTCCCGGATGCTTTGCAAATCCCGTTGTAGCCTTATCCGCCACATAGAAATACCGACCGCCACCGCTTTCAACGATCTTATAGTAAAACTCAGGTATTTTGACCATGGTATCGTAATTCGTGCGAGAAAAGCCGGAATCACCTTTTTTGTGCGAAACCGCGCCGCTAATGACGTTATATTCCGCCATCTCATTCCAAGGGGCGTAATTATCAAAAGGCGAACTTCCAGTGCCCGTTCCGACGGCGGGGGACGGCTCCGAGCCGATGTCAACATTTACATATTTATTCGGATCGTTCGCTTTCGTCAATCGGCTAAGTGCGGTTGAGGTCGATTTGCTCCAACATACGCCAAACACTTTTACATATGAGAGTTCAACGGAATACGTCTTATATGTTGTAATCGACACCGCAGTGGAGGCGCTTTGATCGCCCTTAGAGGCCGACACCGTCCAAGTACCCGTGTTTGGCAAATAAAATTGAACAGTTCCGGTGCTTGTCTTGGAAAATGACGTAGAACCGTTTGCCACGGTAACGGCAGAGCCACTATCAACTGTTACGTTAAGTACAATAAAGTTTACCGTGACAGGATATACTTGCTCGTTTGTAACATTGACATTTGCGGAGTTCGAATAAACATTGGAATAACAGGCTTTGACTGTGTATGTTCCCGTACGATTGACGCCTATTGTCGCCGTACCAGAACTGTTTGCGGTCGCTTCAAGTTCCCCATATTCGCTTGTTGCGGTAACAATGGCACCGGCAACGGCTGTCACAACAAGGCTTGCGGAAAAGGCCGTCAGCGTTGCTGTATATTGACCGTAGTACGGTCCCGTAGTTAATGTTGTTGCATATGCAACACCGTTATCGGCGGTAGCGGTGATGGTGTACAAAGTGTTGCAGTTCTTCACACTGACGGTTGCAACAAGATCTGCGGGGACAACGCCATCGTGAGTATCGCCATTCCCGTCAGTAACCGAAAACGCCTTTCCTTTGAAACCTTTATCAAAAGTAATAGTTATTGAACACCCACCCGCGCTATTCTCAATTCCTTTTTTGGCTTCTTCGGCGGTTGATAACGCTTCTTCCGCTTTCTGCATTGCGGAATCAGCGGATTTTTGAGCGTTTGACGCGGCGGATGACGCGCCGTTTGCTGTTTCTTTCGCACCATCGGCAACAGATTTCGCGTTATTCGCCACCGCCGACGCGTCGTCCGCGACTTTTTTCGCTTCGTTCGCAGATGAGGCGGCTCCGCTTGCCGTGTTATTTGCTTCATTGGCCGTGGTTGCCGCATTGTCTGCGGTGGTTTTGGCTTCGTTTGCTACAGTTGTTGCTCCATTGGCAACCTGCTGAGCATTGGCAGCGACCTCTTTTGATTCATTGGCGGTTTGTTGCGCGGCATTAGCGGTCGCTGTATTTGCGGAAATAGCCTCTTCAACCGTTTGACCATTCGCTCGTTTTATTTGATCGGCTGTGACATTGTGAGGATTGTTTTTATCAACGACATGCGCGTCAATATTTTCCATTCCGTCCACATTGTCTTTTTTGGTGACCGGGTACAGAATGGTCTTGTTTCCTTTTTCGTCCTTGAATATCATCAAGCCGTTTTGTTCAATGGTTGCCATAGACAACTCTCCCTTCTGCGCACAAGACCGCGCTATACAAGCGCGGCCTTATGCATCTGTAATTTAATTAGTCGATAAGTTGAAACCAAAGGTCGCCCTCGGCAAGACCGACAGGCTCGGCGGCGGAGTAATGCACCTTAGATTTGCCATCCCACGCCGAAACTTTGCTCGCGTCGATGCCATCCAGAACAGTCTTATTGGAATGCTCGTGAGCCTTGGCTTCAAGAGCGCCGACTGCGGCATCGTTGCTTGTCTTATATGCCTCTAACTCGGTTTTGACCGATGCGGCAGATTCGCCTCCCGTAGCACTCTTGACCGCATCTGCAATTTTCTGATCAGTTTCGGCGCTGGTATATGCGTCACTAATGCCGTATCCCGCGAGCGTCGTTGCCTTATCGGCTTTGTTGCCGACTGCGGCAGTCAGCGCATCGGCTGCTTCCTGGTGTTCCTCAATATATGCAGCGAGCTCCGTGAATGTATTATACGCTTCAACGGGAGTATCTCCGAGGAGTTCCTGGCGAAGCGCGTCAATAGCCGCATTTACAGTCTCGGTAGTAGGACGAGCCGAAAGTGCGTCTGCGAGACCTGTAACTTCGCTCTGTTCGTGCGAGTGCGCTGCGGATGCCTTGCCTGCGATAGCAGTAAGAATCTCTGCAAGTTTTGCAGCAAGAGTTGTACCCGTCTCGTCAACCGTGACGTTTGCTGCGTTGGTTTTAACCATGATATCACAAATGATACCTTCGATTTTTGCGCGAAGAATTGCGTTTTTGATGTTTTCGGATGCCATAATTTTTTCCTCCTAAGATTAAGTAATGTCAAGATAATATGTATCTTTTATTTGGGCTTCGCTTACGTTGGCGTTCAATACCGGGAAGCCCTCTCCGGATATTTCCGCCGTAACCGTCGTATTTACTTCATCTCCATCACCTCCCAACTGTAGCATCAGAACATTTTCTTTTTGCCGACTGCTGATTGAAGTGTCAAACCAGAGCACCGGTCCAACTTCCGGTTCAACTTCCGATATAATAAAGAACGGCTTTTTTGCCTGTTCTTGAACCGCTTTTCTTATGTCCTCGTGCGAGGTTCCATCGGCATTGTGGCTTTCAATTTCTTTGGTCACAAAATCCTGCATTGTGCCATACGCGACAAGTGCCGAAGTATCGACGGTGATTGAAAACTCTCCCTGGTTAGATACCGTCAAAAAACAGTAAAAAGTATAGAGAAAGTCCGGGGATTCCGAAACGCTCGGTATTACAATTCCGCGTTCGTTCTGAAACAACGCGAGCAAAACTTGCTCTCCACCGTCCAGACTTGCGAACAAGCCGATCTGATTTAGCGTATATCCCTCTTCGGGAGCTTGGATTTGTATTTTAATTTTTCGAGCATCGTTCTCAACTTTGCTTGATACAATACTAACTCTTTGCTTTTCTTCAACGAGAGCAGTTTGTGCCAAAAGAGATACCGCCGAAGCAATCCCTGTACCTGCCGCGGCTTTATCAATGTTGAGGACAGTTCCGTTTGTCCAATTCGCCATAAGGCGAGCACCGGCATTTGTTGTTACGCCAACCCAAGATGCCATAAAACCACCTCCGTTTAATAAAGTTTTGCTTCGGCACCATCAATTATTTCATCACCCGCGAAAGCTACACCGGCATAAGAAAGCGCTGTGCCGTTCGCAAAGTATTCAATTTCATCAAGTACCGAGCGTAGATTTTTATAAAATTCGACTCGTTCAAGCACTCGACGGTGCTTTTCGCGGTCAACATTTTCGTAAGTTGCGTCTACCAGTAGCCGAAAATGGTAGGGCTCTCCACCATATTCAAACCATTCCGACACCTTTGTGTCCGGGTAGATCGCAGAAATCGCAGTCTCAACAGCCGCTTTTGTGCCAAGGCGTCTGTGGACGTAGAAACACGATTTTATTTGGGCGCGTTTTTCCTCTATGGTGCCATCATAAAGATACCAACTTACCGAGAAATCTTTTGCAAGAATGTCAAGAAGCGCCTCGTCAAGTTCGTCTATGCGTGTATATATGGCAATCAGACGGTTATCGTGGTATAGAGTTGTTAATTCATTTGCGATAACCTTTGCCAAAGCAACTTTGTCTTTGTCTTGTTGCAACGCATAAGGTAGCGTAAGCAAGAGATTTTCGCAGGTGATTCCGTTACTCATTTTCATATCCTCCGTTTACAATTTCCGCGTTGCTCATTAAAGCAACCTGCGGAACGGAGTTATCGTTGCCATCGCATACTTTTGTGAATGCCGGGGATTCAATTTCAACCCGTTTAATCCCTGTTTTCATCAATAAGTAATTTAAATACGAGGGGTTAATATCTCTGCCAAGCCTTTGACATTGCCAAGCGACATATTCATCAACGGCATTGTTGAC
>CAZWCZ010000048.1:203-9227 GCA_964632165.1 uncultured Lachnospiraceae bacterium | reverse complement strand
ATAGTGTAAGACTAAATTCAGCAAGAAGTGGAATTTATTTTTTTATTTCACGTTCATGAAAACTCAAGCGAAAAATGCTTGACAGGCAGGAATGTCCATGGTATAATTTGATTTCGTGACGAGTTATTTTTTCCTTGCTCTTTTCCAAGGAAAAGGGCCAGAGACCAAAAGGAGGTGCAACACAACTATGAATAAGTATGAATTAGCATTAGTTGTAAATGCAAAAGTTGAGGATGACGTAAAGGCAGCTACAGTAGAAGCTGCAAAGAATCTCATTACCAGATTCGGAGGCGTTGTAACAAACGTGGAAGATTGCGGTAAGAAGAGACTTGCTTACGAAATTCAGAAGATGAAAGAAGCATATTACTTTTTCATCCAGTTCGATGCTGATGCTACAGTTCCAGCGGAAGTTGAAGCTAGAGTTCGCATTATGGACAATGTCATCAGATTCTTATGCGTAAGACGGGATGCAGAATAATAGGAGGGATTCCTAATGAACAGAGTTATCTTAATGGGTAGACTCACTCGTGATCCGGATATCAGATATTCCCAGAGCGGTGATGCTATGGCGATTGCAAGATTCACTCTTGCAGTAGACAGAAGAGGCAGACGCGATGGCGGAGCAGAACAGCAGACAGCTGATTTTATCGGATGTGTATGTTTTGGAAGACAGGCAGAATTTGCTGAAAAGTATCTGAGACAGGGTACGAAGATTGCTGTAACCGGCAGAATCCAGACCGGAAGCTACACAAATAAGGATGGTCAGAAGGTTTATACAACAGATGTTGTATTGGACGATATCGAATTTGCAGAGAGCAAGAATGCTCAGAGCGGCGATAACAGTAACTACACTTACAGTGCTCCTTCCAGACCGGAACCTAGTGCAGCAGGAGACGGATTTATGAATATTCCAGACGGAATAGACGAAGAATTACCATTTAATTAGAAATGGACGATCGATTGGATAAGGAGGTAATAAAAATGGCTATGACAAAGACTGATAAGCCTGAAAGAGCAGATGCTCCAAAGAGACGCGTAATTCGCAGAAGAAAGAAAGTTTGCGTTTTCTGTGCAGATAAGACAAACGCAGGTATCGATTATAAGGATGTAAATAAGTTAAAGAGATACGTATCCGAGAGAGGTAAGATCCTTCCTCGCAGAATCACAGGCAACTGTGCAAAGCATCAGAGAGCCCTTACTGTAGCAGTAAAGAGAGCTCGCCACGTAGCACTTATGCCATATACTCTTGACTAATAATACTTTATAAGAGAGTTTATCCATACCGCAGCGGTAACTATCGCTGCGGTATTTTTTTGTGCCATGGGCATATTCCGGCAGGTTAATAAATACTGATGCAGGAGTATTCCTCGTGTGTCTCCTCAAAGATCAGAAAAATACCGGCTTCCAGTCCGTCTTCCGGGAGGGGAGTTTCGGAAAAGGCAAGCAGATCCGGGAGCCCGTCCTCCTGTCCGTTAGTCAGCAGTGAAAGCAGGTCTGCAGCAAGATGGAGAGCATTCTCTTTTGAGGAAGAGAAAATATCTGCACAGCAGAATCCATGGTTCACGGCATCAAAATAAAGAGCAATGGCATTGTTGGAATCCGTAACATCGGCATAATAGTACTCGGTATAGTAATAGCTTTTTACCGTCTGAGCAATGGTATTGCCGGAAATCAGATAAGAAGTTTCAGTCCTCCGGTAACAGTCAGAAAATGCAGATCCGGCATAAAGCAAAAGTGACTGCCGCACGGAGTCAGAGAGCACAGTGGTATATAATCCGGTGGAAGCGTATCCGGCGGCAAGGACTTCTTCGGCAAGAGGATGAAAAGAAACATTACCGGAAGCATCCTGCGTATATCCGGTCAGAACAGTCAGGTCGACCGGGGGTTCTGTCGGGATAGCCGTAGGAGACGGAGTGACAGTGGGAGACGGAGCGGCAGTGGGAGACAAAGTACCGGTAACGGCAACGGTTTCAGACGGCATGGGTGTTACTTTGGAAAGATCTGACTCATCCGGAGAAAGACAGGCCGAAAAATTTAACAGAGTAAGAAGCAGGAAATAAAAAAACAGGCGATTTTTCATAAGTACCTCATTTCTGCAGCAACGTGCATGAATATATGCCCAAAGTGTAACTTTTTTCTAAGAAAAAGTCAATGATAAGGATGCTTCACAAGGTTTATGAAAATTTTACGAAATAAAGAATCATATTATAAAAAAACAGCGCAAGATGTGTTATAATGAAAGTGGTAATGTGTGAAAAGGGCAAGGTGTTTTGGACACTTTGAAAAGAATGGAGATATTATGAAATTACGAAACCGGCTGCTTGCTGCTTTTTTGATCATCATTTTTTTTCCGTGCAGTATGATGGGAACCATAGGAAGCATCATACTGACACGCCAGGTAAAGGCGATCGAGGATGGGTATCAGGTAGAGACGGATAATTGGGAGATACTGACAGAACCGATACAGATATTGAATCGCATTACACGCGGGACGTTCAGCGAACTTTGCATCACGGCAGAGCGGTCTTCGGAAAAGTTTCTGGATGAGACGTGGCTGCGGGAAGTAAATGAAACCTTGAATGGAAAATTTTCGTATCTGGCAGTAGAAAAAGGCGGAACAATAGTCTTTGTCGGGGATAAGTCCCATTATCATGCGGTAGAAAAACTGATCCCGGAAGCAGATCAGATGGAATCGGTGCTTTATGACGGAGGCGTCTATATCGGTGGAGAGCGTCCATTCCTGGCAAAACAGCAGAAAATCCTGTTTGAAGACGGAGAAAGCGGAAGCTTTTGTATCATTACGGATGTAAATTCCATGGTGGAACGGCTGAAAAACATAGTAATGGTCTCGGTCGTATGGGCCATACTTGTTATTGTGGCAACTGCCGTTATCCTTGTAGGATGGCTTTACATGGGGATCCTGCGGCCGCTTAATGCCCTGCGGCGGGCAACGCACCAGATGAAGGAGGGAAATCTTGATTATTCTTTGAAAGATACGATCACGGATGATGAGGTCGGGCTTTTATGCCAGGATTTTGAAGAAATGAGGATTCATCTGAAGGAAGAGATTGAGGTGCGCATCCAATATGAACAGGAACTGAGAGAACTGATCAGTAATATTTCTCATGATATAAAAACACCTTTGACGGCGATCAAAGGATATGCAGAAGGCCTGCTTGACGGTGTGGCAGATACGCCGGAAAAACAGGAGAGGTATTTAAAGACCATCTATGCAAAGGCGAATGATATGACGGCGTTGGTGGACGAACTTTCCTTCTATGCAAAAATTGATACCAATACGATCCCGTATCATTTTGAAAAGGTTCGTGTCAATGACTATTTTGCCGATTGTGCAGAAGAAAATATGGAAGAACTTGCCCTGATCAATATTACGATGGAGTTCTTCAGCAATGTACGGCCGGAAACGGAAGTGCTGGCAGACAGGGAACAGCTGCACCGAGTAATGAACAATATCATTGGGAATTCCGTAAAATACCGGGGCGAAAAAGAAACCGGAAGGATTTCCATACGGCTCTGGGAAGAAGAAAGAATGGTACGGGTGGAGATCAGTGATACAGGACAGGGTATTGCAGAAAAAGATCTGCCGTACATTTTTGACCGGTTATACCGTGCGGATTCTTCCAGAAATTCAAAGCAGGGCGGTACCGGACTGGGACTTGCCATCGTAAAGAAGATCATTGAAGAACACGGAGGGACCATCCGTGCGGAAAGCCGGATATCGGAAGGTACAACGATCATATTTACATTAAAGAAAGTAGAAATAACAGAAAAGGAAGGTGGACTTGAACATGTCTAAGATTTTGATCGTAGAAGATGAAGTGGCAATTGCTGAACTTGAAAAAGATTATCTGGAACTGTCCGGATTTGAAGTGATGTTGGAAAGTGACGGACGGAAAGGACTGGCCGCAGCACTGACAGAAGATATCCGGCTGCTGATCCTGGATCTGATGCTCCCGGGGCTGGACGGATTTGAAATCTGCCGGCAGGTACGGGAGCAAAAAGATATTCCGATCCTGATGGTTTCTGCAAAAAAAGAAGACATTGATAAGATCCGCGGACTGGGACTTGGGGCTGACGACTACATGACAAAACCATTCAGTCCGAGCGAACTGGTGGCCAGGGTAAAGGCACATCTGGCACGCTATGAACGACTTGTAAAAATGCATGGAAGAGAGAATGAAATCATTGAGATCAGGGGAATGAAGATTGACAAAACTGCCCGCAGGGTATATGTTAATGGAGAAGAGAAAGTGCTGACAACAAAGGAATTTGACCTGCTTAGCTTTCTCGCAGAACATCCGGATCATGTATTCACAAAAGACGAATTATTCCGGGAAATCTGGGATATGGAATCGTTTGGGGATATTGCGACGGTAACGGTCCACATTAAGAAGATCCGTGAAAAGATTGAGGAAAATGCGGCAAATCCGCAGTACATTGAAACGATCTGGGGAAAAGGATATCGTTTTAAAGTCTGAATGAGCTAAAAGGGGGTTTTTGTATGGAAGAGACAAAAAAGAAAAACGTATTTGGTACGTTATGCAAGGTTGTTTTGGCAATAGCTGCAGCATATGGTGCCATCTATGCCG
Organism: uncultured Lachnospiraceae bacterium; assembly: GCA_964632165.1. Classification (GTDB taxonomy): domain Bacteria; phylum Bacillota; class Clostridia; order Lachnospirales; family Lachnospiraceae; genus SIG299. Next base: position 4,617 of record CAZWCZ010000048.1, on the reverse strand, counting down.
TAGGGAAGCTGGTAGCGAAGAAAACAAAAGAACTGGAAGAAAAGAATGCCGGTCATCAGAAGAAAAAGTATCTCTCCGTAATGAACGGAAAGGTCATCAAAATCGGGAAAGAGCCGGTTGAGGAGATTGACATCCATACCTATCTCGGCGGTGTCACACTGGATTTAACGGGGGCTGATTTTTCCAAGGAAATGGAAGTCAACATTAACAGCCTGATGAGCGGAGTCATAATTAAAGTTCCGCCGATGGTGCGTGTGGTGCTGGACGGATCCAATATGCTCAGCGGTTTTGCCAATATGGTTCCGCAGTACGAGACAGAGGATCTTCCAATTGTATTTATCTATGCAGAGAGCCTGATGAGCGGGATTGCCGTACAGATGGTTCCGGATGTAAAGAAGGACAAGTAAAAAGCCTTTGACTTTCCGTAGAAAAAAAGCTATACTCATAGGATAAGACTATGATGATGAAAGGGCAGGAGTTTGAGATGGATTTAATTACAGTCCGCGAATTATATCGCAACAGAGAGAACTACTTGGAAAAGACTATCACGGTAGGCGGCTGGGTGCGCAGCGTCAGAGATTCCAAGACATTTGGTTTCATCGTATTAAATGATGGTACATTTTTTGAAACATTACAGATCGTGTATCACGATACTTTAGATAATTTTGCAGAGATCAACCGATTGAATGTAGGTTCTGCCATCCTGGTCACAGGAAAGCTGGTAGCTACACCGCAGGCAAAGCAGCCGTTTGAGATCCAGGCAGAAGAAGTGGTATTAGAAGGGGCATCCACACCGGAGTATCCGCTGCAGAAAAAGAGACATACACTGGAATTCTTACGTACGATGACGCATCTGCGCCCAAGGACAAATACATTCCAGGCAGTATTCCGCGTGCGTTCCCTGGCAGCATATGCCATCCATAAATTCTTCCAGGAGAGAGATTTTGTATATGTGCATACACCGCTGATCACGGGCAGCGACTGCGAAGGTGCAGGAGAGATGTTCCAGGTTACAACCATGGACCTGAACAATATTCCGATGACAGAAGACGGAAAGGTTGATTTCACGCAGGATTTCTTCCATAAGCCGACCAACTTAACGGTAAGCGGACAGTTAAACGGTGAGACCTATGCCATGGCTTTCCGCAACATTTATACGTTTGGACCGACATTCCGCGCGGAAAATTCCAATACCACACGTCATGCGGCAGAATTCTGGATGATAGAACCTGAGATTGCCTTTGCTGATCTAAAGGACGACATGGTTCTGGCTGAGAATATGATCAAGTATATCATCCGGTATGTACTGGAAAATGCTCCGGAAGAAATGAACTTCTTTAATTCTTTTGTAGACAAAGGATTACTGGAGAGACTGCACAATGTACTGAATTCTGAATTTGGCCATGTGACTTATACCGAAGCGATCGAACTCCTTGAGAAACACAATGATGAATTTGATTATAAAGTATCCTGGGGCTGCGACCTTCAGACGGAGCATGAACGATATCTGACAGAGCAGATCTTCAAAAAGCCTGTATTTGTGACTGATTATCCAAAGGAGATCAAGGCATTTTACATGAAGCTGAACGAGGATGGAAAGACGGTGGCGGCTATGGACTGCCTGGTTCCGGGAATCGGTGAGATCATCGGAGGAAGCCAGAGAGAGGATGATTATGAAAAGCTGACAAAGCGCATGGAAGAGCTGGGACTGAAGAAAGAAGATTATGACTTCTATCTGGATCTGAGAAAATACGGTTCTGCAAGACATGCCGGGTTTGGCCTTGGCTTTGAGCGCTGTGTGATGTACCTGACAGGTATGGGCAACATCCGTGATGTGATCCCGTTCCCTCGTACCGTAAATAACTGCGAACTGTAAAATTGAAATACGCCGGATGGCGAAAAAAAGAAATAGAACGGCAGGCCGTGATGCCTGCCGTTTTTTGAAAAGGAGAAGCGTATGAAATTAAAAATCACAAATCAAAAAGGTGTAGATATCCAAAAAGGCATGATGGGATTGTTCTTTGAGGATATCAATTATGGTGCGGACGGCGGCCTGTATGCAGAAATGATAGAAAACCGCTCGTTTGAATTTTTGAAAACAACCGGTGTAAATAATGCCTACACACCGGAATATGACGGCGGCTACGGCTGGAGTAAGTATCCGGAGAACTGTCCGTTCCTGGCGTTGGAATATCACACCGAACATCCGCTGACAAAAGAGAATCCGCATTATCTGCATGTGCGTGCCATGCGGCCGGGCTGCGGAGTCACGAATAAAGCGTATGACGGAATTTTTCTGAAAAAGGATATGGAGTATCATATCAGCTTTTATCTGAATCCGGTTTCCTATACCGGAGGAGTGACCGTACAGGTAGAGAAGGATGGAGATGTATTTTTACAACATACATTTGAAACAGGGAAAGCGAACGGCTGGAACAGGTATGAGGTTACATTGAAAGCCCATGCGGACGTGGATGCGGCAAAGTTCCATCTGCTTCTTTCCGACACCGGAGAGGCAGAGTTTGACTGTGTCTCCATGATGCCGGGAGATGCCGTGTATGGCGTGTTCCGTAAAGACCTTGCAGACCTGTTAAAGGAGATCCGGCCTGGGTTTCTTCGTTTTCCGGGCGGATGCATCATTGAAGGAAATGACTTAAAGAACCGTTATCAGTGGAAAAAGAGTGTTGGTAATATCACAAGGAGAAAGGCAAACTGGAACCGCTGGTCCACACACGGGAACTGCGACAGGAATAATTATACCAGTGAGTATGCGCATTATAACCAGACGCTTGGCATCGGCTATTATGAATATTTCCTGCTTTGTGAATACATCGGAGCAAAGGCTGTGCCGGTAGTGAATGTCGGACTTGCCTGTCAGTATCAGTCGGATGAGCTGATCAGCACGGAAGATCCTGCATTCCGTGAATTTATCCGGGATGCTCTGGATCTGATAGAATTTGCAAATGGGGATGTCACAACGGAATGGGGCAGTCTTCGCGCAGAAATGGGGCATCCGGAACCGTTTGGATTAGAATTTATCGGGATCGGAAATGAACAGTGGGAAACCGAGCGTGTGAACTTTTTTGAACGATATACACTGTTTGAAGAAGCTATTCATGAAAAATATCCACAGATGAAACTGATCGGCTCTGCAGGACCGGACGTGCATACAGAACGATATGATGCCGCATGGAACTTTTACCGGGACGCAGCTAAAAACAAAGACAATTTTACTTATGCGGTAGATGAACATTACTATATGTCGCCGGAATGGTTCCTTGCCAATACGCATTTTTATGATGATTATGATAGGGAAGTAAAAGTATTTTCCGGAGAATATGCGGCACATCCGAAACGTACCGGAGGTGTGAAGTCCGGCAATACGCTGGAAGGGGCACTTTCTGAAGCAGCATTTCTGACCGGTGTTGAGCGAAACGCAGATGTGGTCATCATGGCATCCTATGCACCGCTCCTTGCCCGGATCGGTTATGTGCAGTGGGCACCGGACATGATCTGGTTTGATGCAAAAACAGCATACGGAAGTCCAAGTTACCACGTACAGAAGCTGTTCGCACGGAATATGGGAGGTCATACGCTGAAAATGCTGCCGGAGAGCGGAGCAGCGGAGCTTGAGGAACGAAAACTGTTTGTCGTGGCATCGTATGACAATGCGACAGAGGAAGTCATCCTGAAGATAGTCAATGCCGGAGAGGAAGCAGTGACACTGGAATTGGAGACGGAAAAGGAAATAGGTCGGATATCGGGAGAAGTTCTGTATGGTCCGGAACCGTCTGCTTACAATACGATAGAGGAGCCGGATAAAGTTACGACAAAGGTGGTATCTTATGCTGAAAGCGAGTGGAAAAAGATTCCGCTGGAAGCGCATACGTTTGCCGTTTATCGGATGAAATAGCGAAAAAGGAAAAGAATCGGGGATGTTACTTTAAGTAACATCCCCGATTCTTCTTTTAAAGCTGTTTTGCAGCTGTCATGTTTTTGTTATGTATTCCTTATGGAAGGATTACAACATCACCAATCAGGATAAGATCCGGATTAGCAAAAGTGTTAACCTTTAAGAGGTCATTTAACTTGCATCCGTTTGTTCTTGCGATCAGGGAAAGAGTGTCACCCTTTCTTACGATGTATCTCTTAGCTTCGAATGTAGGGATCACTAACTTCTGGCCTGTGATGATGAGGTCCGGATTTGTAAGGTTGTTAGCTGCCACAAGTTCCTTAACTGTGCATCCTGCTGCTGCAGCGATCTTGGTAAGAGTATCACCCTTCTGCACGCTGTAGGAAGTGCCTGTGATAGGAGCTGTCGTTGGAGCTGCTGTTGGAGCTGCTGTCGGAGCTGCTGTTGGAGCTGCTGTTGGAGCTGCTGTTGGAGCTGCTGTTGGAGCTGCTGTTGGAGCTG
>CAZWCZ010000048.1:0-103 GCA_964632165.1 uncultured Lachnospiraceae bacterium | reverse complement strand
CTGTTGGAGCCGGAGTAGCTGTAGGTTCTGCTGTAGCTCTCATTAATTTATAACGCATACCATAGAAGTTAGGTGTTTTAACACCATCTGTCCAATAGCTGGC
>CAZWCZ010000047.1:0-9548 GCA_964632165.1 uncultured Lachnospiraceae bacterium | reverse complement strand
GACTGAAAGGCAACAGAGCGACACCGAAACCGAAGAAAAATCTTGCGGAGCTTCGCATTGCAAAATCCCCTGCCGTGCTTATGGAGTGCGGATTCATGGATTCCGCAACGGACGTACCGATAATTTTGACCGATGCTTACGCGGAGGCAATGGCAAAGGCGTTTGCGGATGTTATAATCAAGCGCGCCAAACTCGAAAAAAAGACTGCTGCAACAGAAGCGGCAGTTACTACGCTTTATCGTGTTCAGGTCGGCTCGTTTGCGAAGAAGAAATACGCGGAAAATATGCTTGCAAAACTGAAAGAAAAAGGCTTTGTCGGGTATATCAAGACGGTGAAAGACGGCGTGAAAGTGCGTTATCGCGTTCAGGTCGGCGCATATTCGAAGAAGTCTAACGCGACGGCGGCTCTTGCCAAGCTGAAAGCAGCGGGCTTTAGCGGGTATGTGACCGAATGACGGGAAAATAATATACAAAAAGCAAGTCAACCATACGGTTGACTTGCTTTTTCTATTTTTTGTTTCTCGGTGCGTGAATTATAGCGGCTTTATCAAATTTTCTCCACGAAAGATGCTGTCCGCAACGGTCACAATAACACATATATTCTCTTTCTATCGTACTGTCACAACGTGGACAGATCGGATAGCTTAAACCATGACGCAAAACTAAAACCGTTGCAACTTCTTTCGGAATCCGTGCTGAAATCCACGAAAATTTGAACAAGTTACAGCGCGCTCTAAATATCCGCTTAGACCGCATAATAAGATCCTCCGATAAATTATATGGAATTCTCAGATATTGATCAATGGGATAAGTTATTACACTAAGTTAATATATATTTTTACTGAGTAATTTTACGTGCCACCACAACAAAACGTCCGGTTCCGTTTCTGTCGTGATCAGAACAGGTAACTAAAGTTATCAATGAATCTCCGTATTCGGCATTTACGCCCGTTTCATAACAAGCTTTGGATTTATAATAATCCATCGCTTCGCCAAACGCATCTTCGCTTTCTGCATTTATAAATTTGTAGAATTTAAAACAAGTGTCGCTTTTTTTATAAACTTTATCATAAAATGCCGCAACAATCTCATATTTTCGATTTTCATATAATGTTGAAAATTCGATTATGGGATGCTCTTTCCAAAAATCTTCTTTTGCATAATTGAGCAAAGCTGCGAACATTCGTCCCCTCGTCATATTATGTCCGTAAATAATTAAATTGTCACTTTCGGGAGACATAGAACAATTTGCATCCACAAAAGGAAGACCGTTTATATTATAAGTTCCGTCAAAATTTTTACGTAGATATTTTTCAGCATCATACGGTGTAAACATAACCGGATAATCTATAACGGTTCCCTCAATATGTATCCATCCTGCCAAATCGGAATTTTCCGCGTAAAGCTCCGCGAGTTCTTCTAAAATTATAGGTTCGGAGTCTGTTTCCGGAACCGTAGTTTCTTCTGTCTCCGAATCGTCACTCGGAGGCTGAACAATGTCCGAAGATTCTGTTGTTTCTTCGTTTGAAGTGATCGTATCGAAATCTTCCGTGGAATTTGTTTCGCGCTTAATATCCGGAGTTCTTGTTATATCTTCAACAACAATTACAAAGACGATTATAATGATCACCGCAAAACACAAGGCAAGCGCTTTACATAAGGATTTATTATTCTTAAACCATTCGATATTTATTTTTTTCTTCATTTTCCGTATAGCTCCCGGTATGTACGAAAGGGGTGAATGTTCCATCACCCCTTTCATCTCATTCCAAATTAAAATTTACGTACCGTGCAATTAAAATCAGCGAAACAATTTGCGCTTAGTAACTACAACAGCAGTGCCGAACATTGCAACAACGGCTACAACACAGCTCATAAGCGAAACGGTGATGTCTCCAGTCTGAGGAACGTCATCCAAATCATCGTCTGACTTGTGGTTGGGATCCTTGGCACCGCAAGCGCAGTTTCCGTTCTCATCATAATGATGACCGGTAGCTGCTATCTTTTCGGTCTTTGTTTCACCGCATTCGGTACAAGTAAATGTCTTTACACCATCTTCTGTGCAAGTTGCTTCCTTTGTAACCTTACCTGCGTCCCACTTGTGACCGGTAGCTGCGATTTCTTCGGTCTTTGTTTCACCGCATTCGGTACAAGTAAATGTCTTTACACCATCTTCTGTGCAAGTTGCTTCCTTTGTAACCTTACCTGCGTCCCACTTGTGACCGGTAGCTGCGATTTCTTCGGTCTTTGTTTCACCGCATTCGGTACAAGTAAATGTCTTTACACCCTTTTCGGTGCAAGTTGCTTCCTTTGTAACCTTACCTGCATCCCACTTGTGATTGCAATGTACGGTAATTGTACCGCCTTTGATTTCGAATTCAACAGCTTTCATGTCTGCGTTACCTGTACTCTTTGTATCAAGAGTAACAGTCACTTCGTAAGAGTTTCCTGCTTTTGCGGAATTATTAATCTTGAATGTTGCTGTAAAGATGACTCCGTCACCTGTAATATTTTGTGAACCCGCTGCGAAACCAACAATGCCGGAAGATGCATTTCCATGAAAGTAACCTTTTTCGGAAAGTTCGCCTGCGTTGATTTCAACGAGAGTAAGAGCGTCGTGATCATAATTGATCTTAGCGCCGTAGTAAGCAAATCCGGGGTTGCCGGAAGTCTTAAACGAAACGGTAACTGTTTCACCGACTTCGCTTGCAAATGCTGTTACAGTCATGCATGAAACAAGCATCAATGCAACAAACATAATACTAAGAATTTTTTTCATAGGTTATACTCCTTTGCTTATATCATTCCTCTACCGGGAATACTTCAATTGCTTCGGTATAGTACTGGAGAATAAGATTTGCATCGGCAGTGTTAACAACACCGTCGCCGTTAACATCGCAAACTTCCAAATTCAATGCTGTTTCGTCAATTGACTCAGTGTAATACTGAAGAACGAGGTTAGCATCAGCAGTATTTACAATACCGTTGCCGTCTGCATCGCCCCAAAGTCCGTTTTCTTCTACTGTGATAATCAATGCGTTGAGGATCTGCTCCATGATATAAGCATTTCCGTTTTCGGTATACTCGATATTAAGCTCTCCGTTCATATAGTCAGTGAGCCATACGAGATCGGAAGCATTTGTTTCAGCTTCGTTTGCAGGTACGAAAATTACATTATCGCTAAGAACTGCGTAAACAAGGCTTTCAACATCGGTTGCGCCGATAATATAATTGATTACGGATACGTCAACATCCATTTCACCGAGCTCGATAGCCAAGCCTTCGAAAGGATTGCTCATACCAACGATTACGATCAACGCATCGGGATTGATTTCAACGATCTGTTCAACTACCATAGGAAGGTAAACTGCGTAAGATGTAACATTGTAGATGTAATTCTCAAAAGCAACGCAAAGTGCTTCTGTAGCTGTAACCGTGCTTGCCGTAAACTGTGCTCCGATAAGCTCATTAAGAGTTACATTAAGTCCCTTTTCATCGAGAGATTCGGAGAATTCTACGATCATCTTTTCGATCTGAGCTGCAACAAAATCACCGAAAAGTTCATTCCAAGCATACTCTGTATCGTAGTTTGTATTACCTTTGACCAAAAGATCAATAGCAATATTGAGAGATTCGGTTGCAACAACATTGTTGCTGTATCCGAGTGTGATGAGATCAGCACTTGCAACAGCGCCGAGGTTTGCGGCGATCACATCAGCAATCTCCGTAATGTCGGAACCTTCAACTGTAAGATCAGTTGAATTATATGCATAATGAGTATCTGCCTCGTTTACCAAAGTCTTGAGATAATCTGCAAGAGCTTCAGTATAAACAGACGAATTACCGAGTGCTACGTAAGAGGAATCGGAATTGATATTGTAATTTGCGTGTGTAGCCTTATAAATTACTTCATTTACAGTGTCAACAAGTTCATTTACAAGGTTTTCGATAGCTTCTGTATTAAGGTCGATTTTACCGAGAAGTTCGTCAAGATCTGCCTCATCAAGATCCTTTACCGCTGCGATGATCGCTTCAGCCTGAGCCTTGAGTTCTTCGGCAACATCTTTGAGATTTTCAACATCTGCCAATGCCTTTGCAACAGCGTCGGCAAGCTGTTCGTTGAGTTCGGAAGCTGTATCTTTGAGTTCTTCGATCTGAGCTTTGATCTCATTCTTAACAGCATCAAGTTCTGCTTCGAGTTCTTCGATCTGAGCTTCGATTTCCGCCTTTACCGCTTCGGTAGCTGTTTCAAGCTGTGCCTTAAGTTCCGCAATCTGAGATTCGAGTTCTGCCTTAACAGCTTCAAGCTGTGCTTCGAGTTCCGCGATCTGAGCTTTGATTTCCGCCTTCACCGCTTCGGTAGCTGTTTCAAGCTGTGCCTTGAGTTCTTCGATCTGAGCTTCAATCTCTGTTTTAGCGGCTTCAAGTTCTGCTTCGAGTTCTTCGATCTGAGCTTCGATTTCCGCCTTCACCGCTTCGGAAGCTGTTTCAAGCTGTGCTTTGAGTTCTTCAATCTGAGCTTCGATGTAAGCTGCCTGATATTTAAGTTCTGCTTCAAGCTGTTCTGCAAGCTGTTCAAGAACTGCGATCTGCTCACGGACTGTATCGCACAGGCCGAGCGCTTCCGCATAAACTTCAACAAGCAAAATAGCGTTCCAACCGTGAACGTCAACCCAAGTCAAAATGGTTTCAAGGATAACTTCGTGATTGTCAACGATGATTTTTACAATATCTTCGCCATAGTTATAACCGATATAGGCAAGAACCATAAGTACTTCGTCACCATACTCATCCAGCAACTGACTTGCATAGGGAGCTACATACTTAACAAATTCGATAACCTGTTCGGGATTATTATAAAGGTAATCATAGATAGCGTCTGCAACAACAGGAGCATACTTCTGTGCCGCATCGCACATTTCATTCACAAGTTCATCTGCAATTTCTTCGGCTTTTGCCTTGAAGTTTTCAACTGCCTTTTCTGCAATAACCTTAGATGCTTCTGTAGCGGCGGGAATCACAACTTCGGAAACATACTTAACAGCTTCGTTAATTGCGGGGATAACTGCAAGATCAACAACATCATTTGTAGCCTGCTCGATTACATTAACCAAAGCCTTTGCCATTGCATCAGCTTCGGCAAGCATAGCCTGAGCGTACGCCAAAGTTTCTTCGTCAAGCTCATCCGCATTGTTGAGCAAGTTCTTTACGGATTCAAGAGTTGCAACGATCTGTGCAATTGCCGTTTCAGCCTCTGCACGGAACTCAACCGTAGCTTCCGTAATTTCGATAGCAAGGAGCTGAGCGATCGCCGCGTCAACAGCTTCGTTAGCCTTTGCGATATATCCTGCTTCTACTGCGTAAGCATAACCGTAAGCGTATGCTTCGTCATAGTAGTTGGAAATAAGGTACCATACGTTACCGAGAGTTTCGTCAAGGCAAGTATGCTTGTTTTCGTAAGCTGCAACAACAGCTTCAGCAAGCTGATCGTGGCCCCCCTGAGAAGGATGTCCGGAAAGTCCGTTACCGAGGAGACAATGTGCCCAAAGGTTAAGAAGACCGCCGACAGCTTCATCTTCTGCAAGTGCATCACCGAGTGCATCGGGCATTGCGAAGAGAGCAACTAAGAACGTTATGTTATAACCATCTGTTGTTTTAAGAGCAGCATTCACCCTTTCAGTCGCAGCCGGAGTGTATTCACCAAGCTTTTTTTCGAACAGTGTAACAACGCTGTCGAAAGCAAGAGTACCGTTACCGAGAGCAACTGCCGCGTCACCGCTCATAGTGCCGCCTTCGGCGAGAACTCTGAGGACTGCCTTTTCAGCAGCAAGATAGAATGCAATGGACATTGCCTTATCTCTGTCGTTTTTAGCATATTCGATCTTATCAGCATCACCCAGAGCTTCGTATTCCTGAATATCAGCAAGGGTTATGAATTGGATTGCAGTACCCATTGAACTTGCAACAGGCTTAAGAGATTGCCAAATTAATCCCCACTTATTCTCTTGGTCTTTATACTTTTCTTCTCCAACGATAGAGCTTACAAATCTCTGACGTACGACGCCTTCGGTGTAGATAGTATCGTTATAAGTATCTGCATAGCACTCGATCTGACCTGCTTCCGCATAGTAGAATGTTGCGTCTGCAAAGTGACCCTGAGCCTGCATTACAACAGGATATGCCGCCATGAATGCATTGAGAGAATCGAGCATGATGCCCATCAGCTCGCCAACATCAATAGTTACGCCGCCGATTTCCATCTTGATGCCGTTCATTGTGTTCATAAGACCGACAATCATGAGTTCAACATCGGGATTAAGCTTTACAATAGCATCGGTAGCACCGCACCAGTTAAGAACATAGCTGAGTTCGCCGTAAACAATGCTATTAACAAGCGCTGCCATCATGTCATCTTCCATATTGATGTAGTCAGCGAGCTCTGCATAAAGTGTATCTTTAAGCTCAAGGATCTTAGCCTGAACTTCGGGGGAGCACTCGCGAATAGCGTTCTCAACCTTATAGATCATAGCCTGTGTAGGATTGCCGGAGAAACCAATCGCTTCCTGAATACGTCCGAGCATGAATACGCCGAAGTTACCGTTACCGATACCGTTGGAAACGATGTCTGCATTTGCAACAGCGTCCTGATAGTACTCGGCAACGATCTGAAGTGCTTCAACGTCGGAGTAATTTTTATAGCCTGTCCATTCATTTTTAAGATCAATGTTGTCATCGGTGCCGCCGTTAGCAAAATATGTAACGTAGTTAGCAATTACATTGAAACGATAATCGTGAACAAGTTCTCTCCAAGTCCAAGAGTCGCCGTTAGAGAAAACTTCGTTCCACTCATCTTCATAAGCTTCGAAGTATGCTTCCTTAGAGGAATCGAGTGCATCAACGTACTCCTGAGTATACTTTTCATCAGCGATAGCTTGGTTAATGACATTCCACTTAGTCGCATAATTCTTATCCATTTCGTCGATCAGAGCAAGAACTTCTTCATCCTCGTAATCAACTTCAAGGAGCCAATGCAAATCTTCCGCACGCATAGCTGAAAGTGCAAGCTGTGTGTGATTGACTTCATCGGCATATCCCGTGTCAACAAGCCAATCCGCAAATTGATTTGTGTAGGAACCGTAACCATAGTCCGCCACACCGCTGTTTCCGTTATAGCCTGTAAGACCATAACCGTTAGTCATCGAATCGCCGAGGGAAACGTAATTGAGCGTTTTCGTTTCTTCCGGTTCTTCTATCGCAAATACCGCAAACGGGATGACACTTGAAATCATGCAGATTACAAGAAACATCGAAAGTCCCGATCGAAGCATTTTCGAAAGTTTTGTGTTCATGTTTACCTCCATTAATTTTATGGGATTAATTTTCAGGTTGCTGTGTCTGAAATAATCCTTTTTTATTTTTATACACAACGCGATATATCTCGCGTAAATGCCATTATAATTTTATTCAATCGACTAAATTGCATCATCTGCAATTATTCAATTGACTAAAATCAATAAGAAAACTTCAGTTTTCACTTGTCCATGCTAAATAATCAAAGCCTTTATATTCCGCTTCGAGCCTCTTATTGTCTATCTTGCCCATGGGTGTTAACGGCAGCTCGTCAACCGCGACTACCGCCACCGGACGTCCCCTCTCCTCTGCGTTGGTCTCGCAATAACAGAACACATCTCGGCAAACTTTCATTTTGTCCGCTCCGTTCACCACCTCTAACAGCGCCATCGGATACTGTCCTTGGCTGTGGATCATATCATCCGTACCGACAACGGCACAATTACGCACATCCGGCAGTTCCGAAATCATACTTTCCAAATTGATCGGGAACACTTTGTGCCCGTCGAATCTGGTTATCATACGTTTAATACGTCCTTTGATATACAAAAATCCGTCCTCGTCCATATAACCCAAATCCCCGGAGTGAATCCAAACGAGTCCGTCGTCATGCTTTCGCATAACATTGGCGGTTTCTTCCGGTTTATTGAAATAGCCTTTCATCATGGACGGTCCATTAACGCAAACTTCACCGACTGCCTTGTACCCAAGTTCTTCGCCGGTTTCGGGATCGAAAACACCTACATTTACGTTAAGCGAAGGAATTCCGACAGACCCCTCTTTATATATACGGTTTACACAAAATGACGCAGCCGCCGAAAGTTCGGACATACCATACCCCTGAGCAAGCGGATACTTCATATTGTGCTTTTTCCTGAATTCATTGAGTCGCTTTTCAAGTCCCTCATTCATGCTGTCACCACCGCACGCCAAAGTATATAAGAACGACAGATCCATATTTTGAACTTCCGCGCTGTTCATAAGCAACTCGATAAACACAGGAGTGCTGATAATATGATTTGGACGGTATGTACGCACCAGTTTACCGATAGTGGTGGGCACAAAATTAGGAACGGGAACCAACGTAAAGTTCATACACAACGGCATATGCATACCGCAAACCATACCGTAAGCGGAGAATATCGGAATAATCCCCAAGAACCTGTCGCCGCATTCACGATGCACGTCGCTGTAAATGAAACTGATTGCCACGGAATTCATGGAATCATTCGTCAGCATAACGCCCTTAGGCGTGCCGGTAGTACCGCCCGTATATGTAATCGCCACCAACGCATCTCCGTCGTATGGTACTTCCGTATAATGACAGAGCATTCCGTTACGTATAAAATCAGACCATTTGATCATGTTTTTACCGTAATGCACTTCATTTTTAGTCGTTAAGCGTTTGACAGCGCGCTTTAATGCAGGCAAAGAGTCAAATGCCGATTGAACAACTATCAACTCTTGATTGATATCATCCAACATTGCCTCAACTTTCGGAAAAGCCGCATCCAAAACAAACAAAAATCTCGAACCTGACTCGCGAATCATTTTCGAAATTGTTTTAACATCCAGTCGCGGGTCAATCGTATTGGCGGCAGCTCCGATCTTGTTCAAAGCATAAACAGCCGCAATTGTTTCCGGCACAGAAACCGACAAAAAAGATACAATTTCTCCGGCTTTTACACCAATTGCAGAAAAAGAACGTGCAGCAGCGTCAACGCGTCTGCACAAATCGCTGAAAGAAATATCGGCACCGTAATAATGCAGCGCAGGCTCATTCATTCGGTGCTTATTCAGTTCCAGCACATAATCAAAAGCTTTAAGCTTGGGAAGCGTTGCATCACAAGCTTCATCTTTATAATATTTCATCCATATTTTTTCTTCCGTGATCTTCTTCTCAATTGCTACCATCTTTTTTACCAATCTTCTTTCTGCAACACTATAATTCGATGTCAAAATTCCCATACGGACAGATTATGAATATTGATTCTTTACGATTTATTCTTAGTACCGATTTTATTTAAATTCGGCCAAGCATCATGCTTTTCGTCGGAAAGATGAATGATCACGGACGAAAATAAAACAAACAGAACTGCAACAACTGCTTGGAGACAACGCTTGGCCGAGGTAAAAATTTCAAATATTCGCTTTTGTATTTCTTTCATACTGATACTCCCGACATAATTCGCATTATG
>CAZWCZ010000046.1:0-9849 GCA_964632165.1 uncultured Lachnospiraceae bacterium | reverse complement strand
TATTATACAGTAATGATCTGATTACCAACGATAGTGAGCAAACGCCTTGTTTGCCTCTGCCATCTTGTGCATATCTTCTTTTCTCTTAACTGCAGAACCTGTATTATTTGCGGCATCCATGATTTCGCCTGCAAGTCTTTCCTGCATTGTCTTCTCGCCTCTCTTACGGGAGAAGATTGTTAACCAGCGAAGAGCTAAAGCCTGTCTTCTTTCCGGTCTTACTTCTACTGGTACCTGGTATGTTGCACCACCGATACGTCTTGCCTTAACTTCCAGAGCCGGCATAAGGTTGTTTAAAGCTTCTTCGAATACTTCTAAAGCTTCCTTGCCTGTCTTTTCTGCAACAATATCAAATGCACCATATACGATTTTCTGGGCAGTGCCCTTCTTGCCGTCTAACATAATATTGTTTATTAACTTAGTAACAATCTTATTGTTGTACAACGGATCTGCCAATACGTCTCTTTTCTGAATATGTCCTTTACGTGGCACGTTGCTTCCCTCCTTAATAGCGACCGCTTGTTGCGGTCATTAATTCAACGGTACTCACATTACTATGTGTTCGCGCTCGGTTTAATCTATGGTTTCAAACTGCGCAGCCTTTCGTGTGGTCTGAAATGAAAATTAATCCAATAGCTTCTCTTAGTAATGGAATTAGTTTGTAGTTACGATTTACTTCTTAGCGTCCTTCGGTCTCTTAGCACCGTACTTGGAACGAGCCTGACGTCTCTTAGCTACGCCTGCTGTATCCAGTGTACCTCTTACGATGTGGTATCTGGTACCCGGAAGGTCCTTTACTCTACCACCGCGGATAAGAACTACGCTGTGCTCCTGAAGGTTATGTCCCTCACCCGGGATATAACTTGTTACTTCAATACCATTGGAAAGACGAACTCTGGCAATTTTTCTTAAAGCAGAGTTTGGCTTTTTAGGAGTTGCTGTTCTAACTGCAGTACAAACTCCTCTCTTCTGTGGAGAAGATGTCTCAGTTGCCTTCTTATTTAAGGAGTTGTAACCCTTTAATAAAGCAGGTGCTGTGGATTTCTTCTCAATAGTCTGTCTACCTTTTCTAACTAACTGGTTAAATGTAGGCATTAATCTTCACCTCCTGAATTATTTCCCTTCTGTCATTTTTATGACTTCTCAGGTTCATACATAGGCCGCGCAACTTATCAACAAAGTCACCGTTTGCGCCGTTAAAATGCACAACAAAAATAACGCACATAACGCACGCGAAATACATTATAGCGTGGTTATGTGCGTATGTCAAGCACTTTTTTGCTTTTTCAGACCGCTTTCAACCCATTTATCTTTCCGTTCACTCCCTGATCTGAATGACTTTCTGCGGACACTTTTCTGCACATTTTCCGCAGCCGGTACACTTTTCATAATCGATCTTTGCCAGATTGTTTTCTACCGAGATCGCACCGGATTCACACTGTTTCACGCAGATCATGCATCCGATGCAGCCCGTCTTGCATGCCAGACGTACTTCTTTGCCCTTATCATTGGAATGGCAGGCAACGGCAAGAGGTGCACGATACGGAATCAGTTCGATCAGATTCTTCGGACAGGCTGCTACACACTTTCCGCAGGCAACACAGCTTTCCTTGTCTACCACTGCAACACCGTCTACCACATGAATGGCATCAAACGGGCAGACTTTCACGCAGCTCCCAAAGCCAAGACAGCCGTAGCTGCACATTTTATCTCCCTGTCCCGGAACCGCCATTGCCTTCCGGCAGTCGCTGATCCCGTAATAGTTATACTTTCTTTCTGTCTTATCACAGGTGCCGGAACATTTTACAAAGGCCACTTTCTTTTCCTGTGTCTCCGCTGCCTGACCCATAATGGCACCAATCTGTGCGTGTGCCTGTGCGTTTGCAACCGGACATCCGTTGACCGGAGCTTCTCCCTTTACGATTGCCGCTGCCAGACCGTCACACCCCGCATAACCACATCCTCCGCAGTTATTTCCCGGAAGGCACTCTCTGACCTGTTCTTCTCTCTCGTCAGATTTTACCTCGAAGATCTTTCCGAAAATCCCAAGTGCCACACCAAGGACCAGACCAAGCACGGCTACTGCCGCCCCGGCTACCAGTACGTTCGTCATCTGAAACGCAAGCACGATATAAGGAATATTCATCATTTTTTCTCCCTCCTTATACTACACCGGCAAATCCGCAAAATGCGATTGCCATCAGTCCTGCCGTGATCAATACGATCGGCATGCCACGGAACGGTTTTGGAATATCATTTCCTTCCAAGCGTTCCCGAATGCCTGCCATGATCACAATGGCAACCAAAAAGCCGCTGCTGGTGCCAAGACTGTTCATCATGCTTTCTGCAAATCCCAAACCGTTAGAAATATTATTGATCGCAACACCAAGAACGGCACAATTTGTTGTGATCAGAGGAAGATATACTCCCAATGCCTGATAGATTGCCGGACTGACCTTCTTTAACAGCATTTCGATCATCTGGACCAATGCTGCAATGACAAGGATAAAGACAATAGTCTGCATATATTCCATACCAAGCGGAACCAAAATTCCATAGTGGATCCCGTACGTTACCGCACTCGCGATCATGATGACAAAGATAACCGCCGCCCCCATGCTCGCAGCCGTTTTCGTCTTTTTGGAAACTCCGAGGAACGGACATAATCCAAGGAACTGGCTCAATACAACGTTATTTACAAATGCTGACCCGATCAGCACTAAAATCAGTTCTTTCATCTTATGCCTCCCCTTCCTGTGTTGTCTGTTCTGCAGCCTTCTTTTCTTCTGCTGCTTTTTTTGCCTCTGCAGCCTTTCTTGCAGCTTCTGCTTTTGCTGCTACTGCTTCGGCTTCCCGGATCCCGTTGACCTTTGCGATTTCCTCCCTGTTTTCGACGCAGGTTCCGTCCATGCATGCCGCACAATTCCCGCCGCACGAAATTTTCGCTCCCGGAACATTGGTTGCTGATTTTACCTTAAATACATTCTGCAGGGCAGTCAGTCCTGCCAGTACAAAAAACGCCCCCGGAGCCAGTGTAAAGATTGCCATCGGTTCATACGCAGCCGGCATAACCTGAACACCAAACACCGTTCCTGCCCCGATGATCTCACGCACGATTGCAATGGACGTAAGTCCGAGCGTGAATCCAAGGCCCATACCAAGTCCGTCAAACAAAGAAACAAGCGGACCGTTTTTATATGCAAATGCTTCTGCACGTCCAAGGATGATACAGTTTACTACGATAAGCGGAATGTAAAGCCCAAGGCTTTCATTCAGTTCCGGAAGATAGGCTTTTAACAACATCTGCACGATCGTAACAAACGCTGCTACAACAACGATAAAAGCAGGGATACGCACCTTATCCGGAATGATCTTACGGATCAGCGAAATAAACAGATTCGACAGTGCCAGAACCGCAGTTGTCGTCAATCCCATACCAAGTCCGTTCATGGCCGAAGTCGTCACTGCGAGTGTCGGACACATACCAAGCATCAGGACAAACGTCGGATTTTCTTTGATCAATCCGTTATAGAACTGTTTGAAACACTTTCCCATTAGTTTGTACCTCCCATTCTGTTATTTAATTCAGTCAGGAAGCAGATGCCTGCGTTAACGCCGTTGATCGTGCCGTTGGACGATTTCGTAGCTCCGCTGATGATATCAATCTCATGTTCTGCCGCCGCAGTTCCTTTTACCGCAGCAAACTGTGCCGTCTGTACTCCGGCAAACTTATTTTTAAACTCATCGGTATCTACTTTTGTACCAATACCGACAGTCTCATTCATTTCCAGGAAGGAAACTCCTGTACAGATACCATCGGTTGTATATCCGACAGTCAGTTTCATAGTGTCATATCCGGTCGTTGTGACCGATGCCACATAACCGATAAGATTTCCCTCTGCATCCGTTACCAGGCAAGCCTCATTTATCGTTGCAGCAAACCCTCCTGTCGACAGGATCTGATCTGCATCGTTCATCGCCTGTGCCAGAATCTCATTTTGGGATGCTTCGACGATTGCTGCCGCATCCGGGAACACTTCGCGGTATGCTGCTGCTTTTTTCTCCGATTCAAGCTGTGCGATCCGATCCTTTGTCAATTCATTGACAAAGCCGAGTGCCAACGCTGCGATCAGGGAAATTGCGCAGAGAATCAAAGCATCTTTTATCATACTCTGTCTTTTTCTCTTTGCCATCTTAGTATCCTCCTTTCCCAAACGGTTTTGGCATGGTCACTTTCTCGATCAGCGGAACCAGAAGATTGGAAATGATAATGGCATAAGAAACACCCTCTGCATTATTCCCGAATGTACGGAAGATTCCGGTCAGGATACCAAGCAGTATACCAAATACAATCTGTCCTCCCTTTGTGATCGGCGAAGTCACATAATCGGTTGCCATAAAGAACGCACCTAACATCAGACCACCGGTACAAAGCTGACATGCAACATAGTAAAGATCAAATCCGTGTCCGCCAAACAGAATGGTAAACACGGCAAAGGACAGCAGATACATAACAGGGATTCGCAGTGAGATTACCTTGCGGTATACCATATAAGCAGCCCCTAACAAAATCATTGCTGCACTTGTTTCTCCGATAACGCCTCCGGTAAATCCAAAAAACGCATCAAACAGATTTATGCTTTCGCCTGCTTTCATCGCAGCAAGCGGCGTAGCACCGGAAATTCCGTCTACAGAGGCGGCTCCGAAATTCAATACTGCCGTTCCGACTTTCTGCGGGATCTCAAATGCATTCATTTTTTCCGCATAGCACAGGAACAGAAAACACCTTGCACCCAATGCCGGGTTCATGAAATTCTGTCCAAGACCCCCGAACACCTGCTTTACTACTAAAATAGCAAAGATACCACCAATGATCGGAACATATAACGGTACGTTTGCCGGCAGGTTCATGCCAAGCAGCATACCCGTCACGATCGCACTGCACTCATAAGGCCCCTGCTGTTTCTTCATTAATAAAAGATACAGGTATTCCACAGCCGCGCAGGTCAATGTAGAAACCATAAGAATCAAGAGGGCGCGAAGTCCAAACTGATACACACCCATAGCACATGCAGGCATCAAAGCGATCGCCACATCACGCATGATCGTCGAAGTCGTTGCTCCGCTTCTGATATGTGGAGAAGCAGAAACGTTAAACATTTTTCCCATTTTTGTTCTCCTCCTTATTTTTTCTTCCGCGCATCTAAAATGCTTCGTCTGGTCTGCTTAAATGCCTGCGTGAGACGTCTGCCCGCCGGGCAGACATACGTACAGCTTCCGCATTCATAACATTCCATCCCGTTCAATGCCTGAAATGTTTCGAAATCAGATGCATTTGCCGCCAATGCCATTTTTTGCGGAACAAGACGGCTCGGACAGACGGATACACATCTGCCGCAGCGGATACAAGGAGAAGATTCAAATTCTTCCACATCATCTTCATTGAAAGCCAAAAGTGCAGAAGAAGTCTTTTGCACCGGAACTTCAAGAGAATACATTGCCGTACCCATCATAGGACCGCCGGAAATTACTTTTTTCGGTTCTCCGGTAAATCCGCCGGCTGCTTCCAACAGTTCTGCATGAGAAGTCCCGATCGGAACATTAAAATTCTGTGGTTCTTTTACTGCATCCCCGCTTACTGTCACGATACGGCGGATCAACGGAATATTCTCCGCTACCGCACGATAAATGGCACAGATGCTGTCCACGTTCTGCACAATACATCCGGCATCCATCGGCAAAAGGCCTGAATTGATCTTTCTTCCTGTTGCAGCATAGATCAGATTACGCTCACCGCCTTGCGGATACTTTGCTTTCAGTATTTTAACGTCTATCTTTTTCTCATTCTTTACCAATTCGCGAAGTACTGCTGCTGCCGCCGGCTTATTATCCTCTATGCAGATCAGTCCTTTTGCCTTTGGAAACATCTGAAGCACGATTTTCAGACCGCCCACCAGTTTTTCCGGTTCCTCCATCATTTCACGATAATCCGATGTCAGATAAGGCTCGCATTCCGCAGCATTGACCAAAATATAGTCGATCTCACTTTCTTTCTTCGGTGCAAGTTTGATATGTGTCGGAAATCCCGCACCGCCCATGCCTACAATACCGGCATCTTTTACGATCTCACGGATCTCATCTGCAGAAAGTGAAGTATAATCTCTCTTTTCTCCAAATCCTTCTACCGTCTGATAAGCTCCGTCATTTTCAATTACAACAGACATCACACTTGTGCCTGCCACCGTCTGTCTCGGTTCAATTGCCTTTACTTTTCCCGATACCGCACTTATGATATGCGCAGAAACAAATCCTCCTGCTTCTGCAATTTTCTGTCCTGCCAGTACACTGTCTCCGACTGCCACAACCGGAACAGCCGGTGCACCGATGTGCTGACTCAAAGGATATACCATATCCCCTGCCGGATGCAGTTTAATGATCGGTTTATCCTTTGAAAGGTCTTTTCCGTCATACGGATGAATACCGCCGGAAAATGTTGCGTTTCCCATTTATTTGTCCTCTTCCCTTTCTTCTTTATTTTTCTTCTCTTTTTCTGAGCATGTAGTTGTCCAGTTTTTCCTTCAGCTTATCCGGGATCTTTCTGTCTACCGGACAGCATGCGGCATTTGCCATAAGTTCGGTAAAGGAAATGATGAACTCCATATCTTTCTGCATCTGTTCCATCTTCATTACCTTGACCGTATCATAGCGGTTATGGATCGTTGCCGTATTGTTCGGTGCAATGCGCGCAAAGGAAAGTGCCGGAACCCCCTTGTCCGCAAACGGGGTGGAATCACTGGAATACACTCCGTCAGAGACCGAAATTCCGAAGCCCTGTATTCCGGCAAAATACTGCAGGAAATGTACCAGCTTGTCTTCCGTCGTACAGCAGGCAATAAATTTGCCCATGATGCATCCGATCATGTCAAGATTGATGTTCAGTACCACGTTCTTTAATTCATCTTCATGTGCACTGACATAGGCCTTGGAACCAAGAAGTCCCCGTTCCTCTGAACCACACCATACAAATCGAAGTCCGTAACGGTGCTTTCTGCCGATAAAATGTTCTGCCAGGCCAAGCAGTCCGACACTTCCGGACATATTGTCATAAGCACCCTGAGAAAGCGAAGTGGAATCATAATGCGCCGTTAAAACGATATATTCTTCCGTTTCTCCCGGAAGATTCAGGATCACATTATGGGACTCTCCCATAAACTCTTCCTGTGCTATTGTGATCTTTACTGTTTCCGGCTCATTCCGGATCAATGCGATCGCCTGCTTTGCATTGATATTTACTCCCGGAATCACAGTTCCCTGACTGACATATTTGCGAAGTTCTCTCTGATCAATGTCTTCATCTGCATAATTGGCATTTCCGTCATATGTGATAAATCCGACCGCGCCATGTTCTGTGATGTCCTTATAAAGCCAGCCACCCATATAACCATCTACCATAACGATCTTTCCTTTACACAAGGAAAGAGAATATTTGTCCGTTGCTCTCAGATAATAGAATGGGGCTTCCACCTGTGCCGTTCCCGTCATGCGGTATCCCTTACAGTTGATTTCCTTTCCGTCCGCCGTAAGGCTTGCCTCTTGGATCTCCGACATATCTACCTGAAAAGGCTCAAGGAAAGCTTCTCCTCCAAGCTTTGCACACTGTTCTTTTAAATACTCTGCACACCGCAGTTCTTCCGGTGAGCCACCGGTTCTTACATAAGCAGTATCCGAAAAAATCCGTTCCAGTTCTTTGCTGTCCATCTTCGTTTCCTCCGTCCGATTTGCATTTGGATACAGTATAACATATCCTGTCGAAAAAAAAAAGCAGATAACGCGTCTTTTCTGCGAATCTGCTTTTGATGTCCTTCCTTCTGTGGCATGATAGTTACTCTGCCGCAGGAATTACAAACTTCTGTCCGATTTCAATCCAATCCGGATGTGTGATCTGTCCCTTGTTTGCTTCATAAATAAGTGTCCATTTCGTCCCGTCACCATAATAGGAGGCCGCAATACTCCAAAGGCAATCCCCCTTGATCACCGTGTAAACTTCTTCCTCTGCCTCCTGCGCATGTTCTACCGTATAAACAGGAAGCATTCCTGTTACGCTTGGAACAAATGGTGTCTCCTTTTCTCCGTTCAAATAAGCAATCAGTTCTTCCTTTATAGCATTACTGAACTCCAATACCTGCTGTGCCAGATCCTTACCAAGTGCATTTGCCATTTTCACGGCCAGCTCCGGATCCTCTTCATAAAATTCCATCATTTTTTCATCCACAGCTGTCTGTTGCTGAACCAGACTTTCCTGATACTGATGCAAACATATCTTTACACCGTCTGCACAAAGCTCTCTGTTATAGTAGCAAAGATAATTGATTATTTGGAAATTCCAGTTGATGGAATCCTTTACCTGTTCTAAAAAATCCTCGTCTATGATAATGGTACGATTCTCATCTTTCTTTGCCGTTGCATCGTTATCATATGTTTTCGATACTTCTGTCAGTAAAGCAGAATAGTACGGAACAAAAACAGAAAACTCAGCATCTGCCATCGCCTGCCACTGAATTGTTGCTAAAGCTGCAGGCATATCCGCCCTTGTTTCGAAAACATGGCATTCCGCCTGTCTGTTATTTCCGATGGCATAATTTGCACTGCCGGCATCGGCATCATACGTCGACCCTTCTCCACGGCAAGCAAGCAGTTTAAAAATGTCCATTGTCGTCAGTTTTTTCGTTGGTTTAATATAAAGATCTACCGGATTGACATTATTCTGAATTGCCGTAGGATCCAGTGCCTGTGCTGCCTCCTCATTCAGATAAAAAAGTCCCTGCCAATAACGTACATACTGTCCCATGCCGCTGTTTTCACAAGCGTAGGTCTTTGCCACATCAATATTTCCATTTTCGTCTGTCTGTAAAAAACCGTTTTCTTCTGCTGTCTTTACTAATCCTTCGGACACAACTACATGTTCCGTGTCCGTCACATCAATTACACCGAGCAACATGATATTTGGCTGTACCGAAGCGTACTCTTCCGGCATTTTCACTGCCGCATACTGATGTCCGGACACAATTTCAAAATACCAGGTTTCATTAGGATCACTGAACATAACGGAATTACATTCTCCTGCACCATAGGTATCCAGTATGGCAGCCATCAAATCGACAGCTTCTTTGGCAGTTGCTGCTCCGCCAAGAATCAGGGAAGCCATCGAAATTTCACATAAGCCCGTATCCACTAAAGGATCAGCCGCTTCTGCCGCCTTATTATAACTTGTGCTGACCGTTGCAGACATACTGAGTCCTTTTTCATTCTGCCCTGCCTCTGCATATGCCTCTCCCAACGGGTCTCCATTTTCATCTGCCATGGTTTCTCCGTACTTTGGAGAATCTTTTACATAGGTGTATGCATAGGTTACCGAAGGATATTCAAATTTATCGTACTCCATTTCAAATCCGTATGCATCTTTATACACTGTACCCGGTTCTATTTTCTGTGCCGCCGCAACTCCAAAAATTTTTCCGTACATGTCTCCGATATCTTCTGAGCGCCCCATGTAGGTACTTCCGTTTTCACTAATTCCGCTTCCAACATAAATTCCGGTACAAGCCAGCGTCGATGTACCTCCGGAAAGTATCACAGCAAGTGCCGTTCCCGCTGCCGCGATCATTTTAGCATAGTTCATCCATTTTTTCATAAATTAAGTCCTCCTCTTCGGTCACTAAAACAAAAAAAACTAATCTTTATGCATGAACTATACTTCATTTTCTTTTATTTGTCAACATATTTATTCATTTATTTTTATATTTATTCATTTTATTGATGCATATGTCTGTATTTCTCTTTTGTTGCCAT
>CAZWCZ010000045.1:0-10333 GCA_964632165.1 uncultured Lachnospiraceae bacterium | reverse complement strand
GTCAGAGACCGCAGGGAGACCGTCCGCAGGGAGAGAGAAGACCGATGCAGGGAGATCGTCCATATGGTCAGAGACCGCAGGGAGACCGTCCGCAGGGAGAGAGAAGACCGATGCAGGGAGACCGTCCATACGGTCAGAGACCGCAGGGAGACCGTCCGCAGAATTTTGGAAACCGTTCCGGAAATCAGGGAGGATACGGAAAAGATAAATTCTTTGATAAAGATATGGATAAGGATGCAGCACATGACAGAAGGCAGTCTTCCAAAAACTATAAGAGCGGAGAAAAGAGTTCTATCAAATCCGACCTTGCAAATGAACTGACAAAAGAGCAGAGAGCCGCAGCATTTTCCAACAGAGACCGTGATAAGGCTCGTGAGAAAAAGAAAGATCATGAGGAAGATTTCGATAAGCTGTTGAAAGGGAAAAAGGATCCGAACAGAAAGGGTGCTTTCATTAAGCCGGTAGTAGTAAAGGAAGAAAAGAAGGAAGAAGAGATCAAAACGATCACGATCCCTGAGACATTAACTTTAAAAGAACTGGCAGATAAAATGAAACAGCCGGCATCCGCTTTGGTTAAAAAGCTTTTCCTTGCAGGAAAGATGGTTTCCATCAATCAGGAAATTTCCTTTGAAGAAGCAGAAGAAATCGCTTTGGAATATGAAATCATTGCTGAGAAAGAAGTTAAGGTCGACCTGGTGGAAGAATTATTAAAAGAGAGCGAAGAATCAGAAGAAAACATGGTAAAGAGACCTCCGGTAGTATGCGTAATGGGTCACGTTGACCATGGTAAGACTTCCTTGCTTGATGCAATCCGTGCAACCAATGTTACTTCAAGAGAAGCAGGCGGAATCACACAGCACATCGGTGCTTATATGGTAGAAGCAAACGGAGAAAAGATCACATTTCTTGACACACCGGGACATGAGGCATTTACAGCAATGCGTATGCGTGGTGCAAAGTCTACAGATATCGCAATTTTAGTTGTAGCAGCGGATGACGGCGTTATGCCGCAGACGGTTGAGGCTATCAGCCACGCAAAGGCAGCTGGAATTGAAATTATTGTGGCAATCAACAAAATTGATAAGCCGGCTGCAAATATCGAACGTGTAAAACAAGAAATGATCGAGCATGGTCTGATCGCAGAAGAATGGGGTGGCGACACCATTTTTGTTCCGGTATCTGCACATACCAAGGAAGGAATCGACAAGCTTTTGGAGATGGTTCTGCTGACGGCAGAAGTAGCGGAATATAAAGCAAATCCAAACAGAAAAGCAAGAGGTATCGTTATTGAGGCACAGTTAGATAAGGGACGAGGACCTGTTGCAACTATTCTGGTACAGAAGGGTACCTTGCATGTAGGAGACAACATAGTGATCGGCTCTGCTTACGGTAAAGTCCGTGCCATGGTAGACGATAAGGGCAGAAGAGTGAAAGAAGCCTTTCCGTCTACGCCTGTAGAAATTCTGGGACTGAATGGTGTTCCGGGAGCAGGTGAGATATTTATGACTACAGAAAATGAAAAGGAAGCAAGAACTATTGCAGAAGCATTCATTTCAAAGGATAAAGAAAGACTGATCGAAGACAGCAAGAAGTCACTCAATCTTACTAATTTGTTCGATCAGATTCAGGAGGGAAATATCAAGGAACTGAACCTGATCATTAAAGCCGATGTTCAGGGATCTGTAGAAGCAGTAAAGCAAAGCCTGCTGAAATTGAGCAATGAAGAAGTTGCAGTTCGTGTGATCCATGGCGGTGTTGGTGCCATCAATGAATCGGATGTTACATTAGCCAGTGCATCGAAGGCAATCATTATCGGATTTAATACAAAGGTTGACAATGTAGCAAAGGATACTGCAGAACGAGAAGGCATTGACATCAGATTATATCGTGTTATTTATAATGCGATCGAAGATGTTGAATCAGCAATGAAGGGCATGTTAGACCCTCAGTATGAAGAAAAGGTAATCGGCCATGCAGAAGTCAGACAGACATTTAAGGCTTCCGGTATCGGTGTGATCGCCGGTTCGTATGTTCTTGACGGTAAGATCGAGCGTGGATGTAAAGCAAGGATCACAAGAGAAGGAACACAGATTTTTGACGGACCGCTTGCATCTTTGAAGAGATTTAAGGATGACGTAAAAGAAGTAGCGACCGGATATGAATGTGGTCTTGTATTTGAAAAATTCAGCGATCTGCAGGAATTTGACCAGGTAGAATTATATAAGATGGTAGAGGTACCTAGAAAATGAGAAAAAACAGTGTTAAAAGTACAAGAATCAACCAGGAAGTTCTGAAGGAGCTTTCTGTTCTGATCCGTTCTGAGCTGAAGGATCCGAGGATCCATCCAATGACATCCATTGTAGCAGTGGAAGTTGCTCCGGATTTAAAAACAGCCAAAGTTTATGTAAGTATTCTCGGAGATAAGCAGGCACAGCAGGATACTTTAAAAGGATTAAAGAGTGCAGCTCCGTTCCTTCGGGGAAAGCTTGCACACACACTAAATCTTCGTAACACACCACAGCTGTTTTTTACTGTAGACCAGTCCATTGAATATGGTGTACACATGTCAAAGCTGATCGATGATGTGATTGCTGAGATCCCGGACAGAGAAGAAACAGCTGACGATCAGATGTAGGTTATATAAGAATGGATGGGATTATCAATATCTATAAAGAAAAAGGATATACTTCTCATGACGTTGTGGCAAAGCTGCGTGGCATTTTAAAGATGAAACGTATCGGACATACCGGGACATTGGACCCGGAGGCAGAGGGGGTGCTTCCGGTATGTCTGGGGACAGCCACAAAGCTTTGCGATATGATGACCGATAAGATAAAAGTCTATCGTGCAGAGATGGTTTTTGGAATCACAACAGATACGGAAGATATGACCGGAAGCATAGTAAAAGAACTTTCGGTACACTGTAACAAGAAGGATTTAGAGGAGACAGTTGTAGAATTCCAGGGGGAATATGCACAGATCCCTCCAATGTATTCGGCAATTAAAGTAGACGGGAAAAAGCTCTATGAATATGCGAGAGAAGGCAAGACGATAGAGCGTGCAGCACGTCCGGTTACCATATATTCTATAAATGTAGAAAATGCAACGGAAGAACAAGGCGTACTGAAAGAAGCGGTAATTACTGTGGTTTGCGGAAAGGGAACTTATATCCGCAGCCTGTGCAGGGATATAGGAGAACGGTTAGGTACCTGTGCCTGCATGAAATCTTTGGTACGCTTAAAGTCCGGTTCATTTTTCGTAGAGAACAGTTTAAAATTATCAGAAGTTGAGAAACTGCGTGATGAAGGATTATTGGAAGGGCATGTGACACCTGTCGAAAATGTGTTTTCTTCCTGCGGGAAAATAACGACAAAAGCAGATGCGGATAAGTGGCTAAAGAACGGGAATCAGCTCCCGGAAAGTGCGTTAGTATTGTCAGAAGAAGGTTCGGAGACGGAAAATGACCTTTTTTTGAATCGCTATCGTGCTTATACAAGTGAAGATATATTTCTTGGGATTTATGAAAAAACGGGCTGCGTGTATGTTCCGTTTAAAATGTTTCTCTAAGAGGAAAGCAATGAAGATTATAAATAAGTCAGAGATGGTGCAGTGGAAAAAAACCGCTGTTACAATTGGGAAATTTGATGGTATCCATATCGGACACCAAAAGCTTTTAAACAGGATCTGTCAGACAAAGGAGAAAGGATGTACGCCGATTGTATTTACCTTTGATTTTTCTTCGGATCTTTGTGAAAAGAATCAGATGCCTTTTTTATTGACAGAAAAAGAAAAACGGGATACTTTGCAAAAATTTGGGATCGAAGGATATGTTCTGTTCCCGATGACTAAAGAAAACAGAGGATTAGATCCGGAAGCTTTTGTAAAAAAAATTCTGATCGAGAAACTTCATATGAAAAGCTTATGTGTCGGGAAGGATTTTCGGTTTGGAAAAGATCGTACGGGTAATGTCGCTCTTTTGGAACAATTAGCAGAGAAATACGGATTTTCTTTTGAAAGTATGGAAAAAGAGTGCTGTCAAGGGGCTGAAGTCAGCAGCAGCAGAATACGTGAAGCCGTTTTAAACGGAGATATGCGTTCGGCAACTGCAATGCTTGGTCGTCCGTATTCATTTTCAGGAATAGTACATCATGGGAAAAAGGTTGGAAGAACTTTGGGAACACCTACGATTAATGTGGCTTTTCCGGATGGGAAACTTCGTCCTGCAGCCGGAGTATATTATTCCAGAACACAGATTGCAGGAACATCGTTTTATGGGATCACGGATATCGGAACAAAACCGACGGTAGAAACTTCTGCTTCCTATGCAACAGAAACTTTTTTGTATGATTGTGATGCAGAATTATACGGACTTCCGGCAGAAATTGAATTACTTCATTTTGTACGAAAAGAAATCAGGTTTTCTGATCTGGAAGAATTGAAAGATCAGTTATCTGCAGATAAGGAGACAGGCAGAATATATTTTAGGGAGCTTGAAGAAAATGAAATATCATATCAATGCAAACGGTAAGCCGGCATATCTGCAGTTATATGAGTATTTGCGGAAAGATATGGAAGACGGAAATTTTGCATACGGAAGAAAGCTTCCTTCCAAACGGATACTTGCGGAAGAAACAGGGGTCAGCGTGATCACGGTTCAACATGCGTATGCAATTTTATGTGAAGAAGGCTATATGGAAGCCAGACAACGGAGCGGCTATTACGTTACGTATCGTAAGGCGGAATTCCATACAATAGCAGACGGAAGCCAGATGCAGCCGAAAAAAATGACCCTGACTTCTGCAACAACAGAAAAAAATACATTTCCGTTTTCGGTACTTGCAAAAACAATGAGAAAGGTATTGCTTGACTATAATACTGATATTTTAATAAAGTCACCAAATCATGGCTGCGCAGAACTTCGGGAAGCTATTTCGGCTTATCTCGCAAGGAATAACGGTATGCTGGTTTCTCCTGAACAGATTGTCATTGGTTCCGGTGCGGAATATTTATATAGTCTGATCGCACAGATGTTGAAAGATACGCATGCCGTGTTTGCTTTAGAAGATCCGTCTTATGAAAAAATACGTCAGGTGTATCAGGCAAACGGGATTACCTGCGAATTTTTGAAATTGAAGCAGGATGGGATTTCATCCTGCGAATTGCAGGATTCAAAAGCAAGTGTGCTTCATGTGACGCCGTTTCACAGCTATCCAAGCGGCATAACGGCCAATGTATCCAAGCGGCTTGAATATCTGGATTGGGTCAAAAAGAGAAATGGTTATATTATTGAAGATAATTATGATTCTGAACTGACAATATCAAAAAAGGCAGTAGACCCTATCTTTTCTATGGGAAGCGATGTTCCGGTCATTTATCTGAATACGTTTTCTGAAACTATTGCACCGTCTATCCGAGTAGGCTATATGGTTCTTCCGAAACTTCTTTTGAATACATTTGAAAAAAGGCTTGGCTTTTATTCCTGCACGGTTCCTGTGTTTGAACAATATGTTCTTGCAGAACTTTTGCAGAGTGGAGACTTTGAGCGACAGATTAATCGGGTTCGCCGGGAACGCAGAAAGAAAAAGTAAAACTGGTCATATCTATTGTTTTTAAATTGGATATTTACGAAATACCAAATCTGAGTATACTGAAAGAAAAAAACAAAGGAGAATGAACGATGACTTCTTATAAAAAAATCCTTACCATTCAGGACGTTTCCTGTGTCGGCCAGTGTTCACTTACCGTAGCATTGCCGATACTCTCTGCATGCGGAATGGAAACCTGCATTTTACCGTCGGCAGTACTTTCAACACATACTGCCGGATTTAAAGGGTATACTTTTCGTGATCTGACAGAGGACATGCCGGCGATAAAAGATCACTGGATAAAAGAAAATATTACATTTGATGCCGTATATACCGGATATCTTGGAAGTAAAAAGCAGATAGAGTACGTGATGGATATTTATCATGAGACAAAAAAAGAGAACAGCCTTCTTATTGTGGATCCGGCAATGGCAGATAACGGAACCTTGTATCCTGGGTTTGATATGGCGTTTGTAGAGGAAATGAAGGGTCTTTGCAGTAAGGCAGATTATATTTTGCCAAACATTACAGAGGCCTGCTTTCTGACGGATACGGAATATAAAGCACAGTATGATCGTGCTTATATCGATCAGCTTCTGGAAAAAATGGAAGCACTCGGATACAAAAATATTATTTTTACGGGGATTTCTTATCAGGAAGGGAAGACAGGTGTTGTAATATGCGAAGAAGGAAAATATTCCTATTATGAGCATGAACTTTTAACAAACAGCTGTCACGGAACCGGAGACATTTATGCTTCTGCGTTTGTAGGAGCGTTACTGAATGGAAAAACAGCGTATGACGCAGCTAAAATTGCTGCAGATTACACGGTATCCTGTATCAAAGCAACGGCGGAAGAAAAAAATCACTGGTATGGTGCGAAGTTTGAACCGGTTTTAGGAAAATTGATCCAAATGATCTCCTAAGATAGCAGATAATATAAAAGCGGCAGAAAAAAAGAAAAATCAAATCTGTCAAAGAAATTACTTGACAGCATCAAAAACATGTAGTAAAATACCACCTGTATGTAAAGAAAAAAGCTTTACAGGTGGTATTTTTAATGAAAGAATTTGTAGAAGAAATTGTAGAACTTTCTCTCTTATTTGATTTTTACGGAGAATTGCTGGACGAACATAAGAAAAAGATTTTTGAGGATTATGTTCTGAACGATCTGTCTCTTGCGGAGATTGCGGATGAGCAGGGCATATCAAGACAAGGCGTACACGACATTGTAAAACGGTGTACAAAAAAAATGAAAGAATATGAGTCAGTACTTCATCTGGTAGAAAAATTTCAGGATATGGAAGAAAAACTGACAGAAGTAACCGGACTTCTTGAAAGAGAAGAACAGATCACCCATACAGAAATTATGAGAGCCAGGCAATTACTTAAACAAGTGATTGCAGAATTGTAAGGTGGAATAGAGGAGTAATCAGATGGCATTTGACAGCCTTTCCGAAAAACTGCAGAATGTTTTTAAAAATTTAAGAGGCAAAGGACGCTTAACAGAAGATGATGTTAAAGCAGCTTTAAAAGAAGTTAAGATGGCTTTACTGGAAGCCGATGTTAATTTTAAGGTAGTAAAAAGTTTTACTGCTGCCGTGCAGGAACGTGCCGTAGGTCAGGATGTGTTAAACAGTTTAACACCGGGACAGATGGTAATCAAGATAGTAAATGAAGAACTTGTCCGCCTGATGGGCGAAGAGAAAACAGAGCTTACCATTCTTCCGGGAAATCAGACTACCGTAATCATGATGTGCGGTCTGCAGGGTGCCGGTAAAACAACGACGGCAGCCAAAATCGCGGGACAGTTAAAAAGCAAAGGGAAAAAGCCGCTTTTGGTAGCGTGTGACGTATACCGTCCGGCTGCGATCGAACAGTTAAAGATCAATGCAGAGAAGCAGGGGGTCGATGCGTTTTCCATGGGAACCGGTATCCGACCGTTAAACATTGCCAAAGCCGGTATGGAGTATGCAGAAAAAAACGGTAATAATGTCGTAATCATCGATACTGCCGGACGACTGCACATTGATGAAGAAATGATGGAGGAACTGATTGAGATTTCGGCAGAACTTCCGATTACCAATACATTGTTGACTGTAGATGCGATGACAGGTCAGGATGCAGTAAATGTTGCAAAAACGTTCCATGAAAAACTGCCTTTGACCGGTGTTATCCTTACAAAGATGGACAGTGACACCAGAGGTGGTGCAGCACTTTCCATTCGTTCGGTAACAGGACTTCCAATTTTATATGTCGGTATGGGCGAGAAGCTTTCCGATCTGGAACCGTTTTATCCGGACCGCATGGCGAGCCGGATCCTTGGCATGGGAGATATCCTGACGCTGATCGATAAAGCCCAGGCTGATTTTGATGAAGAAAAGGCCAGGGAAATGACCCGCAAAATGAAAAAAGCGGAGTTTGATTTTAATGATATGCTGGAACAGTTTGATCAAATGAAAAAGATGGGCGGAATCAACCAGATTCTGAATATGATGCCGGGGATGAGCGGACAGTTAAAGGATGTAGAACTGGATGATGATATGTTCAAAGGCGTGCAGGCGATCATTTATTCCATGACACCGGCAGAACGATCCAATCCGGCATTGTTGAATCCTTCCAGAAAACGCAGGATTGCTGCGGGAGCCGGCGTTGATATCAGCGAGGTAAACCGTCTGGTTAAGCAGATGGAAGGACAGAAAAAGATGATGAAACAGCTTTCCGGCATGATGGGAGGCAAAGGGAAACACCGTTTTAGCGGGATCCCGGGAATGGGAGGCAAATTCCCGTTTGGAAAATAACAAGAAGTGTCTTATCGAATATATCGATAATTCATATAAACAAATTAAACAATCTATTTTCTAGGAGGAAAAAACAATGGCAGTAAAGATTAGATTAAAGAGAATGGGACAGAAGAAGGCACCTTTTTATAGAATCATTGTAGCTGATTCTCGTTCCCCAAGAGATGGTAAGTTCATCGCTGAGATCGGAACATATGATCCTACCAGAACTCCGAGTGCATTCGAAATCAATGCAGAAGAAGCTCAGAAGTGGATCGCTAATGGTGCACAGCCAACAGAAACCGTAGCTAAGTTATTCAAGAAGGCAGGTATTAAGTAGTCTGCAATAACAAGCTTTCAGAAAGGTGCGTAAAGATATGAAGGAATTAGTCAAAGTTATCGCTATGGCACTGGTAGATCATCCGGAAGAGGTAGTTGTTACAGAAACGGAAAACGATAAGACAATTCTTGTGGAGTTAAAAGTAGCTCCGGAAGATATGGGCAAGGTGATCGGTAAGCAGGGTCGTATTGCAAAGTCTATTCGTACGGTAGTTAAAGCAGCGTCTACAAAGGACGATAAGAAGGTTGTTGTAGAAATCCTTCAGTAAGATTTGCTGTTTGGATAAGAAAAAAGCGCAGGGCCCATATGATCGCTCTGCGTTTTTTATTCAGAAATAGGAGTAGAATCAGATGGAAGAAAACTTACTCAGAGTCGGGGTGATCGCCAATACGCATGGCGTGCACGGTGAAGTTAAAGTATATCCAACCACGGATGATGTACAAAGATTTAAAAAGTTGAAGTCTGTATTTTTAGATACAGGTAAGGAACAGAAATTTTTGGAAATTGAATCAGTAAAGTTTTTTAAAAATCTTGCAATTTTGAAATTTAAAGGCATTGATACAATCAATGATATTGAAAAATACAAAGGAAAAGATCTTCTGATCACACGTGAACAGGCAGTTCCTTTGAAAAAAGACGAATACTTTATATGTGATCTGATCGGATGTCAGGTTGTGACGGAAGAAGAAGAGAAGGTCGGAAAACTTGTAGAAGTGATACAGACCGGTGCAAATGATGTATTTGTTGTAAAGGGAAGCGGAAAAAAGGAAATTCTGATTCCATATATTAATGACTGTGTCCTGGATGTTTCAATGGAAGAAAAGAAGGTAGTGGTAAGACTTCTTCCGGGGCTTGCTGACTGATTGATGATAAGGAAACAGTAGGAGAACGATATGAATTTCTATGTAATGACATTATTTCCGGAAATGATCGAACAGGGACTTAACACAAGCATTATCGGGCGTGCCATGGAGAAAAATCTTCTGTCGGTGAAAGCAGTCAACATTCGCGACTATACCTTGGATAAACACAAGCGTGTAGATGATTATCCGTATGGAGGAGGCGCCGGAATGCTGATGTCAGTGGAACCGGTAGTACGCACTTATCATGCTGTCTGTGAAGACATTGAAGCGAATACCGGAGCAGCGAAAAGACCAAGGGTGGTCTATGTGACTCCATGGGGGCATCCGTTCTGTCAGGAAATGGCAAGAGAGTTTGCAACGGAAGAAAATCTTGTGTTTTTATGCGGACATTATGAGGGAATTGATGAACGGGCGTTAGAAACGGTTGCAACAGATTTTGTTTCCATAGGAGATTATGTCCTTACCGGAGGAGAACTTCCGGCAATGGTAATGATTGATGCAATTTCAAGATTGGTTCCGGGAGTATTGAATAACGAAGATTCTGCTGCTTATGAGAGTTTTACGGGAAATCTTTTGGAACATCCGCAATATACAAGACCGGAGGAATATCACGGAATGCGTGTTCCGGATGTGCTGCTTTCCGGTCATCATGCGAAAATTGAAGCATGGCGTAAAGAACAATCGATTGCACGCACAAAAAAATTCCGACCGGATTTGCTGGAAAAAGAGGAAACGTTAAAATAGTTCAAATTATATATAAAATTT
>CAZWCZ010000044.1:0-10441 GCA_964632165.1 uncultured Lachnospiraceae bacterium | reverse complement strand
CGGGGTAAAACAGCCGATTATAGCCAGAATGGAAAAGGGGATTACAAGCCCCCAGATTGACACCATTCTAAAGGTATTAGCTCCGCTGGGAAAAACGCTTGCAGTAGTCCCGCTGGATAATCAGTAAACAGAATAACGCAGAAGCTCAGCTATAAAAGGCTGGGCTTTTGTTTTTGCATTCAAATTGTAAATATTGTGTGTTTTTATGATGATATATGAAAATAGTACTTGACAGAGCAATAACTTTTGAGTATAATAATAAGTGTAGTGAGCATACATACATTGATATACACATATCAGCATACACACAACAATATACGGAGAGAGGGCTACAGTATGAACGAATTACAGATAGTACAGAGCAAGGGCGAAATAGTAGCCCAGCAGACAGTAGGATCGGAGCTTTTTACCCGCTTTTTAGAGTATCTGGACGCAACGCCTAAAACCGTTGAGACCTATACAAGAGCCTTAAGACAGCTCTTTAACTACTTTTCTCTTAATGGCATTAGACAGCCACAGAGAGAGGATATAGTAGCCTTTAGAGAAGAACTTAGAGCCAGCGGACACAAGCCGACAACGGTACAGAACTATATCACCGCAACAAAGTTATTTTTTAAGTGGACAGCTCAAGAGGGGCTTTACCCTAACATAGCAGAACACCTTAAGGGAGCGAAGCTAAACAGAGACCATAAAAAGGACTACCTCACCAGCCGACAAGTAAAAGAAGTGCTGGACGCAGTAGAGCGGGACACTCTCAAGGGGCTTAGAGACTACGCTATTTTAACGCTGATGATTACAGGCGGACTTAGAACGATTGAAGTAGTTAGAGCCGATGTAGGAGACATTAGAACGGCTGGAGACTTTACTGTACTTTATGTACAGGGCAAGGGCAGAGAGGAAAAGACAGAGTATATTAAAATCTCTCCGCAGGTAGAAAAGGCTATCAGAGCTTACTTGACAGCCAGAGGAGCAGTAGCAGAGACAGACCCGCTTTTTACTTCTACCAGCCACAATAACAGCGGACAGCGTATTACTACCCGCTCCGTTAGCGGACTTGTAAAAGAACGGCTTAAAAGTGCTGGCTATGACAGCTCCAGACTTACAGCTCACAGCCTTAGACATACTGCTGTAACGCTCTCCCTTTTAGCGGGAAAAGACATTACAGAAGTACAGCAGTTTGCAAGACACGCTAACATAGCAACAACAATGATTTACAACCACGCTATAGACAAGGCTAAAAACGGCTGTAGCGAAGCCATATCACAGGCTATTTTCTAATTGAAAGCATACACATACCAGTATACACATATACTAAGATAAGGGGGAGTTAATCGCAATGAAAACTGTTTCTATAATCAATCAAAAAGGCGGAGTAGGAAAGAGTACTACAGCCTTAGCAATAGGGGCGGGGCTTATTCTTAAAGGCTACTCTGTATTGTATGTAGACCTTGACGCACAGGGAAACCTTAGCTATACGCTGGGAGCAAATACGCAAGGCTATAACGCTATGGGAGTATTGCAGAGACCAGAGACCGCTAAAGAGGAAATACAGCATACAGAACAGGGAGACATTATAGCAAGCTCTCCCGCTCTGGCTGGAGCTGACGCAGTTATAACGGAGACAGGGAAAGAGTACCGCCTTAAAGAAGCTCTGGACAGCCTTAGCTCCGCTTATGACTTCTGTATTATTGATACCCCGCCAGCTTTGGGAATACTGACTATTAACGCTCTGACAGCTTGCAAGGGGGCTATTATTCCCGCTCAAGCTGATATTTATAGCTTACAGGGCATTAGCCAGCTCAACAGCACCATACAGACAGTAAAGAAGTACTGTAACCCAGCTTTAACTATTATGGGCATTGTGTTAACCCGCTATAATGGACGCTCTATTATCAGGCGGGAAGTGGCGGAGATGCTGGAGCAAACAGCCCAGAGCCTTAATACAAAGCTCTACAAGGCAAAAATAAGAGAGTGTACAGCTCTTGTAGAAGCTCAAGCAACGAAACAGAATATTTTTAACTATGCACCCAGAAGCAACGCTACAGCGGACTATAAAGCCCTCGTAGACGAGATATTAGGAGAGGAGAACGGAAACAATGGCACAGAAAAAGAGCTTTAAGGCTGACCTTAACCCCGCTATGCAGTTTATCAGCACTCCAGCAGAGGAGGCAGTAACCAAAGAGGAAGCACCAGCTACCACTACCACAGCCCACGCTCCAGAGGGGTACAAAGTTAACCCGCTCTATATTGAGACTAAAAGCAAACGCTTACAGTTGCTTATACAGCCCTCTCTACTTGAGAAGCTCAAGGGAAAGGCTAAAGCAGATGGGCGTAGCGTCAATGACTTAGTACACTCTATTTTAGAGGAAGCTCTGAAAGGAAAATAAAGACAATGGCAGATATTAAAGTTTACACGCTGGACGAAGTGGCGGACATTCTGAAAGTAACTAAAAGAACTCTCTATAACTATGTAAAGGCTGGCAAGCTTACCGCTGTAAAAATGGGGAAGTACTGGAGAGTATCAGAGGAGAGCCTACAGGCTTTTATC
Source organism: uncultured Lachnospiraceae bacterium (assembly GCA_964632165.1). Classification (GTDB taxonomy): domain Bacteria; phylum Bacillota; class Clostridia; order Lachnospirales; family Lachnospiraceae; genus SIG299. The sequence goes on along the minus strand of CAZWCZ010000044.1, from coordinate 7,893 downwards.
TCTACTGGCACTCCGATTATTGAGGAGAACAGGCGGAAGCCCAAAGAGGAAGAATAAGAAAAATTCCTAAAGGGCGCACTTACTCACCACCGAAAAACGGCGTAGTAGTGCATAAGCGGAAATGAAGCTAACATACTTAGCAAGCAATGCACAGCGGTACCCACTTTGCAAACTGGCAAGCAGTGCAAACCTGTACAGCTATGCTTATTCTTACTGGTATTCCCAGACCCCAAACCCGCAAAAGCGGGGCTACGCTACTCTGTAGCTGATAAGGGAATGAAGAATAGCAAGCAAAGCAAGTGTACAGACACATTGCGATTTTATTAAAAAGCAAGAACAGAGGATATACCCGCAACCGCTAAAAATCTCTGACGCTGAAATAGCTTAACTTCCGAAAATATACATTAGCAGAAGTTAAAATAAGGCAGTTAGAGAGCCTTTAAAAGAGAAGCGAGTAGTTAGCTGTATGAAGATATACACATACTGATATACACATAGCAGAGAGGGGGCTTATACGATGAAGCCACAGGAAACGAAAACAGAATTTATAAGGCTGAGAGCAGAGGGACGAAGCTACAGCTATATAGCCGATAAGCTCCACATTAGCAAGAGTACTTGTAGCAGTTGGGAAGCGGAGCTTAAGGGGGCTATAGCAGAGCTGAAACAGGAACAGCTTAGCGAACTCTACAGCTCTTACGCTATGACAAAAGAAGCCAGAATAAAAAAGCTGGGGGACACTCTGGAGAGTATTAACACCGCTTTAGACGGAGCAGACCTTACAGAGATACCGCCAGAGAAGCTACTGGATTTTAAGCTAAAGTATACGGAAGCCCTTAAGGGAGAGTATACAGGGAGCGGGACACCGTACCAGTTTACAGACCGCTTAGACCCTAAAGAGATTGTAATAGCTCTGGGAGACCTCTTAAACCGAGTTAGAGCGGGAGAAGTAACCGCAGAGCAAGCTAACAGAGAGAGTACTGTTATTGCTAATCTCTTAAAGGCTTATGACACAGTAGAAGTAAAAGCAAAGCTGGACGCTTTAGAAGCAATTATAGGGGGTAGGGCATAATGGCTAAGAACATTGACAGCCTATTAAAGAAAAAAGGCTGGACAGGCGAAGAAGTCGGCAAAGCTCTAATAGCAAGTACCATACACGATGTAAAACACAAGAGCGACCCAGACTATAACCCCCTCTTTTCCCAAGCCGATTTTGACAAAATGGAGAGTAGCCTAAACCCCGATAAGGACTATTTCACCTACGGCGTATATAGAGACCTCTACAGCTCTATTATTGACGCATATAACAGAGGGCAAGGGCTTTTTCAGCAATTCTACAATGGCTATTCCCGTTACTCTAATACTATGGCTATGTGCCAGCAATCAGACGAAGCATTAAAACGCTCTGATGAGTACCCCTTAATAATGACACAAAGCCAATATGACCGTTACAAAGTCAAAGCGGAAGAATATCTAAAGTCGCTTAGAGATTGCTATAGAAGCTTACTTTTTAACATTCTCTCTTTCTATATGGAAAATCCAGATGAAGCACCCGCCACCGTTAGAAACGCTATAGAAGCCACTAAAGAAGAAGCTGTAACTAACAAGCGTATTCTCTCCGTTTATAATAAAACTTATGGGCAGGGTTACTATCAGCTCCCAGACGGGAGAAGAAGCGATAGAATGAGCCTTGAGGACTGGCAGGAAGCCTTAAAAGAGCTTTTCCTTAGCACTCACAAACTTATTATAGACGGAGAACAAGCTGACGCAGAGGAAACAATTAAGCACTTCAACGAAGAGAGACTTTTAAGAAATTATCAGCTTTTCTATAAAGGCATTGACGGAGTAATAGAGCTTTACGCTGAGACTACAGGGAAAACCATAGGAGCCTTAACCGCTGAAGAAGAAAAAGAACTTTCAGAAGCGTTAGAATGCTTGCCAGGGCTATCTTTTAAGAACGGAGTGGCGGAGTTAGCCCAAACAAATGCAGAAGCTCCGCTTTATCCTATGTATGAATTTCTCCGCAAAATCATTAACGGGGACAGCGAAAAAAACCCCGAATGGCATTATTACGAAGAAGCCCCAGAGCTTACAAAGTACGACCTTTTAGAGGAGTGCTTAGCTCTTTACGATGGCACAGAACCAGACCAAAGCTTAGAAGAATTACAAAGCTCTTTCGATGAATTTATAGCAGATTATCCAACTTTGTATAATGCATTAGAAGCCTATATAAAGAAAATTGTACCTGTTTTTAGTAATATGCAACCATCTGATTATATGGACGAAGTAATAAGCTGGGGCGAACTTGCAGAAATAGGGATAGCAAACTACAAAGAGCTTGTAGTGCCTACTGTATTTGATATTGCAGAGCAATTCACAGGCGAAGCGGAAGCAAGAGAAACCTTAAAAAATTACAGTAAGCGGAGTAGGATTATAAAAAAGGGAATAGCTATAGTCCAAAACCCGACAAAAAACCAGACAGACGAAAACGGAGACTACAAAGAAACCCCGAACCCGTTAAGTGCTTTTTATAGTCTTGATAGCATAGCCGAAAGTGAAGCACAAATAGCAGAGCTTGACGCTTGCCAAAATAACCTTTTTAAGCCAGCTCTCCGCTATCTGTTTGCTTTCAACGCTCTTATGAAAATTATAGGGGCTGTATATGATATTGAGGATATGGAAGCTTTACAGCTCTCAACAAAGACTTTAGAGAGCCAGCTTTCCAGCTTTAATAATCTGGTCTATATCTTTTATGGGGAAGTTTACGGAGACCCAGAAGAAAAGGAACGCAAACGGAAACTTATAAAAGAGCTTTTCCCGCCTGTCGATATTGAAGAGTTAAAGCCAACAAATGAAGCTATTCAAGCAGTAAAAACAGAACTCTCCGAAATGGGATATACCGCAAGGGCAAGAAAGAACCTTAAGAACTTTGACCGCTATATTTCCTTGCTTATGGGAGAGGGGGCTTAATCTATGACAGACAATAACGTTTTAGAAGCCCTTAAGATAAAAGAACAAGGCGGAGCGGGTGTAACAGCCCCGTTAGATGAAGTTACTGTAGCCCCGCTTAGAACAACAATAATCCCAGCAGATACCCGCAGAGCAGAGCCTTTTAGTACAATACGGCAAGGAACAGCCACAAACGCCTTAACAAAGCTGAGAGCCATTGAGGGAAAGACCGCCACAATAGACCCAGTAACAGGAACAGCTACAATAGCAAAAGGGAGCTTTACCCTTACAATTCCTAACTATGCTAAGCTGGCAGGGCTTAAGACTTCCACATACCAGCTATTAGACGCTATTACAGTTGCTCTAACCGTAACAGGAGCTAAAAGCCCTACTGTTATCATTCCTTTAGAGGAATATATGGAGCGTAGAGGGCTTAAAAACCGAAAGGAAGCGAAAAACCAAGTTAAAGCTGATATGGAAGTGCTGAGACAAGCCAGCATAACAGGAGAGGAAAAGCGGGGCAGAGGGCAGAAAAAGGAAACTGTATCATACTCTTTTGTAAATATCGCAGACAGCGGAGAAGTTAGACGAAATGGGGATATAGTCTTTACTTTTGGCAACACCTTTTACCAGATGTTATTAGGCTACCCCGTAATGCCTTACCCAGCACAGCTACAGACCGTAAACAACAAAAGAAACCCCAACAGTTACTACCTCTTGCGAAAAATTGCAGAACATAAAAATATGAATGTAGGCAAGAAAAACGAGGACACAATAGCCGTAAAAACTCTTTTAAGTGCGTCTCCGTTTATTCCCTCTTATGATGAAGTAATGGAAGCCGATAAACATATAGACCAGCGTATTATTAAGCCTTTTGAGCGGGATATGGACGCTCTGGGAGAGACTTTAAGCTGGAGCTATTGCCACAGCAACGGAGAACCGCTTACAGACACAGAGCTACAGGGCTTTAGCTATGAGCTATTTATTTCTCTTATGGTAAAAATGAAATGGAAAAGCTACCCAGACCAAACAGCCAGACTTGAGAGAAAAGCAGAACGGCAAGAGCAAGCCCAGCAGAAAAAGAAGCGGACAACCTCTAAGAAAAAATCACAAGAGAAGCCTACAGAATAACAGCCATACAGAGGGCGGGGAGCTTAACACTCTCCGCCTTTTCATCATAAGCAACATAGCATAGCAAGCACAGCAAGAGAGTACCCACTTGCAAAAATCGGGGGTAACGGTTCACTAATTGGGGGGTAACGGTTCACTAATTGGGGGGTGACGGTTCACTAATTGGGGGGTAACGGTTCACTAAAATATTTTTGAGAACTTTTGAAAAGAGCCGAAAACCCTTGATTTACAAGGCTTTTCAGCGTTTTTCTCGGATCTGAAAATGGACGGAAAAGCCCTAATATAACTAATATAACTAATATATTTAAGAAACGCACACAGCCCCGCCTTAGTGCGGGCTATGTGCTATAATATAGACAGCTCAGCAAATGCCTATAAAAGAAAATCTGGAGCGGGTGGGGGCTATCTTCTTAAAGGCTAACAGAGAGCCGTAGACAGGGAACGCTATAAATATTTTCGCATAATTTAACAGGGAAACGAGGATTTTTTAGAATATGGACAGACAGGAAGCAAGAGAACAGCTTAAGGGCTACCTTAGAAGCTATGTAGAGAGCGTAACGCAAAAGAGCAAGGGAGCTAATATGTATGTATGCCCGATTTGCGGGAGTGGAAGCGGACGCAACGGAACAGGGGCATTTAGCATTAAAGACGGTACAAGCTGGAAGTGCTTTAGCTGTAATAAGGGCGGGGACATTTTCGACCTTTACGGAGCTATTAACAGCACTACAGACCACAACCAGCAGTTGGCGGGACTTTGCCAGATATACGGAATTAGCATAGATAGCTACAGCAGAAGCTCCGCTTTTGATGATTTTAGCCCCGTTCCAGAGTACCAAAAGCAAGACGAAAACGAACAATATACACACAACAGTATACGCATAAACACATACACACAAGAAAGTAAGAGCCAGCAGACGGACTATAGGGACTTCTTTTTACAGGCACATAGCCATATTAAAGAGACGGACTATCCCCAGCAGAGAGGACTTAGCGAGGGGATTATTAACCGCTTTAAGCTTGGCTATGTAGCGGAATGGAGACACCCTAAAGCCCCTAATGCTCCAGCAAGCCCCCGTTTAATCATTCCTACAAGCCCCACAAGCTACTTAGCCAGAGATACCAGAGCGGAGATACCAGCGGAGCAGAAGCCATACAGCAAGAGCAAAGTAGGCAGTATACAGCTTTTTAACCGTAAAGCCCTTGAGAAAGCTAAAAGCCCTATTTTTGTAGTAGAGGGAGAGCTGGACGCTCTGAGCATTATTGAAGTAGGGGGAGAAGCTGTAGCTTTAGGAACTACCACAAAAGCCAGAGCTTTTATAGAGTTATGCAAATCCGCTAAACCCTCTCAGCCACTTATTATTGCCTTAGATAATGACGAAGCGGGAGAAAAGACCGCAAGAGAGCTTGTAGAGGGCTTACAGGGGCTTAGTATCACTTGCTATAGATATAACCCCACTGGAGAATTTAAGGACGCTAACGAAGCTCTACAGCGTAACAGAGAAGCCTTGAGAATTGCGGTAGCGGAAGCAGAGCATATACAGGACGCAGAGGAGCAAGCAAAGCGCGAGAACTACTTAAAGAACTCTACAGCTTACTTTTTACAGAGCTTTATTGACGGTATAGCGGACAGCGTAAACACTCCATATATCCCTACAGGCTTTACAAAGTTAGACGCAGAGCTGGACGGGGGACTATATGAGGGGCTTTACATTGTAGGAGCTATTAGCTCTCTGGGCAAAACAACCGTTATAACCCAGATAGCAGACCAGATAGCACAGACGGGGCAAGATGTTTTAATTTTTTCTCTGGAAATGGCGAGAACTGAAATAATGGCTAAAAGTATCAGTAGGCACACACTCCAGAGCGTCCTTGAGAGTGGCGGAGACATTAGAAACGCCAAAACCGCCAGAGGAATTACTACAGGTACACGCTATATAGGATACAGCCAGACCGAGCGGGAGCTTATTAACGAAGCTATCAGAACTTACAGCCAGTACGCAGAGCATATATACATTAGCGAGGGCGTAGGAGATATAGGAGCGGAGCAAGTTAGGCAGACCGTAAAAGAGCATATCCTTTATACAGGCAGAACCCCGGTAGTGATTATAGACTATCTCCAAATATTAGCACCTTACAGCGAGAGAGCCACAGACAAGCAGAACACAGATAAAGCAGTTATGGAGCTTAAGCGTATCTCCAGAGACTATAAAACGCCTGTTATTGGTATCTCCAGCTTTAACAGAGCTAATTATAAAGAAGCTGTAACTATGGAAGCCTTTAAGGAGAGCGGAGCTATTGAATATAGCTCAGATGTGCTAATCGGCTTACAGCTCAAGGGGGCGGGAGAAAAGAACTTTGACGCAAACGAAGCAAAACGAAAAGACCCCAGAGAGATTGAGCTTGTAATACTGAAAAACCGCAACGGACGCACAGGGGGAAAAATTAGCTTTAACTTCTATCCGCTCTTTAACTACTTTAGAGAAGCATAATAGAGAGGGGGCTTATAATGGAGCTTGACCTTACACGCCTTAACAGTCTTGCTTTTAGGGGCTTTTCTGGGGAGAAAATAGCCCCTAAAAAGCCCACAGAGCCACTAACAGAGCAAGGGGAATATAAAACCCTTGCAGAGCCTAAAAACGGCTTAGAAACGCACCCAGAGGGCTTAGAGGGGATAAACAAATTACAGCGAGAAGCAGACCGAAAAAAGCAAGATATAGACCGCTCTTTAGCTATCTGTAGGGAGTACCAGCAGAACATAAAGACCAGCTCACAGCTACAAACGGAGATATTAAAGGGAGCGAGGGCTGGAGCGGATATATACAGCTTATTCTTAAAGGCTGTAAAAGCTATATCTCTTATGACTTCTAACACCGTATTTTATAGCCAGCTTGAGGGGGATATAAGAGCCATTTATGGGCAGGGGCTGTTAGACCCTCTCCCGCTCCAGATAGAGATACAGCAAGTACAGGAACGGCTTACAAGGCTAAGAGAAGCTGAGGAGCGGGAACTGGAAGCGGACAGTAGAGAGCGGATAAAGAGAGCTGTAAAGGCACATGAAAACAGAATAGCAGAGCTGGAAACCCTAATAGCAAAAGGGGATGAGAGGAAAGCCAGCTAAGAGAGACCCAGCTTTAAGCTGGGCTTTTCTCTACCCAGACACAAAACATTTATAAAAACAATAACTTAAAAGTACTTGACAAAGCAATAACTTTTGAGTATAATATAGGTGGAGAGGGGGAAAGCTAATCTTGCACAAGATACATTTTTACAGAGACAAGAGCGGCAACGAGCCAGTAGCCGAATACATAGCGGAATTAGCCCAGAAAAAAGACAAGGACAGCCGTATAAAGCTAAACAAAATAAGAGACTACATTAAAGTTTTGAGCGAATACGGAACACAGGCTGGAGAGCCTTATATAAAACACCTTGATGGCGAAATATGGGAGTTGAGACCTCTCCGAGATAGAATACTTTTTGTCGGCTGGGCAAATGGGAGCTATGTACTATTACACCAGTTTATGAAGAAAACGCAGAAAACACCCGCAAGGGAGATAGAAAAGGCAAAGCGAGAACTTGCAGACTTGATAGAAAGGGGCGTAAAGTATGAATAACGCTATTGGTAGAGACGCTTTAGAGTTTATGGACACTCTTTTAACCCCAGAAGAAATAGCAGAGAGCAACCTTAGAGTTGCTCTTATTGGGGAGCTGATTAAAGCAAGACAGGAAAAGGGCTTGAGCCAAAAGAAACTTGAGGAGCTTAGCGGGGTAAAACAGCCGATTATAGCCAGAATGGAAAAGGGGATTACAAGCCCCCAG
>CAZWCZ010000043.1:0-10912 GCA_964632165.1 uncultured Lachnospiraceae bacterium | reverse complement strand
AGTCTTCAGTATGGAATTTAATTTTACAAGTGGAATTTACCTTTTCATTCAAGCTCGGCTGCTTTTTTTGGAGTTTTTTCTGCATGTTTACTAAAAATCGAAGTAGATTTATTAAATATTTAGGAAACATTTTCTGATTAAGCAAGACAGAACGAAAAAAGTATGTTATACTCTTTAGTAATGGCAGCAATGCCGTAAAGTGATAAAATACGGAGGAACATTATGAAAAAGAAGTATGTAAGCAGAGTGTTAGCTGCAGGGTTTGCCCTGACGATGCTTTTAACACCTGTAAGGGCAGCAGCGGCAGCAGAGCAGAGTGCGATCGAACCGCATGAAGCAGCGTATGGCTATTTTGTGGATGTGTATCGGAATAATACGGATACCAACAAGACACCGGACACTAATCCTACAATCGGGGTATTGTCCGGATTCAGTGAACTCTGGACGGCAGGAGCGAACTGGAATGACGGGACCGTTCTCCATGCTTCGGCAATGAGGCAGAATATTGAAAAATCATACGAGATAGCTCTTGGAAGAACGGATGAAGAAGCGACAAGGGCATATGAAGTAGAAAATGCTCTGGCACAGAGGCTGACATTAGGCGGACTTGGCGAGTACAGAGATCAGTTTGTAGAGCTTTCCGGTCTGGGGACAAATGAAACGCAGTGGAATCCGAAAAAGACACAGCCGTTATTTGATGCTGCACATATTGTGCGGTTTATGCGTTCCGTGACCAACGTATCGACAACACCGGCAAAGAATTATTATGATTATCCGAGACCGTTCCGCTGGAATGTGGAAACAATGGAAGTATATCAGAATGAGGGAGAATATGCGGCTGAGGTACTTGCACCGAGCGTGCCGGTAAAATCAGCAACAAGCGGAGGATTCCCAAGCGGACATACTAACGCGATCTATATTACAAGTTATGGCCTGCTGTATGGTTTTCCACAGCAGTTCCAGGAAATCCTGATGAATGCGGCAGAAAATTCCAATTACCGTATTATTGCCGGAGTGCATTCCTGTATGGATGTTATGGGTGGAAGACTGACGGCAACGGCAATGGCGGCAGCTATTTTTTCTGACGAATCCAACCGCAACATCATGGACAATGCATACAATGCGACGTTAACTACTTTATTCCAGGACGTGGTTCCTGCTGTTGCAACCCTGGAAGACTATGAGGAGTATCAGAAAAATCTGGAAAAATATACATACTATCTGACGTATGATTTTGATCCGATCGCAGATACCACACAGGAGATGAGAGTGCCAAAGGGTGCAGAAAGTATTTTGGAAACAAGACTTCCGTATCTGACGGCAGAGCAGAGAAGATATGTCATTTACACAACGGGACTTGCTTCCGGTTATCCGCTTCTGGATGACGAAGAAGGCTGGGGACGTGTCAACTATTATAAGGCAGCATCCGGTTACGGTGCGTTTGTAACGGACGTGGAAGTAGAGATGGATGCTTCGTTAGGAGCATACAATGCATGTGACAGCTGGTTAAATGATATTTCCGGTGAAGGCGGTCTGACATTAAAGGGTACCGGTACTCTCGGACTGGCAGGGAAGAATACTTTTACAGGCGGAGTTACGGTAGAAGGCGGAGAACTGGTACTGATCTCCTCTACGGCAGCAGGAAACGGCAGTGTGAAGGTGGCCGGCGGTACTTTGTCGGAGACGGTAAACGGTACTGTAACGATTGCCGGCGATTTTGAGCAGACTGAAGGTACGCTGAAGCTGACCGTGGGCAGTGCAGAGGACGTTCTGAATGTAACAGGAAATGCCGTTGTCGGAGGAAATCTGATCGTGGAAGTGGCTGAGGGTGCAGAAGTAAACGGTGCTGCAGTACTGAGTGCCGCATCTTTGAGCGGTTCCTTCGAAAACGTAGAGATCATTGGTGCAGAAGGCTATCGCGCAGAAGTACAGGGGAATACGGTGGTACTCCTCAGCGGTGCAGCTTCCGCAGAAGCACCTGGAACATCAGGTGTGCTGGTAGCGGTTGTTGCAATCATTGCAATCGCAGCAATGGGAGTAACAGCACTGGTGGTTTTAAAGAAAAATAAGAAATAAAGAGATGTGATATAAAAAATAAGGAGTGGCTTCTGAAAACAGAATGCCATTCCTTATTTTTTATCTAAAAGGTTATTTACGGTACTGCTTTGCCAGTTGTTCGAAGGCAGAGAGCGAACGCTTCACACGTTCTGTCGGAACGCAGTAAGAAATGCGGGTATGTCCCGGACACCCGAATCCGGAGCCGGGAACGATCAGAAGATCAAACTCTTTTGCCTTTTCGCAGAAACGGATATCATCAGAAATCAGTGTCTGAGGGAAAAGATAGAAGGTACCTTGCGGTTCGATAAGAGAATATCCCATATCGCGCAGGGCGGACACAAGTAAGGTTTTATTTGTTTCATATACGGAAATGTCTGCCGTCTTGTCTGCACAGGTGGCGCAGATCCTCTGAAAAAGGCTTGGTGCATTAACATAACCGAGACTTCTGCCTGCTCCGGCAACAGCAGCATAGACAAGAGAGGCATCTTCTGCACTGTCAGGAACAAGTACGTAGCCAATGCGTTCTCCGGGAAGAGAGAGGGACTTCGACCAGGAATAGCAGACCAGGGTATTGTCGTAATAGTCCGGGATCCATGGGACAAACGTATCGCCGAATACGATCTCACGATAAGGTTCATCTGAGATGAGATAGATCGGGTGTCCATAGACAGAAGCGGATCTTGCGAGCACGGAGGCAAGCTCCCGGATGGTTTCTTTTGTATAAACAATGCCGCTCGGATTGTTCGGGGAGTTGATGATAACGGCTTTGGTTCTCGGGGAAAGTGCTCCTTTTAAAGCATCGAAGTTGATCTGAAAGGTTTCTGTGTCGGCAGGAACCAATGTCATTTTTGCGCCGGCCGTTTCAATAAAGATTTTGTATTCCGGAAAATACGGAGCAAATACAAGAACTTCGTCCTGTTCACCCGGACAGCATAATCCTTTCAGACAACAGCAAAGAGCAGCTGCAGCACCTGCAGTAAGGTAAAGATTTTCTGCGTGATATGCAGAGGAAAAACGACGGTTTAAGGAATCGGCGATCTGTGTGCGGGCGTGAAAGTTGCCCTGTGCACTTGTATAACCGTGCAGAAGGACCGGATCAAGTTCATCAAAAAGCTGTCTGGCGGTCCGGGGAATGCAGTCCGGGGCAGCGACGCTTGGATTTCCGATGGAAAAATCAAAAACATTTTCTGCACCGATTTCCGCGGCGCGGAGCTTGCCGAATTCGAACAGTTCCCGAATGACGGAACGCTGATTTCCGAGTTGTATCATGGTTTCGTTTAGCATAGGATGCCTCCTTATAGTGTACTGCAATAAGTCTGTATGATGAAAATAATGATAACGGAAAAAGGAGTAACTTGCAAGAAGAATTGACTTACCAGTGAATTTATGTTATATTTATGGTAACTTTAATGGCAGTTCACAAAAAAGTACATATAAAAGGAGGAAAAATGATGGAAAAGTTGAGGTATTTTGCCGGGGGACAGTTTCGCGAGTCTAAGACGGATAAGTATAATGAGGTTTACAATCCGAGCACAGGAGAAGTAACCGCACTTGTGCCATGTTGTACGAAGGAAGAAGTAGAAGAGACGATCGCGATCGCAAAGGAAGCGTACAAAACATGGTCCAAAGTTCCGATTGTTAAAAGAGTACAGATCCTTTATAGAGTGCGTCAGCTGATAGAAGAGCATATGGAAGAGCTTACCTATCTCGTAGCGCAGGAGCACGGAAAAGTATGGAGTGAGGCAGAAGGAGATGTCCTGAAGGCAAAGGAAGGAACGGAACTTGCCTGTTCGGCACCAAGCCTGATCATGGGCGAATCCCTGATGAATGCTTCCAGAGGATTTGATACCGTACTGTACCGAGAGTCGTTAGGTGTTTTCGCCGGGATCATCCCGTTTAATTTCCCGGCAATGATCCCGATGGGATGGATGACTCCGATGTGTATCGCAGCCGGAAATACGATTGTATTAAAAGGCGCAAGTTTTACACCGAGAACGGCTCTGCGCTTTGCAGAATTGTATAAAGAGGCAGGACTTCCGGACGGTGTTTTGAATATCGTGACATGCAGCAGAAGTGAGGCAGAGATCTTCCTGACCCATCCGGATATCAAGGGAATCTCTTTCGTAGGATCCACTTCCGTCGGCAAGCACATTTATTCTGTGGCTGCAGCACATGGAAAACGTGTACAGGCATTATGTGAAGCAAAGAACCATGCATTGGTGTTAAAGGATGCACCGATCGACCGTACGGCAGCCGGTATTATGAATTCTGCATTCGGATGTGCCGGAGAACGCTGTATGGCACTTCCGGTTGTTGTAGCAGAAGAAGAGATCGCAGATGCACTCGTTGCGAAGCTGACAGAACTCGCAAAGGGATTAAAAGTAGGACCTGCTTATGATAAGAGTTCCGGACTTGGACCGGTAGTAAACGCAAAACACAAGGAAAGTATCCTGAACTGGATCCAAAAAGGAATTGAGGAGGGAGCAGAACTTGTACTGGATGGAAGAAATGTGACGGTAGAAGGATATGAGGGCGGTTATTATTTAGGACCTACCATTTTTGACCATGTCACAGAAGATATGAGCATAGGAAGACAGGAGATCTTCGGACCGGTACTCTGCATTAAGAGAGTCAAAAACTTTGAAGAAGGCCTTGCTGTCATGAATGACAATCCTTTTGCAAACGGTTCGGTCATTTTTACGCAGAGCGGATACTATTCCAGAGAATTTATGGAACGTACGCATGGCGGTATGGTCGGCATCAATGTCGGCATTCCGGTTCCGGTGGGAATATTCCCGTTCTCGGGACATAAGGATTCTTTCTTTGGGGATCTGCACTGTCTCGGAAAAGACGGTATAAAATTTTATACAGAGAGCAAATGTGTGACGACCCGGTGGTTTGATGAGGAAGAAAAGAAGAACACGAATGTCAGCACATGGGACGGTACCATTTAAAAAGAACGAATAGGAATAAAAATTCAGGAGCATTTTGGAGTATGGCACAGACCATAGTTTAAAATGCTCCTCTCTTGTGTGCTTTGCCGTGTGAGAATACAGGAATGCAGGATCATCAGAAACACCGGATTGGAAAATGACGGATCGTGTGGTAAAATGGATAAGGAAAAATGGATTTGAGTATAAAAGGAGAAGACAGAGTATGAGATTTGTTCCGGAAACAACAGATTTTGAATTAAGTCCTTATACGGGAATGACGAGAAAATCCTGGATAGAAGCAGGAAAATACATATTGAATGGGATTTTTAAGAATATCCGGAGCTTTGAAGATCCGGTAGTATTGCCAAGAAAGGAGACGCAGATCACATATCCGCATTTGGGAGGGTCTCCGGAATCGCTTGAAGCAGAGGAAAAAGCCGAAAAGTTTGAGGGGCTGACCAGAAGCTTTTTCTTTGCGGCACCGCTCATCCATGAAGATCCGGAACTTACTGCCGGCGGTTATTCCATGAAGGAGTATTATAAAAACCAGGTACTCCGTTCCTGTACGGCAGGAGATCCGATCTATGTAGGCACCTATGAAGATCTGCAGGAGATTGACGGGTGGCGTAACCCGAACCGTTGCTTCCAGCAGACCGTGGAAACCTGTGCTCTTGTCATTTGTCTCTGGCTTTGTAAAGAAGAAATATGGGATACTTATAAAAAAGAAGAAAAAGATCTGATCGCCGGATTTTTGTCCAGTTATGCCCATGCAAATACGGTACCGCAGAACTGGCGGCTGTTTAATATGCTGGATCTTGCATTTTTGTACCGGGAAGGATATCCGGTGTCCCATGAGATCATGATGGATCATGCACAGGCAATCCTTGCCTATTCGGTCGGAGACGGATGGTATAGGGACGGCCATTCCTTTGATTACTATTCCTGTTGGGCATTTAACGTATATGCACCTCTTTGGAATCTCTGGTACGGATATGAAAGAGAACCGGAACTTGCAAGAAAATTTGAGGAACAGTCCAACCGCCTGATGGAAACGTATGCAGACTTTTTTGACCGGGACGGGTTTACCAATATGTGGGGCAGAAGCTGTATCTACAGAAACGCATCTACCAGCGCATTTGATGGAAATTTCTTTTTGCAGAATCCGACCATGGATCCGGGACTGGCAAGACGCATCTGCTCAGGTTCCCTGCTGCAGTTTCTGGGTAGGGACGATGTTTTTACGGATGGAGTGCCGGAACTTGGTTTTTACGGACAGTTTGCACCGCTTGTACAGGGATATTCCTGTGCAGAATCCCCGTTTTGGATGGGAAAGGCGTTTCTGTGTCTTCATCTTTCTAAGGAGCATCCGTTCTGGACGGCAAAAGAAAATAACGGAATATGGGATACGCTGGAAGATACGCAGGTAAATGTAACGACCCTGGATGGACCTGCCCTTTGTTTTTCCAATCACGGAGCCAATGGCGAAACCATATTAAGGACAGGAAAGGTGCTGAAAAACCGTGGGGACATCCACGGAATGTGGAATTATTCAAAGCTGAACTTTAATACAAAGTATCCGTGGGAGGCAGGAGTGCTGCCGGAAGCAGAATCCCAGCAATATGTGATGCGTGAACTCCCGGACGGACGGTATCGCCGCGCAAATGCAACATTTTGGTGCGGGGAACGGGAAAACGTACTTTACAGGAGACAGTTTTTTGATTACACACTGGATACGGAAGCCCACTGGATCCCGGCAGTCAGCCTGGCGGATTTTACGGTACCGTATGGGATTTTCCGTGTGGATAAGCATCGCCTGTTCCAACGTCCGGCAGAATTTACTCTTGGAGCATACGGATTCCCGGAGAATGAAAAGAAACTTCCGGATGGAACCGTGCTGAAGACCGGGATAGAGCTGATTGAGGGGGATATGGCAAAAGCAGTTGTACTGACCGGATGGAATTCCCAAGGAAAAGAAAAGCAGCTTGCGATGACGATCTATGACGGCTGGGATGAGATAAAGCTGGCACACAGTGAAGGGACAAATCCGGATTCAAGATACTCTATTCTTGTATATGCACTTACCCAAAAGAAAAAGCAGTATGGTTCGGAAGAATTTTATACGATGATCTCTCAGGTAATAACAAAGGAAAGTCATGTGCCGTTTACCGAGGAAGAACTTTTTCCGGTAAAAGAGATCGTTTATGAGGATCGTCAGAAGACGGGTGCGTACGGCACTATTACCGTAACCATGAAAAACGGCATGGTCCGCAAAATAAATTTTGACGGGATGGAAGCAGAACTCCGCCTGTAGCGTAATAGAGCATAAATGGAGATAAGAGCGGGCGGCGGACAGACGGCGGATTGAAAAAAGCGGCAGAGTGTGGTAAGATACGAGCGTACCAAAAAACAGGCAGATGGGAGCAGGATAATGAAAAAGAAAAGAAAAAGAAGTGGCAGACTTGAGCAGTTAAAGGGGTGGCTCTATTTACTTCCGGCAATGATCTTTTTGGGAGTGTTTATGGTCTATCCATTGATCGACGTATTTATTTATTCTTTTGAAGAAGGGTACAATTCGGCTTCGCAGACATTTTTCGGAGTAGGACTGTATAACTATTCTTATGTGCTTCGCGATCCGTATTTTTTACAGGCAGTGAAAAATACTCTGATCTTAGTGGCCGTTACGGTGCCTTTGTCCACCGGTCTGGCATTGCTGCTTTCCATCGCCCTCAGTTCGATAAAGACATTAAGGAAACTGTTCCAGACGATTTATTTTCTGCCGTATGTTACAAATACACTGGCAGTCGGGCTGGTATTTATGATCTTATTTAAAAAGACAGCGTATTCAGACGGACTGGTGAATCTGCTGATCAAGGCATTCGGAGGTACGGCGGTGGATTTTATTGACGGACCGTATTGGGCAAAGATGCTTGTCCTGTGTCTGTATACCATATGGATCGTGCTCCCGTTTAAGATCCTGATCCTGACCGGCGCCCTTGCTTCGGTGGATGAAACCTATTATAATGCGGCACGTGTGGACGGAACAAAAAAAGGAAGGATCTTTACAAAGATCACACTTCCGATGATCTCACCGATGATCTTTTATCTGGTGATCACCGGATTTATCGGAGCCTTTAAGGCATACAGTGATGCTGTCGCTTTGTTTGGCACAAGCCTGAATGCGGCAGAAATGAATACAATGGTAGGTTACGTGTATGATATGCTGTATGGGGACAGCGGCGGATATCCGTCCTTTGCTTCGGCAGCAGCGATCCTGCTGTTTGCCATCGTACTGACGATCACCTGCATCAATCTGTTGATCAGCAAAAAGAAAGTGCATTACTAAGAGGTGACACCATGGAAAAAAGAACCGGATATGCAAAAATAGAACAGACAGCAAAGAGAAAAAAAACGGCAGGAAAGATCGTAACGTATGCCGTTCTTACGATCTGGGCACTGATCGTCCTGTTCCCGTTTTACTGGATGCTGTTAACTTCCGTAAAAAGCTACAGTGAATATAATTCGGAATATATCCCGAAATTTTTTACAACGACGCCTACGTTTGAAAATTTTGCGGAAGCGTTTTCGGCAGTACCGCTGGCAGGATATTTTGCCAATACCGTATTGTTTACCGTACTGACAACGGCGATCATGCTGGTTGTGATCACTTTGGCGGCGTTTGCATTTGCACGACTGGAATTTAAGGGAAAGAACGTGGCATTTGTCCTGTTCCTGTCAATGATGATGATCCCGAATGAACTGGTCGTTATTACAAATTTTGTCACGGTCACCAATCTGGAACTGAGGAATACCTTTGCCGGTCTCATCCTCCCGTCGGTAATGTCGGTCTTTTATCTGTATCTGCTGAAGGAAAATTTTGAACAGATACCGGAAAATCTGTATCTGGCGGCAAAGACGGACGGAACTACCGATCTGAAATATTTATGGAAAGTCATGATACCGATCTCAAAACCGACGTTTATAACGATCGTGATCTTAAAGGTGATCGAATGCTGGAACTCCTATGTATGGCCACGGCTGATCACGGATGATGAGGCATATTATCTGGTTTCCAACGGTATTCAGGAGATCCGGGAAAACGGCTTTGGGCGGGAAAACGTCCCGGCAATGATGGCAGCAGTTGTTGTGATCACACTGCCGTTGATCATTCTGTTCCTTGTTTTCCGTGACAAAGTAATGGAAGGTGTATCAAGAGGAGGTACCAAAGGATGAGAAAGCAGAAAAGAACATATGGGAAACGGCTCCTTTGGATTGCCATGACACTTGGATACATGCTGTTTTGCGCCGGCTGTCACGGCTCACGCGGAATGGATGCATTTTCCGTGCCGGATGAATTTGACACCTCCAGAGAATATGAACTGATCTTCTGGGCAAAGAGTGATACTAATATTACGCAGACAAACATTTACCAGAAGGCGATCGCTGATTTTGAAGAACTGTATCCGAATATCCACATTACGCTTCGACAGTACACGAATTACGGCGATATTTATAAAGACGTGATCGTAAATCTGGCAACGGATACGACACCGAATATCTGTATTACATATCCGGACCATATTGCAACCTACCTGACCGGTGTAAATCAGGTGGTTCCGCTGGATGAACTGTTTACAAATGAAAAATTCGGATTGGGCGGAAGCAGTCTTCGGTTTGACGGTCCGGCCAAAGAGGAAATCGTAGCACAGTATCTGGAAGAATGTTTATTTGGAGGACATTATTATGCGGTGCCGTATATGCGTTCTTCGGAGGCATGTTATGTAAATAAAACCTATGTGGAAAAGCTGGGATTTACTCTGCCTGAGGAACTGACATGGGATTTTATCTGGGAAGTTTCTGAAGCGGCAATGGCAAAAGGAGAGGACGGAACTTATCTTGTCAACGGACAGGAGGTTATGATCCCGTTTATCTATAAATCGACCGATAATATGATGATCCAGATGCTGAAACAGCGGAATGCCGGATATTCGGATGACGATGGGAACATTCTGATCTTTAATGATACGACCAAAGATATCCTGTATACCGTAGCGGGTCATGCAGCGACAGGCGCGTTTTCTACGTTTAATATTGTCAGTTATCCGGGAAATTATTTTAATGCAGGACAGTGTCTGTTTGCCATTGATTCTACGGCCGGAGCGACCTGGATGGGACCGGAAGCTCCGTTACAGGAAATCGACGAAGAAGAACTGGTGTTGTTTGAAACAGAAGTTATGAGGGTTCCTCAATATGATCTGGAACATCCGCAGATGATTTCACAGGGACCGTCCATCTGTATTTTCAATAAAGAAGATGCGCAGGAGGTAGTAGCATCCTGGCTGTTTGTACAGTATCTTCTGACCAATGAAGTGCAGATCTCCTATTCTCAGACTGAAGGGTATGTTCCGGTAACGACAAAGGCACAGGAAGCAGAAGAATATCAGGAATATCTGTCACGCATGGGAGAGGACAATGAACTTTATTATGATGTGAAGATAAAGGCTGCAAAGATCGTATTGGAAAATACAGAAAATACGTTTGTAACACCGGTATTTAACGGTTCTGCATCACTGCGCGATGCAGCCGGACAGCTGATCAACAATGCGGCGCGGGCATTCAGCAGAAAGCAGACGGTAGATGACGCTTTTATGGAAAAGCAGTTTTCGGATATTACAGCATTATATCGTCTGGATCAGTTAAATACACAGGGAGGGATGTCTTCCGGAAAACAGCAGCTTGGTAAGCTTCCGACAGAATCAGTGCTGCTTCTTGGCACGATTGCCGGGACATGGGTGCTTATTCTTGCTTATATGGTGCTGCAGAAGAAAAAGAGCCGGAGCAGAGACAGAAAATAAACAAAAATCAAAAGAAGCTTGAATGAAAAGGTAAATTCCACTTGTAAAATTAAATTCCATACTGAAGAC
>CAZWCZ010000042.1:0-11435 GCA_964632165.1 uncultured Lachnospiraceae bacterium | reverse complement strand
TGGCAGGAAAAATTTTATATTTTTTCAATTGTCTACTTGACGGGGAGCAGTTCACTGATCACATTCCCTGCTTTTTTTATTCGTATTCTGTTTTTGCATGATTCCATGGACTGCGATGGTAAAAGAAAAGAGAAAGTGCGGTTGCAACGCACCATCCGATCGGCCAGGCACACCAGATCCCGGTAGATTCCAACGGCGTCCGGGAAAAGAAGAATGCGAGGATGACACGCAAAAGCAGGTCGGTAAAAGTTGCAGCCATGAAATATTTCATCCTTCCGGCACCACGTAAAATCCCGTCCGCCACTAATTTGGCGGAAACGACAAAATAGAATGGAGAAAGGATTTTTAAAAACAAAATACCGGTCGTTACGGCGAGTTCCGTCGGTTCTTCCAAAAAGAGCTTTAGCACCAGAGAGCCTCCGAAAAAATAAAGGAACGAAAGAGGAAGACTCAGAGACCAGACCAGTTTCAATCCTGCATGAAATCCGGCACGGATACGGGATGGTCTGTCTGCACCGAGATTTTGCGCCGTGTAATTGGAAATGCCGTTTCCAATCGTTGTAAAGGAAGTGACAACAAGGTTATTTAGTTTTACGGCGGCAGAATACCCGGCCATGACCGGGGCACCAAATCCGTTGATGATGCTTTGAATAACGATATTGCCGAAGGAGATAAAGCTTTGCTGTAAAGTACTTGGAACGGCAATGACCACAATCTGTTTTAACAGTTTCCGGTCGAATAACGGAGCCTTACCGTTTCCTTTGATTTTATGAAGCCGACGGAAGACTGTTGCCATGGCAAGAATACAGCTGACTCCCTGGCAGAGAAAAGTTGCCCATGCCACACCGTCAACACCCATGGAAAAGGATGTTACAAACAGGATATCCATGGCGATATTTGAAACAGAGGAAACCGCCAGAAAGAAAAACGGTGTTTTGGAATCGCCAAGGGCAGAAAATATTCCGGTTGCAATATTATAAAAGAAGACAAACGGAAGTCCCCATGTATAGATGTCAAGATACAGCTTGGAATCTGCAAATACTTCTTCCGGTGTGCGGATCAGCTGGAGTAAAAGCCGGGATCCGGCAATGCCGGACATCATCAGAAACAGGCAGATCACTGCGCTGAAAATACATGCGGTAGAGACCGCGGTCTTCATGTTCCTGAAATCCTTTGCACCAAAAAGTCTGGAAACAATAACAGAACAGCCCATGTTGCATCCGAAAGCAAAGGCAAGATAGATCAGAGTGATCTCGTAGCTGTTTCCAACGGCAGCCAGTGCATTTTCTCCGATAAATTTTCCGGCAACAAGGCTGTCGGCAATGTTATACAGCTGTTGGAAAAGAATGCTTCCAAAGAGAGGAAGACAGAATTTCCAAAGCACGGTCTGTGGGTTTCCGGTAGTAAGATCACGATTCATTTTTGAAGTCTCCGTTTCCTTTTGTATTGTTTTTTTATACCGGGTGTATTATAATCCGTTCAAAGACAGGTGTAAATATGTTTCGAAAAAAATCCAAAAACAGGATCATGAAAAAGAGGAGACAGATCAGAATGAAAGTATTGATTTTAAACGGAAGTCCGAGAAGTAACGGAAATACGGCAGCCGTAACGGCGGAAATGGTAAGAGTATTTGAATCGGAGGGTGTGGAGACAGAAGTGCTTCCTGTCGGCACACTCAGGATTTGCGGGTGCAGAGGATGCAGTGCCTGTAAAAAAACAGGAAAGTGCGTTATGGATGATGAAGTAAATGAATATGCAAAGAAGTTTGAAGAATGTGACGGCATGGTAATCGCAAGCCCGGTGTACTATGCAGGAGCAAATGCAACTTTGGTGGCATTGTTAGACCGACTGTTTTACAGCACAAAATTTGATAAACGCATGAAAGTAGGCGCCAGTGTGGTAGTTGCGAGAAGAGGAGGGTGCTCTGCAACATTTGATCAGCTGAACAAATTTTTTACGATTAGCGGTATGCCGGTGGCGTCCAGCCAGTATTGGAACAGCGTACACGGGGCAATGCCGGGAGAGGCAGAGCAGGATGCGGAAGGAATGCAGACGGCAAGGACGCTGGCAAGGAATATGACGTTCCTGATGAAGAGCATTGCTCTCGGAAAAGAGGCCTATGGTCTTCCGGAACAGGAAAAGCATGCATGGACAAATTTTATCCGCTAAAAGGGGATGAGCCAGGGAGGAAACGGATGGAGAGACGGGATAAAGTAAATTATTATCTGGATCTGGCAGATGTGGTATCCAAGCGCGGTACCTGTCTGAGAAGACGATACGGAGCTGTTATCGTAAAAAATGATGAAGTTATTGCTACAGGTTATGTCGGAGCACCAAGAGGGCGCTTAAACTGCAGCGATCTCGGATATTGCATCCGTCAGAAGATGAATATCCCGCGAGGAGAAAGATATGAACTTTGCAGGAGTGTACATGCAGAAGCAAATGCCATTATCAGTGCAGAGAGGGAAAAGATGATCGGCAGTACAATGTACTTGTCCGGACGTGAAGTAAGCACGGGGGAATACATTGCAAAGTCAAATTCCTGTTCCATGTGTAAGCGCATGATCATTAATGCCGGGATTTCTGCCGTAGTGTTGCGTGACAATGAAGAAGAGTATAGAGTGATTCAGGTGCAGGATTGGATCGATCAGGATGAATCGCTCTCCGGTACATTTGGATATTAGAAAACAGGGGAAGGAATAAGCCGTCTTTTTCTTGCTAATACCCGGGAAAATGTGGTATGATAATCAGAAGATGAAGCAAAAGGAGTAAGAAACAGAAATGGATATCTTAAGACAGCTGACAACGGAACTGGGTGTGCGCTACGAGCAGGTAGAGGCAGCCGTTAAACTGATTGATGAAGGGAATACGATCCCGTTTATTGCACGTTACCGCAAAGAAGCAACCGGTGCATTAAATGATGAAGTGCTCCGTAATCTGGATGAGAGACTGACGTATCTGCGCGGATTGGAAGAAAAGAAAGAACAGGTGATCCGCAGCATTGAAGAACAGGGAAAACTGACCGAAGAGCTGAAACAGCAGATTGAAGAAGCAGCTACCATGGTTGTATTGGAAGATTTATACCGCCCGTACCGTCCAAAGAGAAGAACACGTGCAACGATCGCGCAGGAGAAGGGACTGACCCCACTGGCAGAACTCATTTATGCACAGGAAACGCAGATACCGTTGGAGGAAAGTGCTGCGGAGTATCTTTCCGAAGAAAAAGGAGTGACAACACCGGGAGAAGCCGTTGCCGGAGCGCTTGATATTATTGCAGAAAAGATTTCCGACGAAGCAGAATACCGTTCTTATATCAGAGAAGTTACCATGGAAGAGGGAAGCATTTCTTCTGCGGCAAAAGAAGAAGGTACTGAAAGCGTTTATGAGATGTATTATAATTTCAGTGAAAAGCTGGCAACGCTTCCGGGACACAGGACCCTTGCATTAAACCGTGGCGAAAATGAGAAGATACTTACGGTAAAAATTTCCGCACCGGAAGAGCGGATCCTGCGCTACCTTGAAAAAAAAGTAATACAAAAAGAAAATCCATATACTACAGAGCTTTTGAAGGCAACAATAGAGGACAGTTATCATCGTCTGATCGCTCCGGCCATTGACCGTGAAATACGAAATGATCTGACGGAAAAGGCAGAAGAAGGGGCAATCAGGGTATTCGGAAAAAATCTGGAACAGCTTTTGATGCAGCCGCCGATCGTGGGACAGACGGTGCTGGGCTGGGACCCCGGATTCAGAACCGGATGTAAGCTTGCTGTTGTAGACGGCACGGGTAAGGTATTGGATACGGCGGTGGTATTTGCCACGATCCCGTCTGCGGGCAAACAGGAAGAAGCAAAAAAAATAGTACGGCATCTTATCTGCAAATATCGTGTTACCCTGATCTCCATCGGAAACGGGACCGCCTCCAGAGAATCTGAACAGTTTGTGGCAGAATTACTGCGTGAGATGAATGTACCGACAAAGTATGTCATTACGAACGAAGCAGGAGCTTCCGTGTATTCGGCAAGTAAGCTGGCTACCGAAGAATTTCCGGATTATGATGTGGCACAAAGAAGTGCCGTATCCATTGCACGAAGACTGCAGGATCCTTTGGCGGAACTTGTGAAAATCGAGCCAAAGGCAATCGGAGTGGGTCAGTACCAGCATGACATGAATCAGAAAAAACTTGGGGAAACCCTGGCAGGCGTAGTGGAAGACTGCGTAAATAAAGTAGGCGTTGACCTGAATACGGCATCCCCGTCTCTGTTGGAATACGTATCGGGAATCAGCAAGACGATCGCCAAGAATATCGTTGCCTATCGTGAAGCAAACGGCAGGTTTACGACAAGGGAGGATCTGCTGAAAGTTGCAAAGCTCGGACCAAAGGCGTATGAGCAGTGTGCCGGATTTTTGCGTATTGCAGATGGAAGCAATCCTTTAGATGCAACGAGCGTACATCCGGAATCTTATGCTGCTGCAACAAAGCTTCTTGAAAAACTTGGATTTACGCCGGAAAACATCAAGGAACTGCAGGAAAACCAGAAAAAGGCAGATGCGGGAGCTAAAAAAGCAGCAAAGAAAGCAGAAGAAGCACAGAACAGAAAACAGAAAAACCGCAGGGAAACAAAGCAGATCCTTGTGAAAAATACAAATTCGGCATTTGGACAGGCACTTGCCAGCGCATTTGCAGCAGGCGGTGCACCGACCGTGACGGAAAAACCTTCCGGGGAAAAAGAGACTGTGACAGTGCCGGCAGCAGGAGAGGACCTTTCACATTTAAGCAGTATGATCAAGGACAAAAAGAAACTTTCCGAAGAACTTGGCATTGGAGAACTTACCCTGACGGATATCATGAAAGAGTTGGAAAAGCCGGGAAGGGATCCGCGTGAGGAAATGCCGAAGCCGATCTTAAGAACGGATGTCCTTGATATAAAGGATCTGACGGAAGGCATGGTATTAAAGGGAACTGTTCGCAATGTCATTGACTTTGGCGTCTTTGTGGATATCGGAGTACATCAGGATGGTCTGGTGCATATTTCCCAGATCACGAACAAGAAGTTTATCAAACATCCGCTGGAAGCAGTCAGCGTCGGCGATGTTGTGGATGTAAAGGTAATGAGCGTAGATGCGGGCAAAAAGCGTATTCAGCTGACGATGATCCTGTAAGGAGAAAAGAGACTGGAAAATGAAAATAGATGTCAGGTTTATTATAATCAGCGTCGCGGTTACTGTCGGAATATTTTTGATTGCAAGAGCGGCAGAATACCGCGCGGATAAAAAAAATGGGATCCAACGGAACGATTCCGGAAGAAAGGTGCGGCGCATGGTCTATATTGCCATGCTCTCTGCGGTCGCGGTAGTTCTCATGACATTTAAAGTACCTCTGCCGTTTTTACCGCCTTTTTATAAAGTCGATGCCAGTGAACTTCCGGTGATGATCGGAGCATTTTTGCTCGGACCGACGGCAGGAGTGATGATCGAACTGGTAAAAGTACTCTTAAACCTGTTAGTGGACGGGACAACAACTGCGTTTATCGGGGAGTTTGCCAATTTTTTGATCGGCTGTGCCTTTGTGGTTCCGGCATCCGTAGTCTATTACCATAAGAAAACAAAGAAAAGTGCGGCAATCGGACTTTTCTTTGGTGTGTCAGCGGGTACGGTATGCGGATGTCTTTTAAATGCTTTTTTGCTTCTTCCTGCATACAGTCAGGCATTTCATATGGATATGGAGGCACTGATCGCGATGGGGACGAAGGTAAACGGGGCAATTGACAGCCTTATGACATTTGTTATTTTTGCGACAGCACCGTTAAATCTGATCAAGGGGATCGTTGTCGCGACTTTGACGCTGCTTATTTATAAACCGGTCAGCCGGGTGTTAAAAGGAGAGCATAAGGATGGAAGATAAAGTAACGGTAAGCATTCAGATGAAACCTGCATATTTGTTTGATTTTTTATACTGGCATTCGTATCATGGAGTATACGGTATCGTGAATTATGGATTCAGCCTGGCTGCGGTAGCGGCATTGTGTCTTGGTTTTGGAGAAGACAGCATCATAGCAACAGTTGCACTCATTCTTCTGGCACTTTCCTTTACGGTACTTAATCCTCTTCTTTTGTATCAAAAAGCGGTAAATCAGATAAAACGGGTTCCGACATTCCAAAAGCCGATCTCCTATTCATTTGATGAGAACGGAGTAACCGTGGAGCAGGAAGAAGCATCTGCGACGGCATTATGGAAAGACGCTTTGCTCATTCGTGAAACAGGAAAAACACTGGTAATCTATTTTGGAGCAGCCAATGCAGTTGTTTTGCCGAAAAAAGAATGTGGGGAAGCGATGAAGAAAATCAAAGAGAAAATCGTGAAAGCACGCCCGGAATTTGAAAAACGGCTGAAGAAATGCGGGACCGAACGGGAAAGATGAGGAAAGAAATGTCAGAATATACAACAGTGATAGAGAGTTTTTCGGAAAAAGAGACGTATGATGTGGCCAAAAACCTTGCAGAACAGGCACGGCCGGGAGAAATATACTGCCTTTCCGGTGATCTTGGTGTGGGGAAAACGATATTTACCAAAGGGTTTGCGGCCGGACTTGGTATTACGGAACCGGTCAGCAGTCCGACGTTTACCATTGTGCAGATATATGACGACGGAAGAATGCCGCTGTATCATTTTGATGTGTATCGGATAGAAGATATAGAAGAAATGGAAGAGATCGGATACGAGGACTGCTTTTTTGGAGAAGGAGTCTGCCTGATAGAATGGGCAGAACTGATTCGTGAGATCCTGCCGCAGCATTGCCGGGAGATAAGTATAGAAAAGGAATTGTCAAAAGGATTTGATTACCGCAGGATTGTTATTAAAAACGGAAAATAAGAAGTCGGAAAGGGAGTTAGGCAATGAAATTATTAGCAATTGAGAGTTCGGGACTGGCAGCATCGGCAGCAATAGCTACAGAATCGGTGCTGCTTGCTGAGTATACGGTCAATTTCAAGAAAACACATTCTCAGACACTGCTTTTGATGGTGGATGAGATCGTGAAGATGACAGGAATTGAGTTGAAGGAATTGGATGCAATTGCGGTTTCGGAAGGACCGGGTTCTTTTACGGGGCTCAGGATCGGTTCAGCAACGGCAAAGGGACTCGGACTTGCACTGGATAAGCCGATCGTTCCGGTGCCGACAACACAGACGATCGCGGCAAATTTATACGGGACGGACGGGATTCTCTGCCCGTTGATGGATGCCAGAAGAAATCAGGTCTATACCGGACTTTATCGGTATGGGAAAGACGGATTTCAGATTGTAGAAGATCAGATGGCAGTGCAGATAGAAGATATCATAGAAAAAGTAAATTTCCACGGAGAGCCGGTAACTTATTTGGGAGACGGTGTGGAAGCTTTTCGGGAAGTACTTTTGGAAAAGACAACAGTGCCATTTTCTTTTGCTCCGTTCCATCTGTCCAAACAGAGAGCGGGGGCTCTGGCAGTAAGAGCAGCAGAGCTTTTTTTACAGGGAAAGACCGTAAGTGCTGCAGAACATGAACCGGAGTATTTAAGAGTATCGCAGGCAGAAAGGGAACTTGCAGAAAAACAGGCAAAACAAGGAATGGAGACTGCCTGAAAGGAAAGGAAACTACAGATGCTGATCCGTCGGATGACAGAAGAAGACTGTATACAGGTTGCAGAAATAGAGTCGGAAAATTTTTCTTTACCATGGAGCAGGGCTGATTTTTTAAAAGCGGTGCAGGCTCCGGGGTATTTGTATCTGGTTGCTGAAGAACAGGGAGAAATCCTTGGTTATTGCGGCTGCATCATCGTATTGGATGAAGCGCAGATCCCTAATGTATGTGTCCGCCAAAATGCAAGGAAATGCGGGATAGGACGTAAAATGCTGCAGGAATTGATCTGTGAGGCAAAAAAGCGGAATGCAGCAGTCCTTTATCTGGAAGTTCGGCAGAGCAATACGGCAGCTAAAGCATTGTATCGTTCCCTTGGATTTGAGGAGGCCGGTCTGCGTAAGAATTTTTATGAACGGCCGCGAGAAGACGCTGTTCTTATGAACCGTATCCTCTGATGACACGATCTATATTATAGAAATCATACCACATAGTTCCATTGGCAGAATGGGCAGGAAGCTTTATAATGAGGAAGGAAACGTCAGGAAAAGTGGAGGATGAACAGTGGATCAGAAACAATGCAATGTATGCGGAAAAGTAATAAAAACAGAACAAGGGATCAGAAAAGAAGATGTGTTGGAAATAACAAAGGATTGGGGATATTTCTCGCGAAAGGATATGGAACGGCACAAATTTCTGATCTGTGAAGACTGTTATGATGCATGGATTTTAGGATTTAAGATTCCTCCGTTGAGGGAAGATCAGACGGAGGCACTATAAAGAAGATGTGCCTGCAGGCACAGGAATGAGGGAACATGTTAGATGTATGCTTGCTTGGTTCCGGCGGAATGATGCCGTTACCGGGCCGCTGGCTGACAGCGTTGATGACAAGATATAACGGAAAGGGAATACTGATCGACTGCGGAGAAGGAACACAGGTGGCATTAAAGCAGAGCGGCTGGAGCTGCCATGATATTGATGTCATTTGTTTTACGCATTTTCACGGGGATCACATCAGTGGACTCCCGGGATTGCTGCTTTCTATGGGAAATGCAGAAAGAAAAGAGCCGGTAACGTTGGTTGGTCCGAAAGGATTGGAACGGGTTGTATCGGCACTTCGCGTTATTGCACCGGAACTTCCGTTTCAATTAAATTTTATAGAGATGACAGAATCTGAGGTACACATGGAACTTTGCGGATACCAGATCGATGCCTTTCGGGTAAACCATAACGTTATCTGTTATGGGTATACGCTGTCGATCCGTCGGGGCGGACTGTTTTATGCGGAACGGGCAAGAGAACAGAATATACCGTTGAAATTCTGGAACCGTCTTCAAAAAGGTGAGACGATCACAGAAGACAGGGTAACCTATACACCGGATATGGTACTCGGACCGGAAAGAAAAGGGATCCGTCTTACGTACTGCACAGACACCAGACCGACAGCAAATCTTGTAAAGTATGCAGAAAAATCGGATCTGTTGATCTGCGAAGGAATGTATAGTGAGGCAGAGAAGCAGTCACGTGCCTGCGAATATAAGCATATGACATTTGCTGAGGCAGCAAAAGTTGCAAAAACGGCAAAGGTACGGGAACTCTGGCTGACACATTACAGTCCGTCGCTTGTGCGCCCAAAGGATGCACTCCCGGAAGCAAAGAGGATCTTTGCAAATACAAAGTGCGGAAAAGACGGGATGCAGATAAAATTGGAATATGAAGATGCAGCAGAAGATATGGATATTTAGAGAAAGGAGTGTCGGATGTAAAGTACATCCTATAGGAAGAAATGGAAGATACGTATATACTTGCAATAGAATCCTCTTGTGATGAAACGGCTGCAGCGGTCGTTAAAAACGGAAGGACGGTACTCTCCAATGTGATTTCTTCTCAAATCGCCCTGCATACTCTGTATGGAGGCGTGGTGCCGGAAATTGCATCCAGAAAGCACATTGAAAAGATCAACCAGGTAATTGAAGAAGCACTGACAGAAGCGGGGATGAAACTGGAACAGATGGATGCGATCGGTGTAACGTACGGCCCGGGACTGGTAGGGGCTCTTTTGGTTGGTGTGGCCGAGGCAAAGGCAATCAGTTATGCTGCCGGACTTCCACTGGTCGGTGTGCATCATATTGAGGGGCATGTGTCCGCGAATTATATTGAGCATCCGGAGTTGGAACCTCCATTTTTGTGTCTGATCGTTTCCGGGGGACATACTCATCTGGTAATTGTAAAAGAATATGGAGAATATGAGATCATAGGAAGAACGCATGATGATGCAGCCGGAGAAGCTTATGATAAGGTGGCACGTGCCATCGGACTCGGATATCCGGGCGGGCCAAAGATCGATAAGCTCGCAAAAGAAGGAAATCCTCAGGCAATCGCATTTCCGAGAGCTCACGTAGAAGGATGTCCGTATGATTTCAGTTTTAGCGGGCTGAAGTCAGCTGTGTTGAATTATCTGCATCATGCAGAACAATGCAAAGAACAGATCAATCGCGCGGATGTAGCTGCATCGTTTCAGGCCGCAGTTGTTGATGTCCTTGTAGAACGGACGATTCGGGCGGCGAAAGAATACGGGATTCAAAAAATAGCATTGGCGGGCGGAGTTGCATCTAATTCGTCACTTCGCGCAGGAATGGAAGACGGATGCAAAAAGGCAGGATGTCACCTGTTTTATCCGTCCCCGGTCTTTTGTACGGATAATGCTGCAATGATCGGAGCAGCTGCGTATTACGAATATAAGAAAGGGGTACGCCACGGACTTGATCTGAATGCAGTACCAAATTTGAAAATCGGGCAGCGATAGGAGGAAACAGGGTGGAACCAAAAATCACGGCAATCGTGCTTGCAGGGGGCAGGGGGAGCAGGATGAGGACTGAAACTCCAAAACAGTACCTCTCCCTTCTTGGAAAACCGGTGTTATATTATGCTCTGGCGGCATTTGAACAGAGCATGGTAGATGAAGTCGTTCTTGTTACTTCACAGGAAGAATATTGCAGGAAAGAAATTATAGAAAAATACAGATTGACGAAAGTGACTGAGGTGATCCCCGGGGGGAAAGAACGCTATCAGTCTGTTTACCGGGGGCTTCAGGCGGCAGAAAAAACAGGATATGTATTGATACACGATGGGGCAAGACCATTGATCTCGGTACCTATGATCAATCGTGCAATTGAAAATGTTAAGAAAACAGGAGCGTGTGTGGTAGGTGTTCCGGTAAAAGATACCGTTCAGATCGCAGATGACGAAGGAATTATCCGTACTACACCGGAGAGAAAACGGGTATGGACGGCACAGACACCACAGTGCTTTGATTATCCTACGGTGTTTCGGGCATATGAACGGGCCATTGCCGCAGAGGATCATGCGATTACAGACGATGCCATGGTGGTTACAAAATACTCTGATACAAAAGTACATATGCTGCGTGGGGAATATGAAAACATAAAGATTACGACACCGGAAGATATGCTGCTGGCAGAATGCTTATTGCGTATTTTGTTGGAAAAATCAGAAATTTAAAAAAATATGAAAAAAGTGCTTGACATAATTTAAAACGCATGATAAGATAATCAAGCACTGTTCGGAGAGTTGTCCGAGTGGTTTAAGGAGCTGGTCTTGAAAACCAGTGATTCCGAAAGGAACCGTGGGTTCGAATCCCACACTCTCCGCTTTAAAGAGCTGGTCACAGTTCCTTGAAATATGGCAGATATGATTTGGCAATTTGGAGAAGTACCCAAGCGGCTGAAGGGGCTCCCCTGGAAAGGGAGTAGGTCGTTAATAGCGGCGCGAGGGTTCAAATCCCTCCTTCTCCGTTCAA
>CAZWCZ010000041.1:0-12842 GCA_964632165.1 uncultured Lachnospiraceae bacterium | reverse complement strand
AGATAAGTAAGGGGCAATGATAAAAGCCGGAGGATGGATGCCTTCGGCTTTTTTTTGAAGGTAAACAGAAAAACAGAAAAAAACTTAATAAAAAAAGTGAAAAAAACTTTAAAAAAAGCTTGCCAAATACTGCATTTGGTGCTAGAATAACAAATGGACTTTTTTGCGAAAGGAGTGAAAGGTAATGAAGGTTAGATCTTCTGTAAAACCGATTTGTGAAAAGTGCAAAATCATTAAGAGAAAGGGTAGCATCAGAGTTATCTGTGAAAACCCAAAACACAAGCAGAGACAGGGCTAATACCGATGTTCGGATAATAAAAATCCGAAGAGTCGTTTCATAAGGTGTCAAGAAAAGGCACCCATATAGAAACTGGTTCTTGCTTTCTGTGTTACAATGTTCTGCCTGCGTTACAGGGCAGATGCCTGTCGAAAAATGACAGGAGGATTGTGATATCGTGGGTATTGGAACGCGCGAAGCGGACAGGTAAACCAAAGGTTTATGTATCTACTGTCTGCCGGATCATATACCGGAACGCATATGTTTCGGAAAGAGCGGGGAGATACTTTAGGATCCGTGCTGCGGATTCTTTCGGGTCATCGTATTTTGCTGACCGGTCACGGTTTAAAGCGGCTGGAGTCCGTCGGAAGGATGGCATCGGGCTGTCGCCGAAACGGACAAATGTAATTGTCAATCGGCAATTACAGACTTACTAACAAGTAATTTTACTATTTTAATGGAGGTGCAATACACATGGCTCGTATTAGTGGTGTAGACTTACCAAGAGAGAAACGTGTAGAAATCGGACTTACTTACATCTACGGTATCGGTAGAGTAACGTCCAATCGTATCCTTGCTCAGGCAAATGTAAATCCTGATACTCGTGTCAGAGATTTAACAGACGAAGAAGTAGCAAGAATTCGTGATGTAATTGATGAAACTGTAACTGTTGAAGGCGATTTAAGAAGAGAAATTGCTTTAAACATTAAGAGACTTCAGGAAATCGGATGCTACCGTGGTATTCGTCATAGAAAGGGTCTCCCGGTTCGTGGTCAGAAGACAAAGACAAATGCCAGAACACGTAAGGGACCAAAGAGAACGGTTGCTAACAAGAAGAAATAATAAATAGGAGGTTTCGAAATGGCTAAGAAAGTTGCAGCTACAAAGACTAAGAAGCATGTAAAGAAGAATGTCGGCCATGGACAGGCACACATTCAGTCATCTTTTAATAATACAATCGTAACACTTACAGACGCCGAAGGTAATGCTCTTTCCTGGGCAAGCGCCGGCGGTTTGGGATTCAGAGGATCCAGAAAGTCCACTCCTTATGCTGCTCAGATGGCAGCTGAGACAGCAGCAAAGGCTGCACTGCCTCACAACTTAAAGTCCGTTGACGTTATGGTTAAGGGACCGGGTTCCGGCAGAGAAGCAGCTATCCGTGCCCTTCAGGCATGCGGTATCGAAGTAACAAGCATTAAGGATGTTACTCCAGTGCCTCACAACGGATGCAGACCACCAAAGCGTAGAAGAGTCTAATTAAGGAGGTAAATGAATCATGGCTAGAGATATGGGTCCGGTTTTAAAGAAATGTAGATCCCTTGGCATTGAACCACAGGTTCTTGGTATTGACAAGAAGTCTAACAGAACAAATGCCAGAGCAGGTAAAAAGGTAAGCGAATATGGCTTACAGTTGAGAGAAAAGCAGAAAGCAAAGTTCATCTATGGTGTATTGGAAAAGCCTTTCCGTAACAACTTTGCTAAAGCTCAGAAGATCAAGGAAGGTACTACCGGTGATAACATGTTAGTACTCCTTGAGTTAAGACTTGATAACGTTATGTTCCGTCTTGGTTACGGCAGAACAAGAAAGGAAGCAAGACAGATTGTTGATCACAAGCATGTACTGGTTAACGGCAAGTGTGTAAACATTCCTTCTTACCTTGTAAAGGCCGGTGACGTTATCACTATCAGCGAGAAAGCTAAGAATAAGAGTGCACAGAGATATAAGGATATCTTAGAAGTAACAGAAGGAAGAACAGTTCCATCCTGGTTAGAGGCTGATCACGAGAATCTTACAGGTACCGTTAAGGAAATTCCTACCAGAGAAGTAATTGATGTTCCTGTAAACCCAACACTTATCGTCGAATTATATTCCAAATAATATAATGCTGTCAGGAAACAATATTCCCGGTATATCCGGCAGAGCCGCAGACTTTGTAAGAGTATACCGCAGATATTGTACTGTTGCCCAAAAAAGGAGGGTCCGCTTTGTTTGATTTTGATTTTAAACCGGCAAAAATTGAGATTGCTGAAATATCGGAAGATAAAAAATATGGTCGTTTTGTTGTAGAACCGCTGGAAAGAGGTTACGGCACAACGTTAGGAAATTCTTTAAGAAGAATTATGCTTTCTTCATTACCGGGTGCTGCTGTAAGTCAGGTAAAGATTGACGGTGTAGTGCATGAATTCAGTGGGATTCCTGGAGTTAAGGAAGATGTCACTGAAATCATCATGAACATCAAGAATCTGGCTATCAAGAACACAAGCGAGACAAATGAGCCTAAAACAGCTTATATCGAGTTTGAGGGCGAAGGCGTAGTTACTGCAGCTGATATTAAGGCTGATCCTGATATTGAGATCATCAATAAGGATCAGGTGATTGCAACATTAAACGGTGGCGCAGATTCCAAGCTGTACATGGAGCTTATCATTACCAATGGCAGAGGATATACAAGCGCAGATAAGAATAAGAACGATGATCTCCCAATCGGAGTAATCGCTGTAGATTCTATTTATACACCGGTTGAACGTGTAAATCTGACTGTAGAAAATACACGTGTTGGTCAGATTACGGACTTCGATAAGCTGACTTTGGATGTATATACAAAGGGTACACTTGCTCCGGATGAGGCTGTAAGCCTTGCAGCAAAGGTACTGAGTGCCCATTTGGATTCTTTCATTAACCTGTCTGAGAATGCAAAAACTGCAGAAATCATCGTGACAAAGGAAGATGAGGGAAAAGAGAAGGTTCTTGAAATGAGCATTGATGAGCTCGAACTTTCCGTTCGTTCTTATAACTGCTTAAAGAGAGCCGGCATCAATACGGTAGAAGAGTTGACAAACAGAACTCCGGAAGACATGATGAAGGTTCGTAACCTTGGTCGTAAGTCTTTAGAGGAAGTACTTGGTAAATTAAAAGAGCTCGGGTTAGAATTAAATCCGAGTGAAGATTAGTAGGAGGTAAGACAATGGCAGGCTATAGAAAACTTGGCAGAACTTCCAGCCAGAGAAAAGCATTGTTAAGAAATCAGGTTACAAACCTGTTATATCATGGCAAGATTGTTACTACAGAGTCTAAGGCAAAAGAGATTCGTAGTATTGCTGAACATATGATTACTTTAGCAGTTAAGGAAAAGGATAATTTTGAAACTGTTACAGTGAAGACAAAGGTTGCACGTAAGGATAAAGACGGCAAGAGAGTAAAAGAAGTTGTGGATGGCAAGAAGGTTACCGTTTTCGACGAGATCGAAAAGGAAATCAAGAAGGATTCCGCTTCCAGACTCCATGCAAGAAAGCAGATGGCTAAGTTCTTATACGATGTAACAGAAGTTCCTGCAGAAGCAGCTGGAAAGAAGAAGAATACAAAGAAAGTTGATATGACAGATAAGTTGTTCAACGAGATCGCACCAAAGTATGCCGGACGTAACGGTGGTTATACAAGAATCGTTAAGATCGGTCAGCGTAAGGGCGATGCTGCTATGGAAGTTATTATTGAGTTAGTATAATAGACAACATGGTAAATCAGAACCCGGTAGGCTTTATGCCTGCCGGGTTTTTTGTTCAGAAGAGCTTTGATAGAGGAACCCTTGTCTAATCTTACAAATTGTGCTATGATTTTCACATATTTAATTTGATGCTTTCCGTGAAAGAGATAAGAGGATATAACAGGTATGAAAATGATAGAAGCAAAGGATTTGGTATTTGAATATATAAAGCGCGACGAAGAAGGAAATGCAGAAGGTGTTACACGCGCAGTAGATGGTGTTACCATGGAAATTAAGCGGGGCGATTTTGTTGCCATCCTTGGACATAACGGTTCAGGAAAATCTACGATCGCAAAACAGATCAATGCAATCTTAGAGCCGACAGGCGGAACTTTATTTGTGGATGGGATCGATGTGACGGATCAGGATAAAATCTGGGAGGTCAGGCAGTCTGCCGGGATGGTATTTCAGAATCCGGACAATCAGATCATTGCAACCGTTGTTGAGGAAGATGTCGCGTTTGGACCGGAAAATCTCGGAGTACCAATGGAAGAAATATGGACACGTGTAGAAGAAAGTCTGGAAGCAGTCGGAATGACGGAGTATCGGTATCATTCGCCGAATAAGCTGTCCGGAGGACAAAAACAGCGGGTGGCAATTGCCGGGATCATGGCGATGAAGCCAAAATGCATTGTTTTAGATGAACCGACGGCAATGCTGGATCCCAACGGAAGAAAAGAAGTGATTCGAACACTGCAGAAGCTGAATCAGACAGAAAAAGTGACGGTGCTGTTGATCACTCACTATATGGACGAAGTAATAGAGGCGGATAAAGTCATCGTAATGGATGATGGGAAAATAGTCATGCAGGGGACACCGCGGGAAGTGTTCTCACGAGTTGAAGAATTGAAGGAACACCGGCTGGATGTTCCTCAGGTAACGGAACTTGCGGATGAACTGCAGAAAGCAGGAGTGCCGCTTCCTAACGGGATTCTCACAGTAGAAGAATTTACAAAGGAACTGATGCGAATACAGGACATGGAAATTTGGCAGTAATGGAAGGAATCACTATGGCAATCAGACTGGATCATATTAATTATAGTTACAGTGAAGGAACTGCATATGAAAAAGAAGCCTTGCATGACGTTTGTCTGGAAATTCCGGATGGACAGTTCATTGGGTTGATCGGGCATACCGGCTCCGGAAAATCAACGCTGATTCAGCATTTGAACGGGTTGATAAGACCAACAGGCGGTACGGTTTTTTTTCACGGAAAAGATATTCAGGGTAATGGATTTCACAAGAAGGAATTGAGGGCAAAGGTAGGACTTGTATTTCAGTATCCGGAACATCAATTGTTTGAGACAACAGTAAGGAAAGATGTTGCATTCGGTCCCAAAAATCAGAAGCTCTCGGAAGAAGAGATCGAAAGAAGAACCATAGAAGCACTGCAGCTGGTTGGAATACCGGAAGAGCTTTATGAATCCTCACCATTTGAATTATCCGGAGGACAAAAACGGCGTGTGGCAATTGCCGGGGTTCTTGCAATGAAACCGGAAGTGCTTGTATTGGATGAGCCGACGGCAGGGCTGGATCCAATGGGAAGGGATGAAATCCTGGATAGGATCGCACAAATCCAGAAACAGCAAAAGATGACCGTGGTGCTTGTTTCACACAGTATGGAAGATGTTGCAAAGTACGTTGACCGCCTGATCGTAATGGATCATGGACGGGTAAGATTTGACGGTACACCAAGAGAAGTATTCCGTCATCATAAAGAACTGGAAACGATGGGGCTTGCTGCTCCGCAGGTAACTTATCTGATGGAGCATCTGAGAGGACATGGGATCCCGGCAGGAGAAGCAACCACGATTGAGGAAGCTAAGAATGCCATTCTGAAGTATTTGCAGTCGGATAGGAGAAAAAAATGATACGAGACATTACAATAGGACAATACTATCCTGCGGATTCGGTACTGCATCGTTTGGATCCCAGAGTAAAACTGGCAGGTACATTAACTTTTCTTGTGTCCCTGTTTTTGTTTGATCATTGGGTTGGCTATGTGATCGCCGGCCTGTTTCTGGCGGTCATGATACGGATATCCGAGGTGCCGTTTTCTTTTATCGTGCGTGGATTAAGGACAATTGTTGTTTTGATGCTTTTTACGGTAACGTTTAATCTTTTTTTGACCGAAGGAAATATCTTATGGCAGTGGAAATTTTTGAAGATTACTGCAGAGGGAATTGAAACAGCGGTTTTTATGGCACTTCGTTTGATCTTTTTGATCATAGGTTCTTCACTGATGACATTAACGACGACACCGAATCAGCTGACAGACGGCTTAGAAACAGGTTTGGCTCCCTTGAAAAAGCTTCATGTGCCGGTACACGAGATTTCTATGATGATGTCGATCGCGCTTCGTTTCATTCCAATCTTGCTGGAGGAAACTGATAAGATCATGAAAGCTCAGCAGGCAAGAGGTGCGGAGTTTGAAGAAGGAAAACTTTTGGAACGTGCGAAGGCAATGATCCCGATTCTTGTCCCGCTTTTTGTTTCAGCATTTCGCAGGGCAAATGACCTTGCAATGGCCATGGAAGCACGTTGCTATCGCGGAGGGGAAGGAAGAACGCGGATGAAGCCGCTCCGCTATAAAAAAACAGACGGTATGGCATATGTTTGCCTTGGGCTGTATGTAGTTGCCGTTGTGGGCATAAGCCGACTGGCAGAAATGCTTTTATGAGGCGTATTCTGATAGAGAAGCTTTGAAAGGAGACATGACTGGGATGAAGAGGATTATGATCGTTGTAGCCTATGAAGGAACAAAATATTGCGGCTGGCAGTCACAGCCAAATCAGATTACGGTAGAAGGCGTGATCAATCGAGAATTGTCAGCTCTCCTCAAAGAAAACATAGAAGTGATAGGAGCAAGCCGTACCGATTCCGGGGTACACGCCATGGGGAATGTAGCAGTTTTCGATACGGATACGAGAATTCCTGCAGAAAAAATCTGTTATGCGTTGAACCATAGTCTTCCGGAAGATATTGTTATCCAGTCCTCCAAAGAAGTGCCGCAGGGATTTCATCCTCGGCATTGTGACAGCTTTAAAACGTATGAATATCATATATGGAATGCAGATTTTATCCAGCCGTTTAATCGTAAATATACCCATTTTCTGTATCGTACTTTAGATGTGGAAGCCATGCGCCGTGCAGCACAGGATTTTCTGGGAACACACTGTTTTACTAGTTTTTGTTCTACACACACGCAGGTACAGGATCACGTCAGGACAATTACGGCATTGGAAATAGAACAAGAAGGGCATCTGATCACCATCAGGATTCGCGGGAACGGATTTTTATATAATATGGTTCGTATTATTGCAGGAACATTGATTAAAATTGGAATGCATGAAATGCCGGAAAGTTGTATACCCTCTATTTTGGAGGCAAAAGATCGAGAAAAAGCAGGACCGACAGCACCGGCACAGGGACTTACACTGGTCGGAATCGAGTATCCGGACCTGGTATGATAAGAATATGCCTCTGGCACTGACAAGAGCATGGAAAAAGCTCATTGTCTAAAAGGAGGTATTTTTATGAGGAGCAGTCGGTATCTTGTGGCTTTTTGGATTCTCTGTATTGTAGCGGGAAGTATTTTCGGTTATGGTATATATCATAAGAAAAGGTTGGACAAAGTGCCTGAAACGGAACCGATAAGCCGGGAAGAACCTTCTGCAACTATGACGCCGATAGAACCTTCGGATTCATTGCCGGGAGAAAATGTGGCGATAATAACGTCGATTGTTCCAACATGTCAGCCGCTTGCGAAACCAACGGAATTTCCGACAGTAAGTCCAACGGTTGCACCGACGAGGATGCCGATGACTGCGGTAACTCTACCGGCAACACCGACCGCGACAGCAACACCGACCGTGACGGCTTTACCGAAACTGACAGGAACACCGACGGCAACACCAACGATAACAGTAAAACCGACGGCTGTAGCAAGAGCGACAGCAACACCGATAGCTGTGCCGACGGAAACAATATCAGATGAGGAAGAAACCATTTCTTATCCTGCCCGGATTTTCGGACAGACACCACAGGTGGACCGGTCCGACAGCTATGTTACCTATTTTGAGTTTTCAATGGATCTGATCCGGATTTTGGAAGCGGAGATAGAGGCGAAGAATAAAAATATAACGGTACTGCTTACAAGATTTGTTTTGCGTGCATTGTTTTGCGGAATTGATATAAAATCGATCCAGATCAATGAGCCGATACCAAGAGAACAGGCTGCACTTGCTGTTTATCTTGCCGCGGAGATCATGGGAAAATCAGGGACTGACACAACGGAAGCGTCTGCAGAATTTTATGTAACGGATATCAAAAAGTGTTCCTCTATGGGGAAAAAGGCAATCGCATATCTGTATGAACAGGGAATCGAAGAAGGGTATCAGATATCCGGACAGAAATTTTATCCGGAAAAATCGCTGGAAGAAGAGGCATCAGCAGCATGGATTCTTCGTCTACAACAGAAGTGGGAATAGAAAAACAGAAAAGTATAGCGATTAGTCATTCGTCGAATGATTAATCGCTATATAAATTCGAAAAATTTAAAAAAACATAAAAAAAGATAGAAAAAATCAGTTGACAGAAAAAGACTGCTCCGATATAATGTGAAACGTTGGTGTCAGGTGATGAGACCGCAAAGGTTATTACCCTGACAATGGAAGAAACGATATGAGGATGATCCGGAGGGATAGGAATCATACAGAAGATTTAAGGAGGATACGCAATGAAGACTTTTATGGCAAGTCCAGCTACCATCGAAAGAAAATGGTATGTAATCGATGCAGAAGGTCAGACATTAGGACGTCTTGCATCTGAAATTGCTAAGGTTTTGAGAGGTAAGAATAAGCCTATTTTTACACCACACATTGATACAGGTGATTATGTAATCGTTGTGAACGCTAGCAAGATTAAGGTAACAGGTAAGAAGATGGATCAGAAGATTTATTACAATCATTCTGATTTCCCGGGCGGCATGAGAGAAACCACTTTAAAGGAACTCATGGCTAAGGATTCCGCTGAAGTTATCAAGCTTGCAGTTAAGGGAATGCTTCCAAAGGGACCTTTAGGAAGAAGCATGATGAACAAGTTACATGTATACGCTGGTCCAGAGCACCTTCACGCAGCTCAGAAACCAGAAGTATTAGAGATTAAGTTCTAATCACTGAAAGGAGGACAAAACATTGGCTAAGGCAAAGGCAAGATACTACGGAACAGGTAGAAGAAAGAGCAGTGTTGCTAGAGTATATTTAGTACCGGGTACCGGTAAGGTTACAATCAACAAGAGAGATATGGATGAATATTTCGGTTTAGATACATTAAAGCTGATCGTTCGTCAGCCGCTCGTTCTTACTGAGACAGCTGAGAAGTATGATGTTATCACAACTGTACGCGGTGGTGGTTTTACAGGTCAGGCTGGTGCAATCAGACATGGTATTTCCAGAGCTCTTTTACAGGCTGACGCTGACTTGCGTCCGGCTTTAAAGAAGGCTGGTTTCTTAACAAGAGACCCAAGAATGAAGGAAAGAAAGAAGTACGGCTTAAAGGCTGCACGTCGCGCTCCTCAGTTCTCAAAGAGATAATTACTCATATACGAGAATATCGAGAAAAGCCCATTTTACAAGGGTTACAGAGGTTGTGGAAAGTTGCCGGATGTGTTGGATTTCAAATGGTATGCAACACATATGCAACAAGTATGCAACACGAATATCAATGATATGTATAGGACATTTTCAGAGAAATCTGGGAATGTCCTTTCTTTTTTTCTATCTTAACAATTTTATATTTTTGCCGTACAATGAACTCATAAGCAACTAGTTTTCACATTTTTATGCATGCCCCTTTGATTAACACTAGAATTATGAAATTCACATTACAATATAAAAAGAACAAATGTTTGCAGAAAGCTCTTGCAATTGTTCAGATAAATGAATATAATAGAAAGAGTAGATAAGGAGGTTCAATATGAACTATGTAACAACGATAGAAATGTCGGAAATATGGGGCATATCGGCAAGAAGAATAGCTTTATTGTGTGAACAGGGACGGATTGCAGGTGTTGTAAAAAAAGGAAAAACATGGTTGATTCCAGAAGAAGCAGAAAAGCCTGCGGATAAAAGAAAAAATGATGCAATTGCGTTATAGGAGGGACACTGTGAACAACACGAAGAAAAGACGAGATGTAGAAGTATATGAAAATTATTGGAAGTTTACAGCGGCACATTTAGATATTACAGGAACTAAATTTAATAATTGTATTAATGTAATTGTGCGTTTCATAGATAAAAACATAGATGCCTTGGTGGATAATGCAAAGAATGGTAATAGTTTTTCAGATTCAGAGTTATATAAGATGCTTCAGCAACAGATTGTAGATATATCTGGCTTTAAAGGTAGTGATGCAACCTTGTCTGCAAGAAAAGCAATTAATCAATTTGTTAAGATCGGTTTTGTTTATCCGTTGCTGGTAGGATACCACCCGTTAGTGAAGTCGTTTATCCTTGAAATGAATAAAGAAAAGAAGGAAATTATTTTTTCAAAGATATTCTATGAGTGTTCTTCGTTGGCATCAGATGTTACGTTAGATAATAGGAATTTGAAACATGTAAATTTTTTGTTGAAGACATTAGATAAAAATGGGTCTCTTAATAAAAATGATATTATGGCACTAATGGTAACTGATATATCAAATTATAGTGCCGGATACCTCACAAGAGATGAGTTGGATATGCAGTATCAATATGCTAAGATTTGTGAATTTGATGAGAGGAAATATAATCAGATAGCACATTTGATTGGATATTTGAAACGCTTTGTTGATTTGAAATATGATAAAAATGAGGAAAGATTTTGGTTTGCAAACGATCCGCTAATTGCAGATAAAGATTTTGATGAGTCTTTTTCCAGAGATGGTGTAAAACATAGAATTTATAAAGAAGAATTAAAGGAAGAGTCCAAGACAATTTATGGAGAGACTGTTTGCTATTTGGATAAGAAACCATATAAATCATTGATTGCGTCACATATTAAACCTTGCATAGATTGCTTGAAAGAGCATAGAGAGGATCAGGCATATGATGTGGATAATGGTTTGCTGTTAAGTCCGACAGTAGATTCCTATTTTGATAAGAAAGACATATCATTTGCTGATGATGGCACAGTATTGGTTGGAAAAAATGTTGCTGAGGCTGTACGCGTGGATTTTGAAAAGATGAAGTTGGATAAGAGTGTCTTAAACGAACGGAGAAAAAGATATTTAGAATATCATAGGCGATTATTTGAACAAAAAAATGGAGGAAATGGATAATGGCATATAAATATATAGACTTGTTTTGCGGGGCGGGAGGATTATCGTTAGGTTTTGATAATGCTGCTTTTGAAAATGTTTTTGCAGTAGAATTTAATCCGGGTTTTGCAAAAACATATGCAAGGAATTTCCCAAAGCATAAGTTGATTATTGATGATATAAGAAATATTGATGATAACAAGATTAAAAAATTAGTTGGAAATAATGAAGTCGATGTAATTATAGGTGGTCCTCCATGCCAGGGATTTTCTATAGCCGGAAATATAGGTAGAACTTTTATTGATGATGAAAGAAATCGATTGTTTAAGGAGTTTGTGCGCTTTGTTACTTGTGTGCAACCTAAGATGTTCGTTATGGAGAACGTGGCTGCCATGGCAACGCATCTGAAAGGGAAAACTATAAAAACTATTGTAGAAGCTTTCGAAAATGCCGGATGTGGATATAAGGTAAAATATGAAGTTTTGAATAGTGCAAATTATGGAATTGCTCAAGAAAGAAGAAGGATAGTTGTCGTTGGTATCAGAAGTGATATAGATTCAGAGTTTTCATATCCTACAAAAGCTGAAGAAACATTTACAATTAAAGATGTTATTGATGACTTACCAAAGTTAAAAAGTGGTCAAGAAAGTGAAATTCCTAATCATGTGGCTATGAAGCACAGCACACAAATGTTGGAAAAGATGAGTTATGTAAAAGATGGCGGTAATCGTATGGATATTCCAGAAGAGTTAAGACCAAAGTCTGGAGATATTAGAAAATATATCAGATATGATAGTACAAAGCCATCAGTGTGCGTAACTGGTGATATGAGAAAGATTTTCCATTATGAACAGAATAGAGCACTGACAGCGAGAGAACTTGCACGTATCCAGTCATTTCCGGATGATTTTATTTTTGAAGGTGCATCTATTCAAGTTCAACAACAGATAGGCAATGCTGTGCCACCGAAGTTGGCGTATCAGATTGCTTTGCAGGTAGAGGAGGCACTGGATAATGGCAAAGTATCCGAAGGTAAACTATATAGGAAACAAAGAGAAGTTAGTTGATTGGATAATAAAGGAGATGCCGGTTAAAAGTGGTACCGTATTAGATATATTCGCAGGTGGATGTTCAGTATCATATGCATTGAAAAATAGTGGATATTCGGTTATTGCGAATGACATATTATATGCGGATTATGTTATTGCAAAAGCATTAGTAGAAAATTCGGACACGAAATTATCGGTAAGTGTATTTGATAAGGAGGTAAGTGGCAAAAGAATAGAAGAATTATC
This sequence comes from uncultured Lachnospiraceae bacterium, assembly GCA_964632165.1. Taxonomy (GTDB): domain Bacteria; phylum Bacillota; class Clostridia; order Lachnospirales; family Lachnospiraceae; genus SIG299. Next base: position 431 of record CAZWCZ010000041.1, on the reverse strand, counting down.
GGGGAAGTTTTCATTTCTTGCAGATTGTTTATATTATCCGGAAGAAGTGTTGGAATTAAGTAAATTAGTTGCAATTGCAGAAACGTTAAGGGGGGCGGAGAAGTATATGATGCTTGCTTTAGTTCGTAGAGCAATGATAAGAAAACTTCCGTATTCAAGAATGAATGTGCCATGGGAACAAATTCAGAAACTACGAGATGAAGACTATAGCTATATGAAGTATAAGCGAAAAAGAGCATATCATAATCAAACGTTTGAAAGCCATATGCGCGAGAATATTGATGCATATAATGAAGCCGTTTTTAGAAAAGAAGAATGCAAGGTATATAATTGTGATGCATTCGATATGGTCAGGAAAATAGATTTTGTTGATGTAGTTTATATGGATCCACCATATCCGTCAACAATGAATAATTACGATGCTTTCTATG
>CAZWCZ010000040.1:0-13061 GCA_964632165.1 uncultured Lachnospiraceae bacterium | reverse complement strand
CGTTCTTTCCCCCATTTCTTTCGCGGAAAAGAAATGGGGTCTGCGAAGCAACAAAAAGCACCCGCCCCGCCCGAAGTGGGCGGAGCGGGTGTTTGCTTGTTCGATACGATCAGCGAAGCAGGAAACTTACTTCACTTCACGATGTACAGAGTGGCAATGGCGTTGTTGGCGTTGTTGACGATCAGGGTGTAGCCGGAAACAGCAGTGGCCAGATCGGCAGCGGTCAGAGTCTCGACAGCGCCGGTGTTGCTGTTGATCACGTAAACGGTGACGTCAGCAGCAATAGCAGCATTGTAAGCGTCGGCAACGAACAGCAGACCGCCCTTGTACTCAACCTTAACCTTGTTGTTGTTATTCACGAAGGTCACAGCAGTGGCAGTGGTGCCTTCCAGCTTGTACAGACCAGCGTCGGTGAAGGTGACGTTCTTCACGGAGGTGTACTCGCCGTCAACGATCACGTCGGAGTAGGTGTTGGTGCCGTCGGTGCTGGTGCTGCCCAGATAGTAGGCGTACACATTGGTGGTGTTGGCGGCAGTCATGGACTTAACGAACACGACATCGGCAATGCCATCCTTGTTCAGGGTGTAGGAGGCAACCAGAGAATCGCCGCTGACAGCGGTGGGCACGTTGGTGTAGCCGGTCAGAACATTGACGGTTCCATCGTAAACATAATTATTCGCCTTCTCGCTCCAAGTGTAGTTGGCAACGATGTACTTGGTGTTGGCGTTGGCAACAACACCGGTGGCGATGGTGGGATTGGTGGAGTTGATGCTGGTGACAGTCTTGGTCTCAGCTTTCAGGGCGTACACGCCGTTCTTGTCAACGGTGTAGGTGTACAGACCGCCGAGACCGGTCAAATCCGTAACATCGCTACCGTTAGCGTCTTTGGCGGAACCAACAGTGACAGTGCCGGTGGTGCCGTCGGAGAAGATGACATCGGCAACCACGGAGTTGACGATCTTGTTGTTGACCAGAGTGCTGATCTCTTCAGCAGCCATCACGTACAGGTAGGAAGTGGTGGTCGCAGTGTAGGTGACATCGCCCAGAATGTAGCCATACTGGTCAATGGCGTAGGTACGGACCTGATTGTAGGTGGAGGGAGCGGTAGCGCCTTCCACGCCGGTAGCCACAACATACTCAGCGCCGTCAATGGTGTAAACGCCGGAGGAAGTGGACTTGGTCAGAGTGCCGTTCACATAGCTGACGGGGATCACGTGGGTAAAGTTGCTGGCATCCACATAGAAGGTCACATAGTCATACTTGGCAGCGCCGGCGGGATCAATGTTGTCCTTCTCCTTGTTCAGAGCCTTGGTATAGACCTTGCCGCTGACAGTTTCGTTATTGCCAAAAGTGATTGTGTACTCAGTATAGGTAGAGCCGTTCTGCTCTCTGCCGGTGGTGACGTTGGTAACCTGACCATAGGTGTACACGATCTGAGCAATGCTGGTGGGCACGCCCTTGGCATTGGTGTAGATCTCGGTGGTCACACCGTAGTTGCCGATAATGTCAGTATAATTGTTCAGAGCGATCGTAACGGTATCATTGTCAGTGCCGTACACGCCATTGGTGTAGACATTCTTACCGTCAACCTTGGTGCCGGTGGTGCCGGTGCGCAGACCCAGAGCGGTGTACAGAGTGGTGCTGTAGGCGGGGCCGTTCAGAGTCAGAGCGGGAGTATCATAGATGTAAGCAACGAGGTTGTCGTTGCCATCCACCCAGTAGGCGTAGGGGCGGCCGGAAACATCAATGTCGGTGTACTTGGGGCTCAGGCCGAACACGGTGTCAGCCAGAGAACCATCGTTGACAGGCTGCTCCTCGGGAGTAGCGCCATTGCCGAGAACAGCACAATACAGCAGAGCGGTGTTCAGGTCGGAGAACTTGAGATTACCGACAACCCAAACGGAACCCTGATCCTCGGTGTACAGCAGAGCGGCATAAGCCATCCCGCAAGCCTGCTCACGGGTCAGCTTGGCGGACAGAGCGAAGTCCTTGCCGTTCCACAGGCCGGCCTTCTTCAGGTTGGAGGCCACAACGGTCTTCCAAGAGTCGGCGAAGTCATCGCTGTCGCAGATGCCGGTGGCAACGAGCAGCATCTTGCCGAACTCATAGCCGGTCAGCTCGCGGTTGGGAGCGTACTTGCCGTTGCCGTCGCCCACGACCACGCCCTCATTATAGGCGTACAGGACATAGGGCTCGGCCCAAGAGGGCAGGTCGGAGAAGGGGTTGTTGACGGAGTCGGCGATAGCCTCAACCTCGCCCAGATCACCGGTCAGGATGTAGGAGATGATCTTGGCAGCCTGAGCACGGTTCAAGATGCCCTTGGGGTTGAAGTTGTAGGTGCCGTCGCTGTTCTTGACGCCGTCGATAACGCCCAGACCGGACAGGACTGCAACAGCCTCGTAATAGTTGCCGTCAATGCTGTCGGCATCCTCAAAGGCTGCGTTGGCGGTGACCATCATGGACAGAACCATCATCATGGCCAGCACCAGAGCGAGAATCTTCTTCAGATTTCTCATGGGGAATTCCTCCTTTTCAATAGTACCCATTTCGGGTCTTTTGTGGAAGCTGAGCTGAGAGAATGAGCCATCCTCTCACCCGAAATGGGCATAGCTTTGCTTCTTACAGTTGGGATTATATCGGCACAATCCCCGAAAGTCAACGCCTTTGGCGCAAGTGTAACATAACTGTAACATTCCCCGTTTTCCGTCACATTCCGCCCCTGCGCCCCATTCCGCCCCGCGCATTTCTCCCCTGCGCATTTCTCCCCTGCGCATTTCTCCCCTGCGCATTCCGCCCTGCGCATTTCTCCCCTGCGCATTCCGCCCTGCGCATTTCGCTCCTGCGCATTCCGCCCCTGCGCATTTCGCTCCTGCGCATTCCGCCCTGCGCCGTATTTTGCGCCGCGGATGCACATCCCGGTGCAACGCCCGCCCGCGGCGGGCACTTGGCTCCCCCGGGGGGAGCGTGATGGGGGGTCATATCTGTGCGTTTTCCGCATGCTCCAGCAGCTTCTCGCAGATATAGTTCTTCAGCAGAACTGCTCCATGAGAAAGGGCGCGACGCTTGTCCCACACGATATAGATCCTTCGCTCACACTGGGGTGAATCGATCTTGATTGCCTTGAACTGGTCGCTGTAGCGGCTTTTGTAAAAACCGATGGGCATCATGGTCACGGCGTTATAGGCCAGCAGGCAGGTTGTCGTAGTCTCAATATTGTTGGTATAGGACACTGCTTTCGGTATAAAGCCGGAATAAATACACAGCGCCTCCTGAACCTTTGCCATGTCGCAGAATAGGTCACCATCTAAGTTCTCTCCCAACGCCGCAGGAAACACAAACGGATAGTCTCGGCACTCAAACAGATCAGCGTGATCTTTAGATGAAATTTCCAGTTTTGGTGGCGCAACGATCACCATTTCATCGTTATACAGATGGATCCCCTTATATTTGTCTGTCCGGTAGGGTGCAGCCACCAATGCAAGTTCGAAAGATTCGTCCTTCAGGCTGGTTGGTTGATCCCCCGGACTTTCAATCACAATATGGATGTCAGGGTACATCCGGCGAAATTCCAGAATAATATCGATGACCTTCTTGCTATAGACCGCCACAACAATCTTTACCTCACATGCTATGTGGTTGCTCATGTCGCGGATCTGAGCGGCTGCGGAATCAATATCCTGCAAAATGCACCGTACGGATTCGTAATAGGCTTTCCCGCTGGCTGTGAGCCGCACACCCCTCCCGGTTCGTTCAAACAGGCTGGTCCCCAGTTCCTTCTCCAGCAACATGATTGTCTTGCTCAACGCCGGCTGTGAAACAAATAAATTTGCCGCCGCCTTTGTCATACTCTCCGACTTTGCCACCTCGGCAAAGTATTTCATCCAGCTCAATTCCATGGGCGGTGCATCTCCTTAATCCATGCAGTCTTTGCTTATTATACACTGCTTTCGTTCTTTATGCAAACACCTCCATGTGGATCGCTTTCACCGGCCACGGCTCCAAAGACGCATAGGGATACCATTTCCACTTCGTAATCTTCCAGTTACCTGAGCAAACCGCCGCTTTCGCGCAAATACGTCCCTTACTGTGAATCACGGAATCACCGTTTGGCGTCAAAACACCCGTACTCAAAAAGATCTCTGCAGAATCCAGCGTCTCAGAGATCCTGACGATGGGCGAAGTCAGCAGCAGCGCACCGTAGAAACCGTCCTTTTCTTCCGGAAGCATGGCCAGCGCATCCGCCATACCCTGTTCGGTAAAGAATTCCTCGCTCACGGCACGCTTCCCTTTGGCCGTAAACTCATGAGCAAAACGGAAGCAAAGGGTTCTCACGTCAATATTCACATTATCCACAGCCGTGGGTTCATCAAAGTCAAAGGAATGCTTTTCAAAGGGTCGGGGCCATTTCTCCGGATTGGAGTAGTACAGACCAACACAGGTTCCGGGATTCATCGTCCAGTTTCCCAGCTTCAGCAGCGGTTTCCAATCCAGTGCCTTAATCCGCCACTCTCCATTTTCTTTTGCATAGCGGTTTTCAAAAATGCCAATGTAATACGGATAGGGATACGGTGGCTCCATATTCCCATATGCCGGGCCTTCAATCACTGCGGACATGGTGATCCATTTCCCGGTAGCGGTGCGACCGTCCTCGTCCACACAAATATACTGACTGGTAGGCAGATCGTTCCGGATAATTGATCCGTTGATCCGCGCCATCTCTCCGACCTCTTCAAAAAATCTCTTCACGCCGACTCGTCCGGAAGCGCCGTGGACAAATCCATGATAATTCACCGCGATATCTTCCGACTTTGAAAAGGTTTCTTCAACCATCGTGTCAAACATTCCAGATTCCCACATCAAAAGGTATCGGCTCTGAATAAACTGGATCCCGTAATACGCTCTGCTGCTCACGCTTCGTCCCCCTCTCCCTCATATTCTCGCTTATATTTGTCAATATCAAACGGAATCCCGCCAATGGTCGATAAAGCGCATTTTACTGCATATCCCGTGTCGCCCTCCGGATTCCATTTCCATATCTTATTCGCTGTCATGGAGATGAAGTGGAAATGCTTTAGCTTCCAGATTTGGTTTTCTTTTACGAAATCGTCAAACCACATCTCCCATGTCGAGTCAACGTCATACGGTGGCATGTGGTCTGACCCCTGGTCGTAGACGAAATAGCCATGCGTCGGAAATCTTCCTCTTGCGGTCATTCCGTTTTCATCAATTTCAATCAAAGGCACACAAATCTGCGCTCCCGTATGCCATGTATCATAGCGCGGTGCGCCACGTTTTCCTCCATGCGTTCCGGCGTAAAAGTCAAATATTTCCTCTGTTCCACATTTTGTTATCCCGGTGCGCATGATCGTCGCCTTTGGATCATTTTGAGTGTAAAGATAGGGAAGATTGTCATAGAGATTGGTGGCAAGTCCGACTTCATAATAGTTATACATTTGCTCAATTTCGATGATATCCGATATTTTCATATGCGCTCCTTCTTCGAATTACGTTGTGCACAAAAAAGGGACTGCTGCTCCAAGTCTCTGTTGGAACAGCAGCCCCGATGGTCAGCACTCAGTTAGACGCAGGTCTTGCATTTACGAAGCTGTATTCGCCATTGATGTTTAGGCAAAGCCCGTCCACAGTCTTGTTCGTCGCACTAAAGGCCACGTCATTAAACAAGCCGATAATAGGCACTTCTTCTCGAACGATCTCAAAGCCGGGAGCCAAGATCTCACCACGCTTCACGACATCGCTCTCAGTTCCCTGACTGTCAACAATGGCATCGAATTCCTTGTTATACCATGCTGCCCAACCATTGGTCAGGTATCCGCCGTCACCGTAAATCACATTATAACCACGAGACAATGTATAAGCGTTTGCAGAACCGAGAAGAATTTCAAACTCGCCATTTCCGAGTCTCGCTCTCATACTCGAATCATCCAAAGACTCAACTGTAACCTTGATCCCTGCAGAGGTCAGGTAGTTTGCCACGATCTCCGAAACAACAGTATCAATGCTGTTGGGGGCGTATGTCAGCGTCAGTGAGAGTTGATTTGCGGCATCGTAACCGGCATCGGACAGCAGTGCCTTCGCTTTGTCAACATCGTAATTATAGTATGGCTTTTCGCCGACAACGTACGCGGGATTCAGTGTACTCAATGTGGTGTCGGTCAATTCACCAAACCCCATTAGTGCAACGTTGAAAATCGCCTCACGATCCAGTGCATAGGCAATGGCCTGACGCACTCTGACGTCCTCCAACGGTGTGCCGCTGCAGTTAAATATGATAAAGCGAGCACCCAGTGTGCTTTGTCCCAGAAGCTTCAGATTTTCATTCCCGTCGACAGTCTTGGTTTGGGAAATTGCAATGGTATTGACCGCGTCTACCTGCCCACTCTGCAACGCCATCAAGCGCGTTGTGTCATCGGAGATGAAAGAAAACTCAACATACTTGTAAGCGGCTTTTTCGCCCCAATAATCATCATTTCTCTCAAGCTTGATCGAAACACCCGGTTCCCAGCTGACAAATCTGTATTTCCCGGTACCGCCCAAGGGATTGACCAGTGCCGCGTCTACGCCTCCGGCATTTATCACGCCTTCTTCAGTCGTCATGTAGAAAGCGCCCACGCACAGGAGGTTTGCAAGATCCGGAATAAATTTTGTGGTTACCAATTGGATGGTTGTGTCATCAATTACCTTACATTTCTCAATATCAAAGTTCACCGCATAGAAGGACAGTCCCCCTTCAACGCCGATTTTGAATGTGTAGAGCACGTCTTCCGCCGTAAATTTGGAGCCATCGTGGCCATACACATCATCTCGCAACTTAAACTCCCATGTAAGCTCATCGATCTGCTCCCAGCTCGTCGCAAGGTATGGCTCAGCTTTGCCGGTTTCACTGTTGTACCATACCAATTGATCAAAAAGCAATCCGTTTACATAGGAATTGGCGCCACCTGTCAGGATCGGAGCAAGAAGCGCAGTTGGTTCAGCATTCAATGCAATTCTAAGTGTCTCGCTCTTTCCTTCCAGCTCGTTCCCCTGCTGTGCGCCCCCGCTACATCCGGCCATTGCCAAAACCATGACAACCGCCAAAAGCATTGCTACCAGTTTTTTCATAGCTTTTCCTCCTCGTTTTTGAATGTTCTTCTATTTTCAGGCAAATGCCCAAAATACTTACTTTTTTAGCTCTACATCATCCAGCGAATTAACTTTGTGGCATGCTACAAAATGATTGTTTCCCAGATCCTTCAACGACGGATTTTCCGCAAAGCACTTGTCCGATGCATATGGGCACCGCGGCGCAAAACGACAAGAAATCTTCGGCTCGATCGGCGACGACAACTCACCGCTCATCAGCATTCTCCGTTTTTTTACACCGATATCGGGAATGGGTATCGCGGACAGCAGCGCCTTCGTATATGGATGCAACGTATTTTCATACAACTCGTCCGCAGAACACTTTTCCACCAACTGGCCCAAATACATCACACAAATGTCACTCGAAATATGCTTTGCGACAGACAAATCATGGGTAATAAACAGATAAGTCAAGCCATGGTCTTCCTGCAGATCCTGAAGCAAATTCAGCACCTGTGCCTGAATTGACACATCCAATGCCGACACCGGCTCATCGCAAACCAAAAATTTCGGCTCGATCGCCAAAGCTCTTGCAATCCCGATTCTCTGTCTGCGACCGCCGTCCAACTCATGAGGATAGCTGCTCTCCAATCTTCGCGCCAACCCCACCGTATCCATCAGCTCATATACGCGCTTTATTCGTTCTTCCCTGCTTTTGAACACCTTGTGGATGACCAGTGGCTCCTGAATCAGTTCTGCCACGCTCATACGGGGATCCAGCGAGGAAAACGGGTCTTGAAAAATCATCTGTAGCTCTTTGTTCAGTTGTTTTCGCTCTTTCTTGCCTGGATAGGTAATATCTCTGCCCTCGTAAATCAAAGACCCGCCTGTCGCAACTTCAAGTCCCATGATGACCTTACCCAGTGTAGATTTTCCGCAACCTGATTCTCCAACAAAACCTATGGTAGTCCCCTTCTCAACCTTAAAGCTGACATCATCTACAGCGTGAAGTAGTCCTCTGGGAGTCGCGTAATACTTCTTCAGATTTTTTGCTTCCAATAAAATACTCACTCTGCAGACTCCCTTCCTACCAGATGGCACCTGACCCAGTGTCCTTGTTCGATCTCCCTCTTTTCGGGGTTCCCTTCCTTGCATCTTTCGCATGCATGATCGCACCGGTTATAAAAGCTGCAATACGGCGGCAGATTCATCGGATCGCTCATCAGACCGTCAATCACCTTTAGCCGCTTCACTTTTTTGTCCAGACGCGGCAGCGATTCAAACAGCGCCTTGGTGTACGGATGAGTCGGATGCTTAAAAATATGCTTTAATGTACCATACTCAACGATTTCTCCGGCATATACCACCGCACATGTATCACAGATTTCCGCAACCACGCCAAAATCATGAGTAATCAGGATCATAGAGGTGTCATATTTTTCCCTTAGCTCACGCATCAAATCCAGTACTTGCGCCTGAATCGTCACGTCAAGAGCCGTAGTAGGCTCGTCCGCCAGAAGGAGTGCCGGGTTGCATGCCAGTGCCATTGCAATGACCACGCGTTGCTTCATCCCTCCGGAAAACTGATGAGGATATTCTTTGAATCGGTCTGAGGGAATGCCAACAGTCTCAAGCAATTGCGATGCTTTGACATCGGCTTCTCCCTTTTTCAGCTTTTGATGGATCTGTATTACTTCTGAAATTTGATCGCCCACTGTAAGCACAGGATTCAGAGAGGTCATCGGATCCTGAAAGATCATACTCACCGTATTCCCTCGGATTTTCTGTAGCTCCTTGCTTTTCATTCCGATGATCTCTTTGCCCTCCAGCAAAATCGAGCCTCTGACAATGTGGCTCGGCGGGATCGGCAAAAGGCCCATAATTGAAAGTGCTATTGTGGTCTTTCCCGCCCCGGTTTCACCTACAAGTCCCAGCACTTCGCCCTTTTTCAGCGTAAGATCTACCCCGTTTACCGCTTCACAGACCCCATCATCCATCTCATAGTGCACCACAAGATCCTTTATTTCCAGAATGTTTTCTGCATCCATAAGATTCTCTCCTCGCTTCATTTCAATCTTGGATCCAGTGCATCTCTCAATCCATCCCCGAACAGGTTCAGCGCCAGTACCGTGAGCGCGATCATGACCCCGGGCCACAAAACATACCACGGCGCATCAGACATATAGATCTTGCCTGCATTCAAAATAGCGCCCCACTCCGGTGTTGGAGCCGTAATGCCAAGGCCCAAATAACTCATTCCGGACACGATCAAGATGCTGCTTGCCATAGAAAATGTCGCTGTTACAATGATAGGCCCCACAGCATTGGGAACCATATGCCGTATCATCATGCGAAGCGCAGACGCTCCCAGCGCTTTTGATGCCATAACGTATTCGGTCTCTTTCACTGTAAAAATGGCTGCTCTGGTCGTCTTGGCATACATGGGAAGGCCCGCGATTGTAATTGCCAGTACCAGATTGGGGATTGAGTTTCCTAACGCCGCTACAATCGCAATGCTCATCAGCGTAGCCGGGACAGCTTGGAACATATCCATAATTCTCATAATGACATTTTCCACTTTATTCCCATAGTATCCGGCCAAAAGTCCCAGTCCACCGCCGCAAATCAGACCTGTAATCACACAGATGAAGCCAATCGGAACCGATATTCTGGCCCCATATACCACACGGCTAAACAAGTCGCGACCGTAGTTGTCCGTTCCCATCAGATGTTGCCATGATGGTTTCTGTAGTATTTCATTATAATTCTGCTCATCCATCCCGTAAGGTGCGATTACGTCAGCAAAAATAGCCATCAGAACAAATAACGCCACAATAACAATACCTATAATCGCCAACTTATTCCGTTTAAAACGTTTAAGCGCCTCTGATCCCGGCGTCGAATAGTTTTTCTTTTTTCTCCGTCCTTTCTTTACTCGTTCGTTGATCTTCAGCATCTCAGGAGTTACATTCTTTGCCATTACCGCTGCACCTCCTTTGCCGTCCTGCTCTGTAACATATTCCGTCTCATTTCTTTCTTGAGCCGTCGCAGTTCCTTTCCCTTTGTCCCGTTGTACCGGGTAACCAAACGAGGATCCATCCAGACATACAGCAGGTCAATCAGAAGGTTCAAAATACTAAACCAGATTGCCAGCCAGATAACGCCGCCTTGGACTGCCGGCCAATTTCGCGCCGTAATCGCATCGGTCATGTACTTTCCAACCCCCGGAAAAGCAAAAACAGACTCGATCATAACTGTTCCGCCAATCATAACCCCCATTTGATTCCCAATCGCCGTGACAATCGGAATCAATGCGTTTTTGAACGCATGCTTCATAATAACGATTTTTTCAACTTGACCCTTTGCTCTCGCTGTACGAATATAGTCCTGACGAATTACTTCCAGCATACTGGAGCGCGTAACACGGGTAATGCTTGCCGCACCGCCCAACGCCATAATCACCGCTGGAAGTATCCAGCCTTTGGGGTCTGTAATTCCATACGCCGGTAACCAGCTATGCTTAACTGCCATATAATCAATACACGTCAAACCCAGCCAAAAGGACGGTATCGAAATAAATGCCAGCGCTAGAAACATGGCTATATTATCCACCAATGAATATTGTTTCAACGCCGAAATGACTCCTAATGGAACGGCAATAATAATTGCCAAAACAACCGAGAAGAATCCCAGCAAAAGCGTGTAGGGATACCGTGCCATAATCTCATTCCAAACCGGCTGCTTTGTCGTGTAGGAAGTTCCAAGGTCACCCTTGGTAACAAAGTTCACAATATAGCTAAGGTATCGTACCGGAAGCGGATCATTAAGTCCCAGTTCCTCCCTTTTTTGTTCCCTCAGATCCTCTGTCGCCTCAGATCCCAGCAGTTGTTCAACCGGATCCCCCGGTGTCAGTACAGATAGTAAGAACACCATCGTCAAAACACCCAGTATCACCAGAATAACCATCAGCAGACGCTTAATGACGTATCTTACCATAAGGCTCCACCTTTCTTCTCATGTATCTATTTCGGTTCCCAACATTGGGAAAGCCTTCCTCGGTCTGTCTGTTCCCCAGCCAATCGCATCACGTTTTGAATAAACATAGTCCGGAAACACGATCAAAGGAGTCCAGCAAAAATCATATAGCTTCCATTTTCCGTTTTCTTTTACAAATTTATGCAAATAGCGGCAAAGTCCGGCCAGATACACATCCTCTTCCGATGTTTTATCAATAAAGCGAAGCGTATCGTTATAATCGTCCAAATAGGGCAGCTTTTCAGCATCCAACTCCTGCTTTTCAAGTGTGATACCCGTCGCCGTCTTTGTCATCACCACACTCTTCAGCGCACAGTTGTAATCCATAAACCGAGCCTGTGCATACGTTCCCTCAGGATTCACCTCAATGACCGGCAGTGCCGCCATATGCCCTCCAGCTACGTATTCAAGATCGTCTTCCGCGCTCATTTTAGATGCCATTTCTCTAATCTTTGCATCGCCAACCCATGTTTGACCCAGTAGCGGGCCATTAGCCTGTAGCGAAAATCGGCATTCCTCCTTACTGTTAATGATATATTCGTCCACAAATCCCGCACACGGATTTCCTTTCATGTCAATAATCCAATGCGCAAAAATGGACGCGATTTCGTAAATATCCTCGGTGCATCCATTGTTTCCCGAAGCCGCAATTACAGGTTCCCAGCTATCCGTCTGCAATCCATCAAAAAACCGCTGATATCTTGTCTCCGGCTCAAATTCGATATTGCGTATAACTCCAATCTCCTCTGTCAGGATATGGCTGATTTTCCAACTTCCATTTTCAGTTATTAGCTTAACACACCCATAACTAACTCCTATATGAAGATGTGCTTTCATAGGTGAATCATATTTGATCTGAGAGTCATAGACATAACAATATATCTTTACCCCATTGCAGTCTTTACACAAAACCGGTGCAAAGAAAAATGTAATTGGAAGTTCATCTCGCCTTTGAATTTTCTCTCTCAGTTCCGCAACACTTTTTTTGACCTCATCTTTTGTTTTCAACATTTTCGAGAACACCTTTGGGAGCTGAATTGTCACATCTGCAGTTTCAGAAATATAGCTGTCCAGCTCTTGGAACACAGATTGGTTCAAGCGGTTCAAGATTCTCTGTATCAGTATACCGTCTGGTGCATCATACGATTCTTCAGACGAAAAATCTGGTACTCTTATATCTCGTACTAATGCGCCTTTCTCTTTCTTCATATTAAAATATTGTCTAATCCAAAGATTCAGTATTTTCCATCGACCATTCTCCAAAATGAAGTCAGTTTTAATGTGCATCCAAATGTATTTGCTGGAAGCATTTTCTCTATCGATTTCATAAGACAATGTGTCCCATTCTCCGCGAACGCCTCCATTGTCCCTCTCATCAAAAAATGCCGTGTGCGGAAAGTGGATCAGCAGTCTCTCCCCTTCTTGTGCTTCTTTGCAGTAATTGTATATTGCCTTTCCGCCGCGCAATATCACATTTTCATCCGGCATTGCCCAATAGCAGTCCGCCGAGGTAAATAAGTCTGGCAATCTGGTAAACTGCCGTCCATTCCAATTATGTATCCACTGATACATTAAGTTTTCAACGGCACCGTAACCTTTCATACGTTCCTGCCCCCGCTCTTTTTGTCCTTTTTGCTGATTTTATTGTATCACATATCAAAATCATAGTCTAATATCTATAAGTTTCTATGACACAGCTCGAGATATTCCCAAAAGTTATGAATTGAAATTTGGTATTCATATCGCAAGTCAGGGCTCGTCGATTTCGCGGAGCACCTTACCCAAGATATCTGCGTCCGCTTGCATCACGTGTCATATTCCAAACCGCGCATTATTTTTCGGGTTGATTGACAGACTGCTTTACTTTTCCTTCTTGTATTTTTCCTCTGAGAAAGGTAACATTTTCTATATAAAGAAATCCAAGGAGTGTTCGCCATGATCCA
>CAZWCZ010000039.1:0-14365 GCA_964632165.1 uncultured Lachnospiraceae bacterium | reverse complement strand
ACATACTGCCATTGTTCCTCCTGTTTCCGAGCATAAAAATAAGCCGAACAAGAATGATTGTTGTAATTCCTGTTCGGCTTATTTTGCCGTATTCCATTGTTATCGCTGTTGGTCTCGCTGTCGTTTCTTCATCCACATTTCAAGCAGCTTGATGATGGTTTCCTCCATTCGCTGTGGTGTGTAGGAGCGAGGAAAGTATTTTCGGATTCTGTCCATCGGGAGCTTCAAATCCCAATTCTCCGGTTTCTTTTGCTCCATCATAATGTTGAGTACAGCATCGTCATTCAGCTTGCCATCTTGAGATAGTCGTCGCATTCGCTGAGCTTGTGAGAAAGAGGGCGTTGCCTGCTCGCTGTCGATGGTCTCAATCAGCATATCTTGTTCATCGGGTTTGAGGTAGGAAATCTCTACCGCAGGGGTCATACCGATTTTACCCTCATCGACCATTTGCATCAATTCGGGTTTCAGTTCGTTAAGGCGAATGTATCGCCTAATCTGTTCTCGGCTCGTGCCTGCTTCTTCGGCAACCTGCTCCACAGACAACTTCTGCACAGGTTGTGTAGAAGTTAAATCGTGTCGCTTTCCTTGCTGCTTGATTGCCTCCAACTTCATCTTATATGCCTTGGCTCGTTCACTCGGCAAGATGTTCTCTCGTTGTAGGTTACTGTCCACCATCATAATTGTTGCGGTGTTTCGGTCTATGTCTCGGACGATAACCGGCATTGTTTTTATCCCTGCAAGTTCGCAGGCGTGTTTTCGTCGGTGTCCGGAGATAAGCTCGAATGTTCCGTCTTCAAGAGGTCTTGCGATAGCAGGGACAAGCACTCCGTATTCACGGACACTTTCGACCGTCTGTTGCATTGCATCATCGTCTCTGATTGAAAAAGGGTGGTCGGTAAAGTTCTTCAGTTTTTCAATCGGGATGCTGACGATGCTTTCTGTTGTGGATGTGTCTTTCTTGTTGATACTCATAATTCACCTCGTTTTTGTGTTTGAAATAGAAAGAGAGCGAACTGAACAGGTCAATTCGCTCTCAAATCTACCGAAATATTGGCTTTTTCCGCTATATTTAGCTGAGTGTTGAGGACTTTTGGGGTGTAGGTATCATCAAGTTACTAATGTTTTGGTAAATGATCCAACAACTGGGTATGGCATTTTTGATTTCTATACGGCGAAAAGTCGGAACTTAAAAGAAGTGCATTGGAACCGGTAATGTAAATGGCATATTTTTCGGTAGCGTGTAATCCGTTAATTGCTTTCTATCGCCATTATCAATTTTTTTTCAAAAGTGGCTAAGAGAATTTTTTTGTTATAAGCAAGGAGGTTCAGGGGATTTACCTGACAAAGAGTACCGTTTGTTGAAAAACTGTCCATAAACGGTCTGCTCGCTAAGATAAAACAGAATATTTTCATATCTGCGGATTTCCGATCATTTCGTAAGTCCGTTTTTGTTTCTTTGGTGGAAAGAAGTGAAATCTATGGCGTTTTTTGAGGAAATATGCTACAATACACCTAATGCATCGGAGGCAAGAACACGGACTTGGATCCTTTGCAATACAATTTTAGAATCAAGTAAAGTCAGCACTGCGGGAGGGAAAAATGAGTATTGTAGTTATGGGAGCAACCTTTGTTGACATCAAGGGTTTTCCGTTTGACACATATCTTCCGAACGGAAGAAATGCAGGAAAGATAGAATATGTACACGGAGGTGTTGCACGAAATGTGGTGGAAGACATTGCAAATGTGGAACTTCGTCCGATGTTTCTTGGAATTGTTGATGATACACCACTTGGTGCAGCAGTGATAGAAAAATTAAATAATCATAAGGTCAATACAAAGTATGTATTAACAAGACCGGACGGAATGGGAACCTGGTTGGCAGTATTTGACAGTAACGGTAATGTTGCAGGATCCATATCCAAACGACCGGATATGATGCCGCTTTTGGAACTTTTAGAAGAAAAAGGAGATGAGATTTTTGCACAGGCAGAATCTGTTGTGCTGGAGGTTGATCTGGACAAAGCAATTGTAAAGAAAGTTTTTGAACTTGCCGAAAAGCATCAGACCAAGACCTATGGTGTCATTTCCAATATGAGTATTGCCTTGGAACGCAGAGATTTTTTTCAAAAATTTGATTGTTTTATCTGCAATGAGCAGGAAGCCGGAATGCTGTTTCTGGATGATTATTCCATGAAAGAGCCGGAAGAACTTTGCAGCATTATCAAGCAGAAAGTGTGCCGTGCCAAAATTCCGGCAATGGTAGTAACCATGGGAGAAAAGGGCGCCGTCTATGCAGACTGCAGGGGAGAGAACGGTATCTGTTCTGCAAAAAAAGTTCAGGTAAAAGATACGACCGGTGCCGGAGACGCATTTTGTTCCGGTGTTGCCATCGGACTGACCTACGGGAAAACACTTCCGGAAGCAATTGAAATCGGTTCTACCTTAGCGGCATCTGTAATTACATCGTTAGAAAACGTGTGCCCTCGTTTTCAGCCGGAAGAATTGGGGATTGAAATACAGAGAGAGCAGGAATAAGGGACTACATGCCATGTGGAAAGACGTTAAAATAAAGGATTGTGTGATTACAGCAGCAGCCAGTGTGTTTTTGGCGTTTGGGCTGTATCATGTGCATAATTTTTCAGGAGTGACCGAGGGCGGGATCATCGGGTTGAATCTGTTGTTAGAGCATTGGTTTGATATTTCTCCCTCGATCACAAATTTTGTAGCAAATGCAATTTTTTATCTGTTAGGATTTAAACTGCTTGGAAAGGTATTTATCATCTATTCGATGGTAGCTACAGTAAGTTTTTCTGTATCCTATGGGATTATTGAACAATTTGAGCCGCTTTGGCCTAACCTTTATGAGAGACCTTTACTGGCGGCTGTAACAGGTGCTGTTTTTGTCGGCATCGGAGCGGGGGTATGCGTCAGGATTGGTGGTGCAGTTTCAGGAGATGATGCACTTGCAATGTGCATTTCTCATATTGCCCACATAAAAGTAGAGTGGGCATACCTTGCCAGCGATCTGATTGTGCTTGCGTTGTCGCTTACATACATTCCACTCAGCCGAATCGGATATTCACTTCTGACGGTTATCTTATCAGGACAGATCATCGGATGGGTGCAGCGGATAGGCAGGAAAAAGACAGCGGAAGGAGCAAGCTGAGTGCGATGCCTTCCGCTGTCTTGATGTTAAGAGAAGTTGATTTGAAACATATTATTTCTTTTTATAGGTAACACCGGAAATCTTAATGCCATTTTCTACATTTTGAAAAAAGAATTTTCCGGAATAAGATTTTGCATCTTCGTCATTAAAGGTAAATATGATGTAGTTAGTCCCATCCTCTTCGGTCAATTCATATGTGCCGTCGTATGATGTTGTTTTTTCAAAGCCAAGAACGGTAGCGGTAACAGAAACGGTAACTTTGCTTCCGGAAAATTTATAGGAAATTTCGGAACCTGCAAGACCAAGTAAGTCTCCGGATGCAGAATAAGTGCCGGAAAGTTTGTTTCCACATGCGGCTAATGTTACACAGAATAAAACAGTAATCATGGCAAGTGCCATTAAGCGTTTAAATTTTTTCACAGTAACTCTCTCCTTTGAATTGTGATACAATAACTCCTCTTATAGGAGATATTGTATCATGATTTGAGAGAGAAAGAAAGTAAAATGTAACGAAATCTTTAAAGACTTTAAAGCGAAAGCGTCAAAAAAATTGAAAATGTACGAAAGGAACAGAGATGAAGAAAAAGGACATACTACTGGGAATAGGAATCGTAGTTCTGACGGCTGCGTTGCTTTACATCAGCGGAATTGGTTGCCCGATTTTAAGATATACCGGGATCCCGTGTCTGGGATGCGGAATGACAAGGGCTTGTATCTGCCTCGTACAGGGGAAATGGGAAGAAGCATTTTATTATCATCCTATGGTGTATCTGATGCCGTTTTGTGTGGCAGTCTTGTTCCGAATGGAAAAATTTTCAAAGAAACAGATCAAATGTATGACAGCAGTTGTTATTTTCCTGTTCGCGGTAACTTATATGTATCGGCTGCTTGATCCCGGAAATGAAATTGTTAAATGGAAGATAAGATAGAAAAAAGAGGAAGGTTTTCAACGGGTAGAATGGAAACCTTCCTCTTTCAAGTGTGCAGAACTATTTTTTTAGATTTTTCTCTGCAGTAGAAAGCATTAATTTGATACGGTTTAACTGGTTTACTTCACTGGCACCGGGATCATAGTCAACGGCAACGATATTGGCATTCGGATAGCGGTGACGCAGTTCTTTGATGGTGCCTTTTCCAACAACATGATTAGGAAGGCAGGCAAAAGGCTGGGTACAGACGATATTCGGAACACCGGAATGAATCAGTTCCAGCATTTCTCCGGTCAAAAACCAGCCTTCGCCTGTCTGGTTACCAAGAGAAACAATAGGAGAAGCGTAATCTGCCAGTGTCCGAATGTGGGCAGGTGGTTCAAAACGCTGGCTTTCTTCCAAATATTTTCTGGCATCTTTCCTCATGTATTCAAAAAATTGAATGGCAAGGTTATTTACGATGGCAGAAGTTTTGCTCTTGCCAAGTGCATCGTGTTTGAAATTTGCATTGTATGAGCAATAAAGAAGAAAATCCATCAGGTCAGGTACGACGGCTTCTGCACCTTCGGCTTCCAAAAGTCCTACCAGATCATTATTTGCCGCAGGAAGGAATTTTACAAGAATTTCTCCAACAATACCAACTTTCGGCTTTTGTATGGTTTCATCCAGAGCAATCGTGTCAAAATCATGGATGATCCCGGAAAGATTTTGACGGAATTCAGAAAAATTTCCGTTGCAGACTGATTTTTTACAACGCTCAACCCAGCTGCGGTACAGTGCATTTGCTGAACCGGGAACCGCCTCGTATGGTCTGGTGCGGTAAAGTACCCGCATAAAGACATCGCCATAGACAAGTCCCTGCATCGCACGCAGGATCAGATCCTTACTGAAGGTAAAGCCCGGATTCTTTTCAATGCCGGAGGTGCTGACGGAAATGACCGGGATCTGAGGCAAACCTGCTTTGATGAGGGCACGACGGATAAAACTGATATAGTTTGTGGCGCGGCAGCCACCGCCCGTCTGAGAGATCAAAAGTGCCACTTTATTTAAGTCATATTTTCCGGAGGCCAAAGCTTCCATAAATTGTCCGACGACAATCAGAGAAGGATAACAGGCATCGTTATTGACATATTTTAATCCGGTATCGATCGCGGAACGGGAAGGATTCGGAAGAACCTCTATCCGGTAACCACAGGAAAGAAAGGCAGGTTCGATCAATTCAAAATGGATCGGTGACATTTGAGGAATCAAGATGGTATAGTCTTTCTGCATTTCTTTTGTAAAAACGACACGTTGATAGGCGGAAGAGCAGACGGACGGATCCAAATGTTTTGCTTTACGTTCCTTAACGGCAGAGAGCAGAGAACGGATACGGATACGGGCAGCTCCGAGATTGTTTACCTCATCAATCTTTAAAACCGTATAGATTTTTCCTGAGCCGGTCAGAATATCGGATACCTGGTCTGTCGTAACTGCATCCAGCCCGCAACCGAAAGAATTGAGCTGGATCAGTTCCAGATTCGGATTTGTGCGCACATAAGAAGCAGCAGCATATAACCTGGAATGATACATCCACTGGTCAACAACAATGGTTGGACGATCGATCGGACACAGATGGGAGATACTGTCTTCGGTTAAAACGGCGACACCGTAAGAAGTGATCATTTCAGGGATGCCGTGGTTGATTTCAGGGTCAATATGATAAGGGCGGCCGGCCAGAACAATGCCAAGAGCATTGTTCTCATTAATCCATTCGAGTGTTTTTTCTCCGGCGCGTTTCATATCTTCACGTGCACATGCGAGTTCTTCCCAGGCTTTATGTACCGCAGCGGAAATTTCTTTTTTGGAAATGCCGTTTTGTTTTCCGACAACTTCGATAAGACGGTCACAGACGATCTTTTCGGATTCCAAAGAAAGAAAAGGATTCTGAAAATTGATCGTAGGCTGTTTCAATTCTTCCACATTGTTTTTTATGTTTTCACCATAGGAAGTAACGATCGGGCAGTTATAGTGATTTCCTGCATCCGGATGCTCAATACGTTCATATGGAATACACGGATAAAAGATGTAGGTGATTCCTTGTCTGATCAGCCAGGAAATGTGTCCATGAGCAAGTTTTGCAGGATAACATTCGGATTCACTTGGGATGGACTCGATACCGAGTTCATAAATCTTACGGGAGGAAACAGGAGAGAGTACGACCCGGTATCCGAGTTCCGTAAAGAAAGTAAACCAGAACGGATAATTTTCATACATATTCAAAACACGCGGAATGCCTACGGTACCGCGGACTGCTTTTTGGACAGAGAGCGGTCGGTAGGAAAAGTAACGTTTCAGTTTATAGGCATACAGGTTTGGAATGTCCTGATTGGATTTTTCTTTTCCGAGTCCGCGTTCGCAACGGTTTCCGGAGATAAAAGAACGGTTTCCCGGGAAACGGTTGATGGTAAGCATACAGTGATTGGTACAACCCTGGCAGTGTGTCATTTCTGTCGTAAAGGTAAGAGAGGTGATCTCTTCCGGCGACAGCATGGTTGTTGGCTGACCGGTATAGTGTTTTCTTGCAATCAGTGCAGCACCGAAGGCACCCATGATCCCGGCAATGTCAGGGCGAACGGCTTCGCATCCGGCAATACGCTCAAAACTGCGTAAAACGGCATCATTATAAAAGGTACCGCCCTGGACGACAATTTTTTTTCCGAATTCTTTTGCATCCGAAACCTTAATAACTTTATAAAGTGCATTTTTGATTACAGAATACGCAAGCCCGGCAGAAATGTCAGCGACGGAAGCACCTTCTTTCTGTGCCTGTTTTACTTTAGAGTTCATGAAAACGGTACAGCGGGTGCCAAGATCGATCGGATTTTGAGCAAACAGTGCGATCTTAGCAAAATCAGCAACATCATAATTTAATGACTTTGCAAAAGTTTCGATAAACGAGCCGCATCCGGAGGAACATGCTTCATTGAGCTGGACACTGTCGACCGTGCCGTTTTTGATGCGGATACATTTCATATCCTGACCGCCGATATCCAGAATGCAGTCAACATCAGGAGAAAAATGTGCGGCGGCATGATAATGGGCAATGGTTTCTACTTCCCCTTCATCCATCAAAAAGGCAGATTTGATCAATGCTTCTCCATAGCCGGTAGAACAGGAACGTACAATGCGTGCATCAGAAGGAAGAACGGAAAAAATTTCTTTGAGTGCTTTTATGGAGGTTTTGAGCGGACTTCCGTTGTTATTCTGATAAAAAGAATACAGAAGGGAACCATCTTCTGCAACAAGTGCTGCTTTCGTGGTAGTAGAACCGGCATCAATGCCAAGAAAACAGTTTCCGTGATAATCAGAAAGGCTGCGTTTTGCTATCGTGTCTTTTTGATGACGGAGAGAAAACGACTGATAATCTGCTTCATTTTTGAAAAGAGGTTCCAGACGGTTTACTTCAAAATCAAGAATGATTCCGTTCTTTAAACGTAAAAGCAGTTCGTCCAAAGAAAAGAGGTTGCCGGAAGCATTCATGGCAGAACCTTTGGCAGCAAATAAATGGGAATTTTCCGGAACAATGGTCTGTTCTTCCGTCAGATCCAGTGTACGTACAAACGCACTTCTGAGTTCCGTAAGAAAATGTAATGGGCCGCCAAGAAAGGCAACATTACCACGGATCGGTTTTCCACAGGCAAGTCCGGAGATGGTCTGGTTTACTACTGCCTGAAAGATGGAGGCAGCAAGGTCAGGCTTGGAAGCTCCTTCGTTGATCAGGGGTTGGATATCGGACTTCGCAAAAACACCGCATCTTGCCGCAATCGGGTAAATGGCCTGATAGCGTTTGGCATATTCGTTCAGCCCGGAAGCATCGGTCTTTAATAACGAAGCCATCTGGTCGATAAAAGAGCCGGTACCGCCGGCACAGATGCCGTTCATACGCTGTTCAATGCCACCGGTAAAATAGATTATTTTTGCATCTTCTCCTCCAAGTTCAATGGCAACATCTGTCTGCGGTGCTTCTTTTTGGAGAGCAGCAGCAACGGCAACGACTTCCTGTAAAAATGAAATATTCAGATGTTTTGCAAGTGCAAGACCACCGGAACCGGTAATGGCAGCATGAAACTGAATGGAACCGAGAGTTTCCTTCATGCGGTTCAAAATCAGGGAAAGAGCTCCCTGGATATCAGCGTAATGACGTTCATAAGCAGAAAATACAAGTCTACCTGTTTTGTCAAGAAGTGCGGTTTTTACTGTGGTAGAACCGATATCAATACCGAGAGAATAAGTTATCTGAGTTGTATCATCCATATCATAAACATCCTTTCTGATTCGTCTTCTGTATATTGTTTCAATGATAATAGAAGTAGTATAAACCACTTTGTGACGTTGAATCAATTAAAATTTTGAAAACTTTCATATTCCTATGGCATAATTCAAAAAAATAGAGTACAATGCGTAAAGAGGATGTAATGGATTTTAATGAGGAGAGAAACAAGATGAAGAAACAGGATTTTTATTTTGATCTACCGGAAGAACTGATCGCACAGGACCCGCTGGCGGACCGTTCCTCCTCCAGATTGTTGGTATTGGATAAAAAAAGCGGGGAAGTAAATCATCGGACGTTTACGGATATATTAGAGTACCTTCATCCGGGAGACTGCCTGGTGATCAACAATACAAAGGTAATTCCGGCAAGACTGATCGGAGAAAGGATCCTTCCGGAAACCTTAAAGACAGGTGCAGAGAGTAAAGGTGCACAGATAGAACTCCTGCTTTTAAAAAGAAGAGAAAATGATATTTGGGAGACTTTAGTAAAACCGGGGAAAAAAGCAAAGCCGGGAACAAAAATCCAATTTGGGAACGGACTGCTTACTGCAGAGGTATTGGATATTGTAGAAGAAGGAAATCGGCTGGTGCAGTTCCATTATGAAGGAATTTTTGAAGAAATACTGGATCAGTTGGGACAGATGCCGCTTCCACCATATATTACACATAAACTGGAAGACAAGAACCGATATCAGACCGTGTATGCAAAACATGAAGGTTCTGCGGCTGCACCAACAGCAGGGCTGCATTTCACAAAGGAACTGCTTGCCGAAGTGGAACGCCGGGGGATTACGATCGCAAACGTGACACTGCATGTCGGATTGGGGACGTTCCGACCGGTAAAGGAAGAAAATATTCTGGATCATCATATGCACACAGAATCCTATCAGGTATTGCCGGAGGAAGCAAAGAAAATAAATGATACAAAGAAAAACGGAGGCAGGGTCATCTGCGTTGGTACTACCAGCTGCAGAACAATAGAATCTGCTGCAACGGCGGAAGGCGTGGTAGAATCGAGAGAAGGAGATACCAGTATCTTTATCTATCCGGGATATCAGTTTAAAGTTTTGGACGGTCTGATCACTAATTTTCATCTTCCGGAATCTACGTTATTGATGCTTGTATCTGCACTTGCCGGACGCGAACATGTGCTTGCTGCATATGAGGAAGCAGTCAGCGAAAAATACCGCTTCTTCTCATTCGGAGATGCGATGTTAATTATATAATTCACAAAAGCAAATAACGAGGAGGAAAAAAGTATGACAAGAGAACAGTATGATGACATGATGGAATTTGCAAAAGAAGACATCAATTCCGTTACTGATTATCTCGAGGTGAATTATGATGATTTGACAGAGGAGGATATCTGCATGTTGTATCGGATCTTTTTAGAGGAAGAACCGGATGCAGATGAAAAAGAAGAAATGCATGCAGCACTGATGGATGCATTGTATGATATGGCAGAAGAACATCCGAAAGAGATGCTCCGGGGAGCGTTGAAGATTAAAAATTATCTGGAACGATAGTGCTCTGACTATGAGCCAAAAAGAGGGAATACATTTTGAATAAACTTCAGAATGTATTCCCCTTTATTTTTACTCAGGAACGCAGATAAACGGTATAACCGTGTATTCGAAGCAGGTCTGCCGTATTTTGCCGGGAGGTTTCGTCATAAAGTTCCATATGAAGAACACCTTGTTCAAATTCACGGTTGTGGACGATGCCAATGTTTTTGATACTGATACCGTGAGCAGAAAGCATAGCGGCGATTGTGGCAATAGCACCTGTTTCATCCTTGATATCAGTAAAAAGTTCAAATGGTGTAGCAAGTACTCCTTTCGCCTTTGCCGGGATGGCATCCCGATAGTTGCCTGCCCGGTCAAACATTTGGTATAATGAGTCCTCCTGCCCGGAAAGAAGAAACTGTTTTGCCTCTTCCAATAGCTGCTGATAAACCGTCAGCTGTTCACAAATACAGTCTTTGTTCGACAGGCAGATACTTTGCCAAATTTCAGGAGAGGCAGAAGCAATCCGTGTGATATCTTTGAATCCTCCGGCGGCCAGCAGTTTCATTTTAGGTTCCAAAGGACCGGAATATTGAACAAGATTGACCAGCTGCGAAGCAATAATGTGCGGAACATGGCTGATGGCAGCTGTGATTCTGTCATGTTCTTCAGGATACAGGATGATCGGAAGTGAACCAAGCTTTTTTACGAGAGTAAGATACTCGGTCAATGCAGGTTCCGTTGTTTTTTCTGTCGGAGTTAAAATATAATATGCATTTTCAAGCAGGAGGGAGTCGGAATTTTCATATCCGGTTTTTTCGGAACCGGTCATCGGATGACCGCCGATAAAACATTCCTCCATTTCTAAATGTCGGATTTGTTCGTGAATCGTACCTTTTACGCTTCCGACATCTGTCAGAATGCAGGATGGCGAAATAATCTGTTTTAGAAGAGGGAGATACTCCAGGTTTTTTTGTACAGGAGCACATAAAAAAATCATATCGCAAACAGCAAAAGCAGACAGGTCTGTAGTAACAGAATCCAGAATACCGTCGGAAAGAGCTATGGTCAGAGAGTGCGAAGGAATGGCAGTATACTGATATGCAGTCAAAACAGGCGCATCATCCCAGGATTTCATGGAGCGTGCGATGGAACCGCCGATCAGACCAAATCCAATAAATCCATAATGCTTAGGCATGGTCAGACTGCTCCTTTCAGATTTGTCTGCCGATCAAAGCGGCAAACGGACGTAAATCCTTCATCAGTGTATCAAACTGGTCAAATGTAAGAGACTGCGGACCATCCGACAGCGCGTGAGCCGGATCCGGATGAGTTTCAATCATCAGACCGTCGCAGCCACAGGCAACGGCAGCTTTTGCAAGAGGAGCGACATAGCCTCTGACACCGGTGGCATGACTTGGATCAACGATGATCGGCAGGTGACTTTTTTCTTTGATCACAGGAACTGCACTCAGATCAAGGGTATTACGGGTTGCAGTTTCAAATGTTCGGATACCGCGTTCACACAGAATCACATTTGGATTTCCCTCAGCCATGATGTATTCGGCAGCATTCAGCCATTCATCAATGGTTGCAGATAATCCGCGTTTTAAAAGGACAGGGAGATTTGTCTTTCCGGCTTCTTTTAATAAATAGAAATTCTGCATATTTCTTGCACCGATCTGCAGCATATCTACATATTTTACAGCCGTTTCAATCGCCTTCTGACTGGTAACTTCACAAACAACAGAAAGACCGGTGGCTTCTTTGGCCCGCTTCATGAGCTTCAGACCTTCTTCTTCCAAACCCTGGAAAGAGTAAGGGGAAGTACGGGGCTTATATGCACCACCACGGAGAATATGAGCACCGCTTGCCTTTATTGCTTTGGCAGTGGAGATTACCTGTTCTTCTGATTCAACGGCACACGGACCTGACATGACAACCAATTGATTTCCGCCAATGCTGACATTTTCAAGATGGATGATGGAAGAGTCCGGGTGAAATTTGCGGTTGGAAAGTTTGTAACTTTCGGTAACGGCAACAATGCGTTCTACACCGTTGATCAATTCAAGATTTTGACCGGAAAGCAAAGATTTATCACCGACAATGCCGACGATGGTAACTTCTTTTCCTTCAGAAACGTGCACATCAAGACCGGCTCCCTGCACTTTTTGTACAACTTCTTTTACGGAAGCAGGGGAAGCTCCCGGTTTCATTACAATAATCATAGCGATATTCTCCTTCTTGCTTGTACTTTTTCGAAAAATTCTTTATAATATGATCAGATTGATATTATTGTAGATGATTTTTTTTCATTTGTCAATACTGCATTGCTTTAAACCGTAACGCAATAAAGCGAAAATGCGTTGGAAGATAAAGGGGTTTATAGTATACATAAAATTTTATGAAATGTAAGAGCAAAAGAAGAGGGAGGATAAAATGAGAGATTTTTTGCCGATTTGTAAAGAAGATATGGAAAAAAGAGGATGGGAACAGTGTGATTTTGTATTTGTGATCGGGGATGCCTATGTAGACCATACTTCTTTTGGACCAGCAATCATCAGCAGGGTTTTGGAAAGTCATGGATATCGTGTCGGAATCATTTCACAGCCGGACTGGAAGGACGAAAAGAGTATCCAGATATTAGGAACACCGAGGTTGGGCTTTTTAGTCAGCGCCGGAAATATGGATACCATGGTAAATCATTATACAGTTGCCAAAAAACGTCGGCAGACGGATGCCTATACGCCCGGAGGAGAGATAGGAAAACGACCGGACAGGGCTACTATCGTATATTGTAACCTGATACGTAAGGTCTATAAACATGTACCGATCGTCATCGGCGGGATTGAGGCGTCTTTGCGTCGGTTGGGACATTATGACTATTGGAGCGATAAGGTAAAACGTTCCATACTTTTGGATTCACAGGCTGATCTGATCTCTTACGGAATGGGAGAACGTTCCATTGTTGAAATTGCCGATGCACTGAATGCAGGAATAGAAATAAAAGACATTACATTTATTGACGGAACGGTATATAAGGCAAATTCCTTGGATTCCGTATATGATGCATTACAGCTTCCTGCATTTGAGGAAATATGTGCGGATAAAAAGGTTTTTGCACAGAGTTTCTACGTTCAATATTGCAATACGGATGCATTTTCCGGTAAACGTCTGATAGAAAAATACACGGATAAGGAATACGTTGTGCAGAATCCTCCGGCCAAACCGCTGACCCAGGCAGAAATGGATCGGGTATATGCATTACCGTATATGAGGAATTATCATCCGAGTTATGAAGAAAAGGGAGGTATCCCGATCATTCAGGAACTGAAATTCAGTCTGGTCAGCAACAGAGGCTGCTTTGGCGGATGTAGCTTTTGTGCACTGACATTTCACCAGGGACGCATTATTCAGACAAGAAGTCATGAATCTATTTTAAAAGAGGCAGAGGCATTTCAGTGGGATCCGGATTTTAAAGGATATATTAATGATGTTGGTGGACCAACTGCAAATTTTCGGGCACCGGCATGTAAAAAGCAGTTAACTAAAGGAGTTTGTCCGAATAAACAGTGCCTTTTTCCAAAACCATGCAAAAATCTGGAGGTGGATCATTCGGATTATCTTGCACTATTGAGAAAACTTAGGGCACTTCCAAAAGTCAAGAAAGTATTTATTCGCTCGGGAATCCGTTTTGATTATCTCGTGGCAGATAAGGATGATACATTTTTCAGAGAACTGTGTGAACATCATGTCAGCGGTCAGTTAAAGGTAGCGCCGGAACATATCTGTGATGAAGTGCTTTCTATGATGGGTAAGCCGGAGAATTCAGTTTATGAAGCTTTTTTGAAGAAGTACAAACAGACAAATGCAAAGCTTGGAAAAGAGCAGTATGTGGTTCCGTATCTGATGTCCTCTCATCCGGGATCTACGATGAAAGAAGCAGTAAAACTGGCAGAATATCTGCGAGATCTTGGATATATGCCGGAACAGGTACAGGATTTTTATCCGACACCGTCGACAATTTCTACCTGTATGTATTATACAGGACTGGATCCGCGTACCATGAAAGAAGTATACACACCAAAGTCGCCGCATGAAAAGGCAATGCAGAGGGCATTGATTCAGTATCGGAATCCGAAAAATTATGATCTGGTTTTAGAAGCACTGAAAATTGCAGGAAGAGAAGATTTGATCGGATACGATAAGCATTGTCTGATCCGACCAAGAACTGTAAAAGACGGAGTAAAAGCGGGAATAAAAACCGGGACAAAAAAAGAAGTGACCTCAGGAAAGAAAAATTCCGTACAAAAGCGTACTGCTTTGAAAAAAAAGACCATACGAAACGTACACAAGAAAAAATAAAAAATAGGGCAGGAGAAGATAACGGATGATCTGTGAACTGCTCCCCGTCAAGTAGACAATTGAAAAAATATAAAATTTTTCCTGCC
>CAZWCZ010000038.1:0-14822 GCA_964632165.1 uncultured Lachnospiraceae bacterium | reverse complement strand
TAGTGTAAGACTAAATTCAGCAAGAAGTGGAATTTATTTTTTTATTTCACGAAAAAGCAGCCGAAATGCAAAAAAATATTGCACGAGCGGTTTTCCCTATGTATAATAATACTGTATTTTTTCGTACTCCGAAAAATAACTCTATATAAGAATGAAGGTAAACTACATGGAAAGAAAAGTCGGTACTATTTCAAGAGGAATTCGCGGACCAATCATCAGAAAAGGAGATAACCTGGTTGACATTACTGTATCCTGCGTTCTGGATGCAGCCGAAAGTGAAGGTTTCACTTTAAGAGACAGAGATGTCATCGCTCTTACGGAATCCATCGTTGCCAGAGCACAGGGCAATTATGCAACCATAGATGCCATTGCAACAGATGTAAAGAACAAGCTCGGCGGCGGTACGATCGGTGTTATTTTCCCTATCTTGTCCCGTAATCGTTTTGCCATCTGCTTAAAGGGTATTGCCATGGGCGCAAAAAAGATCGTTTTAATGCTCAGTTATCCTAGTGATGAAGTGGGAAATTCCCTGCTTACCCTTGACCAGTTGGACGAAGCAGGCATCAATCCTTACTCCGACGTTTTGACACTTGATAAATATCGTGAATTATTCGGTAATAATGTTCACGAGTTTACGGGCGTAGATTACGTAGAATATTACTCCAATCTCATCCGTGAAGCCGGTGCAGA
Source organism: uncultured Lachnospiraceae bacterium (assembly GCA_964632165.1). Taxonomy (GTDB): domain Bacteria; phylum Bacillota; class Clostridia; order Lachnospirales; family Lachnospiraceae; genus SIG299. The sequence goes on along the minus strand of CAZWCZ010000038.1, from coordinate 14,132 downwards.
AGTAGAAGTTATTTTTGCAAATCAGGCAAAGACCATTTTGAATTATACGGACTGCATCTTAACCTGTGATATCCATACAAGAAAGAGAACCAAACGCATTCTCCTTGAGAATGGTGCTAAAGTAGTCTGTGGACTGGATGACATTCTGACTTCCTCCATTGACGGCAACGGTTTTAACTCAAAATACGGTCTTCTCGGTTCCAACAAATCTACCGAAGATACGATCAAGCTGTTCCCGGAAGACTGTCAGTATCTGGTGGAAGATATCCAGGCACATATCTTAGAAAAGACAGGGAAGCATGTAGAAGTCATGGTTTACGGTGACGGTGCATTCAAAGACCCACAGGGTAAGATCTGGGAACTTGCAGACCCTATCGTTTCTCCTGCTTTTACCAGCGGCCTTACCGGTACCCCAAATGAGTTAAAGTTAAAATACCTTGCTGACAATGACTTTAAAAATCTGAGCGGAGAAGCTTTGAAGGACGCTATTTCAAAGAGTATCAAAAAAAAGAACGGAAGTCTCGTCGGTAATATGGCATCTCAGGGAACCACCCCGAGACAGCTGACGGATCTGATCGGTTCATTATGTGACCTGACCAGCGGTTCCGGTGATAAAGGAACTCCTATCATCCTCATTCAGGGATATTTTGACAACTTTACGGACTAACCGTTGCTAAAATGCCACTTAAAAGGCAAAAGGTGCAAGAAAAGGGTATGGCAAATCCTGCCATACCCTCTTCTTTTTTATAATATCACACTCAGCAGCACCATGAGCGTAAATCCGACAAGCAACGAATATGTCGCTTCGCGTTCAAATCCGTGGCTGTGCGTTTCCGGAATCATTTCATCGCTGATAATGTATAACATTGTCCCTCCTGCAAATGCAAGTGCAAACGGAAGGATCACCTCTGACAGTCCTGCCACAAAGAATCCGAGCAATGTCCCGATGACCTCGATCATTCCGGTCACCGTCGCCAGCAGAAACGCTCTTTTTCTGCTGACCCCCGACATGACAAGCGGCGAAACCGTCACAACCCCCTCCGGAATGTTCTGAAGCGCAATCCCGACTGCCACCATTACTGCTTCCGAAACATCCTCATTTCCAAACCCGACGCCTGCTGCCATTCCTTCCGGCAGATTGTGAATGGCAACCGCCATCACAAACAGCAGTGCCCTGCTCAGATTATGATTTTCTTCTCCATTCTCCATCTGCTCCGTTCCCGTCAGTTTGTGCAAATGCGGTGTCAGGCGGTCCATCACATTCAGGAAAAAGGCACCGACAAAAATACCGATGACCGGTGTCACTCTTCCGATCCCATCTGCCATCTCAAACGCGGGAAGGATCAGGCCGCTGACTGCTGCCGCCAGCATAATGCCGGCAGCAAGACTCAGGATCATATCATTTGCCTTATGGGAAACACTCTTTATAAAAAATCCGATTCCGGCACCTGCTATCGTTGCTCCTCCAACGCCAAGTGCCGTAAGCAAAACCATCTGCATTCTGTCTGTCCCTCCGTAAAAAATTCTTCGTATCTATTATATGAGTGAATCAGTGCTTTGCCTCTGTCCCCATCCCTGTTCTCCGTTTTTCAACGGATACTTCTTTAATCTTCCGTCATCCAGTTCTTCCCGATGCAGTTCCACCGCAGTAATCGCACGGTCATCATAAGTAGTATAATAATAGATCCCTGTTGAAAGGCTGCAGCAGGACGAATAGATCGTGTATTCATATTTCCCGTTTTCCAGTAAAACGCATCCTTTCTGCTGTTCCACCGAAGTAAGGATATGAAAAAACTGCTGTACACTTTCCCGTTCCGAATCCCCCGCAACAGAATTGCCGCGCACAAACGCCGCCCTGACAAAACGCGACTGGGATGAAAGGTCTCCCGGAAGCCCAATAGCCCCCATTCCTCTGCTGTACGTATCCAACGGAACACCCTCTGCAAAAGTTGCCGGTTGTTCCTTTCGGCTAAGCTGCCTGTAATTTCTCAGGTTCATCTTTTGGAATGGAAACGGCGGATTATTCGTCAGCACTCCAATCTCATTTTCATAAATGTGCAATCCGTCTTCCATCGGTTCCACCACAAGGCTCTCTTCTCCGTCCGAGATCATATAATGCATCGGTGAATTCGGCAATTGCTCCGAGAATGCCGCATTTACCAGATTCAGATCACTCAGCAGTGTCCGGACTTCTTCCATCGTGGCACACTGTGAGAGCACCCACGGAATGAACTCATACGGAGCGACATTGTCCTTTTCCTCTCTCTTCTCCGCATATACGGCATTTCCCCAAAACGCCAGTCCTGCCATTCCTATCCCTTTTTCATTCATGGCATCATAGTAAAGCGGATATTCTTCCTGAACATATGCCATCCCGATGATCGCATAATGTGTCTGCAATGATCGCTGAAATCGAAAAGCGAGCGGAAATTTTCTTGGAGTGATCACCACCTGTTCTTCATAAGAGTATTCCAGATCCATATTCCTTCCAAAATAAGCATTCTTTGTTTTGTAACTGACTGCAGTACACATATCTTTTCCTTTCTCTTTTTTTCTGCTGTTAGGATATGCTGTTTTGATGATTTTACACCTGCTGCCGCAATGCGGTCAAAACCTGCATCCTGCTTTTGTTTCCTTTCGAACAAAAAAAGCAGACCCGACCTGCTCTAAAGCCGATCCGGGTCTGTTCTGCCTATCATTCTTCCGGTACCTTTGCCACCATTTTGCACCGGCTTTTACAAATGTTTTTCAATAAAGTCATCCAATCCAGGAATCCTGCACTCCTTGCCGGATAATCCCATAAAAGCAAGAACCAGAAAAACCAGCTTCTCGATCACGGTAAAAATGGAAGTAACAAATGCTACTCCGTAACTCAAAAAGCGGATGTAGAAACTGCCACCGAACATGGAAAACAGATTATTCAGGATCGTAATTCCATTCGGAATCAATCCGATCACCGCATTCAGCAGATCGAAAGCAATACAGATGAAGACAGTCTTTACTGCTGCCTTTTTTAATGAATCTTCTGTTTCATTCAGCAGGATATAACCGGCCAGAAGTGCCAGGGCTATATAACCTCCAAACAATCCAAAGCAGTAAGTGATTGCCGTCAGCATAGCTACAGAAATTCCTATCTTTGTTTTCATCTTAAGTGTCCTCCTCTTTTTTGTTGTTTCCATTATATCGGAATCTTTCTCGATTGGCAACGAAAAATGTAAAAACTCAGTTGTTTTCTTATTGATTTCTAAAATGACCGTGCTTCTCATGTGAACCTGAGAATAGCACGGTCATTTTTTATTTTTTGATTGTTTTCAGTTCTTCTTACACTTTTTATAAGTCACCCTCACTGATTTTAAAGAAGATCGGGTGCGCAAGGGAAAGACTATGTACTGCATGATTACAAATGCTACACTTCCATTTTACATATTATATTTTCTGGTTTATATGATATCAGAATAATGCAGAATCGTCAGTTTTAGAAATTAACGTTCCTCTATGTATCCATATCTTACAATAACTTTATATGTTTTATAAAATCCTCTTCACTAATTCCAGAATGTTCCAAGAACTCCTTTCTACTCGTTGTTACATTGGAATCACAGGAAAAGCCATCTCGAGCAGTTAGATATTTCAATTTTTTGTAGCTTATGTACTTATTACTATTTTTTAAGGAAAACTGTCCCACATGATTTGTGAAAGAAACTCCATCACCTACATTGGGATCGAATTCTACATCAACAGAATGTATCCCTTCCCCTAACGGAATAATGGTAAACGGCATATCAATCGTAGCTCTGTAACTTCCGTCAACAGAAACACGACCCCAATATTTATTCGCATCTACAAATTTGTTTTTAAGTTCATCCCAATAATAATAGCTGGAACGATCATTATCTAATCTGATAATCAGATTATTCGTTCCAATCTTCTTTTCAATTAACTCTTCAATTTCCAAGTCTTTAATTTTAACGTTTAAGTCACTAATTTCCGAAGATAGAGAATGCTTTTGTTCGCGTAATCTTGAAATTTCCGGGTCGGTTCTCTCAATTTTTCTTATCTCTTCTTTTAACATAGCAATTTCACTATTCAACTTTTGTTCTGCTTCCTTTCCCGGCTTATCTAACTTCTTTTGCTTACACACTTTAAGTATCCAAATAAAAGCTGCTGCTACAAGTGCTGTATAAGTCACCACCTTATCCCAATGAAAGTAAAAGATATTAATCAACCCGAATAATACCATCAATACGGCTCCGACATCAAATAATGGGGATGCCTTTTCCCTTGGAATTTGATCTATCAATTTTCTCTTGCTTGCAATATTTTCCTTCAACGGATTAATTTGTGACTCAAATACTTTCTCATGCTTCAAAAGTTCCTGTTTAACATTTTCCAATTCGTTCTTTTTTTCATCACGTCTTGCAATAATTTTTTCTTTGTTTTCCATAATATTTTTCCTTTCTTTATACTAAAATACCATTTGTATCTGAAATGCATTTCTGCAATTCATTCAAAAACTTCTTATTTTAGACTTGACTTTTAATAGTTAGTCTTCCATTTATACACATATATTCATCGGAAAGCCCTGGCGGATATCTGCCGGATGTGTCATAAAGTTTCTCCCTTTAAGACGATCATGGATTTTAAAGAATTCATCACTCGTTGTTGTCTGCAGACTGCAAACATGACTGCAATGAGTGACACGAGACAAACCGTTCCATTTCTTGTTTTTTCTGTTCCTCAGACGGATGCACATATCGTTCCAACGTAATTTTAACTCCTGCATGTCCAAGAATTTCCGAAAGACTTTTTGCATCAAATCCACTTCGGATCGCTTCTGTTGCAAAAGTATGCCGCAACGTATGAAATGTGTAGCCCTTCTGATGTAGACCACACTCTTTCAAATAGTGCTGATACTTTCTATAATAAGTTCTTGGTTCCATACAGCACTGTTCTCCCGTAATCAGATAGTCCTCTTCGTGCAAGGTTTCACAAAGTATCTGTATCTTCGACGACAGCATATATGGAAGGGGGATTTTCCTCAAAGAAGCAACGCTTTTGGGAGAAGAAGAAAAAAGCGTCGTTCCATATCCGTCTTCTTTCCGGATCCGTTGCATCGTTTTTTGCACCATGACATAAGAATCTTCAAAATTAATGCACTTCTTCTGAAGTGCACAAATTTCTCCGATTCTCATTCCTGTCATTAATGCCAGCAAAACTCCCGCCTTAGGATAATCCCATTCTTTCAACAGATACGTAAGCAGACGCTCCTGTTCTGCTTTTTCCAGTATTACAGTTTCCTTTCTGGAAACCTGTGGCATACGAACTTTAATTTTATGATGCAGGATCTGATTTTCATACCCGAAGTCGAGAATGGAATTCAACAGAATCAATATATCTTTTACGGTTTTTCCCGAGAGTTCGCGTACCGAAAAAAGATACTCACTGTATCGGTCAACTGTGATTCCGGTAATCTGTTGTATCGGTACTTTCTCCCAATACGGCATCAGATATGCGGATATTTTATTTTGATAACATGCAAAACTGCTCTTTTTTACTGCATACTTTTTTTGGCAAAGAAACGCATCTGTTAATTCAGAAAAGCTGATCTGCTTCCCTGTGCATTGCTGTCTGACTCCAAGAAGTGCCTCCTGTTGTTTCTGCTTTACCTCCGAATATGTTCTCCCATAAAGATACCCATATACTGCTCTTTTACCGTTATATTCTTTTACATATCTTGCTTCCCACCTTCCGTCCTTTCTATGCCAGATATTTTCCCCACGTCTTGACATTCTCTTTCTCCTCATCCTATCATTTTCTGACTGGAATCATGTCATTTCCGGATTTTTTATTCTTTAGTCGACTAAAATCCAGTAATTTTTTTTTTTATAAAAAATCTATAAAATATTGACATAATTTTCAATCAGTACTATGATAATATCATAGTTCACGTGTATTTTCTCAAGGAAAGACGCCGTCTTAAAGGGAGAAACTTTATGACACATCTGCCGTCCGTCGGGCGGCTTTTTTCGAATTGACCTCTGGATCTTCCTCTGCTTTTTCCGGAAAATATCTTTTCTCTTTTTCAACTATTCACAATTTCCAATTTCTATGCTACAATTCACTTTACAAACATTACATCCGATTTTTTTCAGGGAGATCAGCTATGAAAAATGTAGAAAACAGATACAACGACTGGGAGAAAATGATCAGCGGAAAACTCTATAATTCATCCAGCAAAGACATTGAAAAACAGCATATCCGCGGAATGAGCGGCTGTGACCGTTTTAACCGGATACCGGTACGTTGGGCAAAGGCCAAACAGCATGCACTCGAAAAACTCATTCCTTCTGCCAAAGGAAATTTCCTTGCCGTTTTTGCTCCGTTCTACTGTGAATACGGGGTCAATATCCATGTAGGCAAAGGTTGCTTTGTCAATTATAACTGCACTTTTCTGGACATCGCACCAATCACTCTCGGAAATGGTGTCTGGATTGGAGCAAATGTGACTTTGGCAACACCAAATCATCCTTTCCTCGCAGAAGAACGACTCCCTTTCAATTATCCGGACGGTTTTCATGATCTGGAATATGGTTCTCCCATTACGATCAAAGACGGATGCTGGATCTGTTCCGGTGCCATTATCTGCGGCGGAGTTACCATCGGAGAAAACAGCATCATTGCTGCCGGTGCAGTTGTAACGAAAGATGTTCCTGCAAATTGCATTGTTGCCGGAACCCCTGCAAAAATTCTTCGCCGGATTGATGAAGATGACCGCATCCATGTCTGGGATACCTATGTAAAAAATGAAGTTCCTCTTTCGGAAAGAAAGAAAAAACTTTAAAAACTGATTTTCAGCTCTACTTTAACGGCATTCCTCATATAATATCACAACAATAAAATTCACAGCTGCCCGAAAAAATGCAGCTGTGAATTCGGTAAAGGAAACGAATGCCATGAATGTAACCTCTCTATTCCACACCTTCCAATCATTTTTTACAAGAAAAAAAGTGTTTTCACCCAATCCTTCCACGCTTAAAGAATTCTTAAAAACCATTGCAATGCCGTTGATCGTCGGTGGTTTTTCCGGACTTTTCAACCGTGGGGCAATAAAAGCCTTCTCTGACCTCAATCAGCCTCCTCTTTCCCCTCCTGCGGTCTTATTTCCATTAATATGGACATTGCTCTACCTCCTCATGGGAATTTCTTTTTATCTGATCAAAACTTCCGGTGCACGAAGGACGGCCTGTTCCGATGCACAGTCTCTTTACTTTTATCAATTGACCGTAAATTTTCTTTGGCCGGTCTTCTTCTTTTCATTTGGCTGGCACCTGTTTTCGTTTTTCATCCTCCTTTTCTTGTGGGGACTTGTGTATACAATGATACGATGTTTCTACAAAGTATCTGCGTGGGCAGCCTTCCTGAATCTTCCTTATCTTCTTTGGCTGACTTTTGCTGCCTATCTTAATCTTGGTGTCTGGTGGTTAAATCGATAAAAATGCATGAAAAGCAGAAAAACACATAAAATATGGTTGCTTTTTTCATCTTCCCATGTTAAAGTTTTGTATGCATGTATGCACGAATTTAATGATACGCAAACCCAAAATCCGTCCTCAAAAGAAAGAGAGTCCCAAATCCTATGAAACCATATAAAGATTTGAGTAAAAATGAACTTTTAACCGTTAAGGCTGCGCTGGAAGAAGAATACAAAACAATGGAGGCAAAAGGGCTGAATCTCAACATGGCACGTGGCAAGCCAGGATATTCTCAGCTGGCATTGTCTATGCCAATGCTTGATGTGATCAACAGTTCTTCTGATATGCGTACCGTTCTCGGAAATGATACCAGAAATTATGGCGATTTGGACGGCATCGGAGAATGCCGCCGTCTGATGGCAGATATGATGTCTGTTCAAAAAGATAATGTAGTCGTATGTGGAAATTCCAGTTTGAACATTATGTATGACACTGTTTCCCGTTCCATGACCCATGGTGTCAATGGCTCTGTTCCGTGGTGCCAACTGGACTCAGTGAAATTTCTCTGTCCTGTACCCGGGTATGACCGGCATTTTAAGATCACAGAATATTTTGGCATTGAAATGATCAATATCCCTCTGCTTTCCGACGGACCGGATATGGATCTGGTAGAACACTATGTCAATAACGATCCTGCCGTAAAAGGCATCTGGTGTGTTCCAAAATATTCTAATCCAACCGGCATTTCCTACTCTGACGAAGTGGTCCGACGGTTTGCCCATCTAAAACCTGCCGCTGAAGATTTTCGTATTTATTGGGACAATGCCTATTGCATCCACCATCTGTATGACGATATTCAGGATGAAATCTTAAACATCCTTGACGAATGTGAAAAAGCCGGCAATCCTGACATGGTATATATTTTTGCCTCCACCTCAAAAATCAGTTTTCCCGGCTCCGGTGTTTCTGCCATTGCCTCTTCTATAAAAAATACCGATTTTATTCAAAGTCAGATGGCCATTCAGACCATCGGACACGACAAGATCAATCAGCTCCGTCACGCAAGATTTTTTAAAGACATCCACGGTCTTAATGCGCATATGAAACTTCATGCAGAACTGTTGCGGCCGAAATTTGAAGCCGTCCTGAATACATTGGAAAGGGAACTGAACGGCTTAGAGATTGGAACCTGGATAAAACCTCGCGGTGGCTATTTTATCTCCTTTGATACCCTTCCGGGCTGTGCGACTGAAGTAGTTGCCAAATGCAAAGCGCTTGGTGTCGTTTTGACCGGTGCAGGTGCTACCTTCCCTTACGGAAAAGATCCTCTTGACTCAAATATCCGTATTGCCCCTTCCTTCCCGACTCCGGAAGAAATGGAAGAAGCTGCAAAAGCTTTTGTCCTTTGCGTAAAGCTGGTCAGCGTAGAGAAATTTCTTGCTGAAAAAAATTAGCAGGTATTAAAACAGAAAAAGCATCACGGCAACTTCCCTTCCAGGAACATCTGCCCGATGCTTTTCTTATTATTTTTTTAAATATTTTTTTACATATTGCCCGGTATAAGAGTTCGGCATTTCTGCTACTTCCTCCGGTGTACCACGTGCAATTATGGTTCCGCCCCGGTTTCCTCCTTCCGGCCCTATATCGATCAGATAATCTGCCGACTTTATCACATCCAGATTATGTTCTATCACAAGAACTGTATTTCCCCCATCTGCCAACCGTTGTAAAATTTCAATCAGCTTTCTCACATCTTCAAAATGCAATCCCGTTGTAGGTTCATCCAAAATATAGATGGTCTTTCCCGTACTTCTTTTAGAAAGTTCTGTTGCCAGTTTTATCCGCTGCGCCTCACCTCCGGAAAGCGAAGTAGACGGATGCCCTAATTTCAGATACGACAAGCCAACGTCATTTAATGTTTCTATTTTTCTGCGGATCGTCGGTACATTCTCAAAAAAGTGCACAGCCTCTTCTACTGTCATATCCAGAACATCAAAAATGGATTTTCCTTTATATTTTACCTCCAAAGTGTCCCTGTTATAGCGTTTTCCGCCACAAACCTCACATGGCACGTAAACATCCGGAAGAAAATTCATTTCTATTTTAATGATACCGTCTCCGGAACAAGCTTCACAACGGCCTCCTTTGACATTAAAACTGAACCGGCCTTTATTATAACCTTTCACTTTAGCATCTGAAGTTGTTGCAAATAAATCGCGGATCAGATCAAATACGCCGGTATAGGTTGCCGGATTGGAACGCGGTGTCCGTCCGATCGGAGACTGGTCAATGTTAATTACCTTGTCCAGTTGTTCGATTCCTATCATCTCATCATATTCCCCCGGAATCGTCCGAGCACGATTTAACTGTTTTGCCAACGTTTTATACAAAATTTCGTTTACGAGAGAACTTTTTCCTGATCCGGACACTCCGGTAACACAGGTAAATACCCCTAACGGAATATCGACATCTATATGCTTTAAATTATTTTCAGACGCCCCCCTTACGGACAGCCATCCTGTCGGCACCCTGCGTATTGAAGGCACCGGAATGGAACGTTCTCCGCTTAAATACTGTCCGGTCAGTGAATCTGGACATGCCATGATTTCCTCCGGTGTCCCTGCAGCAACTATTTCGCCTCCATGAGATCCTGCTCCAGGGCCGATGTCGATCAGATAATCCGCTGCTAACATAGTATCTTCATCGTGTTCTACTACAATCAATGTATTTCCAAGATCCCGCAGACGTTTCAATGCCGCTAACAGTTTATCATTATCCCGTTGATGAAGTCCTATGCTCGGTTCGTCCAAAATATATGCTACTCCAACCAAGCCGGAACCGATCTGTGTCGCCAGGCGGATGCGCTGTGCTTCTCCTCCGGACAATGTTCCTGCTGCTCTTGAAAGAGTCAGATAATCCAAACCCACGTCAATCAAAAAACGTGTTCTTGCTTTGATTTCTTTCAAGATCATGGCTCCTATCTTTTCCTGCACCGGTGTTAAACTCAGATTGCTTATAAAATCGTAAAGCTCATGAACCGGAAAATCTGTAGCCTCTGAAATATTTTTCCCGCCGACAGTAACGCCAAGGACTTCCTTTTTTAAACGTCGTCCTCCGCACAAAGTGCATGGTGTTGTTGTCATAAAAGTTTCATACTCCTGCTTTGTCGTATCTGAATAGGTTTCTCGGTATCTCCGCTCCACATTCCTGATCAATCCTTCAAATGCCACATCATAAACACCTGTCCCCCTTTGACCGGTATAATGCACCTGTACGGAAATGCCATCCGTTCCATGAATCAACATATGACGTATCTCTTTCGGCAGATCCTGATATGGTGTATCCAGACTAAAATTATAATGTTTTGACAGTGCCGTCAAAAGGGATCCTGCAAAGCTTTTTGGATCTGACGATGACTGCCATCCAAGCACCGCAATAGCTCCCTGGCTAAGTGAAAGACTCTTGTCCGGAATCATCAGTTCTTCGGAAAATTCCATCTTTACCCCAATTCCATGACAATCCGGGCAGGCTCCCAACGGATTATTGAAAGAAAAAGCTCTTGGCTCCAGTTCTTCGATGCTGATACCGCAGTCCGGACAGGCAAAATTCTGACTCATTGTCACTTCCTCCGGTGCAGTTTTTTCATCTCCCAGATACTGCACAATAACTAAACCGTCCGTCAGCGAAAGGATCGTATCAATGGAATCCGATATCCTTTTCTCAGCTCCCGGACGCACGATCAGACGATCGACAACAATTTCGATATGATGTTTCGCGTTTTTTTCTAATTTAATCTCTTCAGTCAATTCGTACAGATTCCCATCGACTCTTACTCGAATAAATCCGGCTTTTTTTGCCTGTTCAAATACTTTTGCATGTTCTCCTTTTCTTCCACGCACTACCGGTGCCAGCAACTGAAATTTTGTTCTTTCCGGACGTTTCATTATCTCATCTACCATCTGATCTACTGTCTGTTTTTTAATTTCTCTGCCGCATTCCGGACAATGCGGAATTCCGATACGTGCATAAAGCAAACGCAAATAATCATAAATTTCCGTTACCGTGCCAACCGTCGAACGCGGATTTCGATTTGTAGACTTCTGATCAATAGAAATTGCCGGGGAAAGTCCCTCAATGCTTTCTACATTTGGCTTTTCCATCTGACCAAGAAACTGCCTTGCGTAAGAAGACAGTGATTCCATATATCTCCTTTGCCCTTCTGCATAAATGGTATCAAATGCCAGGGAAGACTTCCCCGACCCCGATAATCCGGTTAATACGACAAACTGATCCCGTGGAATATCAATGCTAATTCCCTTTAGATTATGTTCTTTTGCACCTCTGATTTTGATATAGTTTTTCTTTTCCGACATAATTTCTCTCTTCCATTTCTCTGCCACGCGCCGGTCTTTGACTCATACTCAGGTTTCCAGCTGAAGCAGCTCTCTCTTTAATTCCAGTATCCTGTCTCTTAATTCAGCCGCCTGCTCAAAATTCAACTCTGCCGCCGCTGTATGCATGTCCTTAGTCATTTTCTTTATTACTGCTTCCAGTTCCTTCTTTGACATAGATTCTGCATCTTTCTCTAATCTATACGTACTGTTTTCTGCTTTCTTTGAAATACTGATCAGTTCACGCACTGCTTTTTTGATCGTTGTTGGTGTGATCCCATGCTGTAGATTATACTGATTCTGAATTTCACGACGGCGATTTGTTTCTGAAATTGCCTTTTCCATTGACTCTGTCATCTTATCCGCATACATAATGACATGCCCGTTTTCATTACGTGCTGCCCGTCCTATCGTCTGGATCAAAGACGTTTCCGAACGAAGGAACCCTTCCTTATCCGCATCCAAAATTGCTACCAGACTGACTTCCGGGATATCAAGCCCTTCTCTCAAAAGATTAATTCCGACAAGGACATCAAACACATCCATTCGCATATCCCGGATAATTTCCGATCGTTCTAATGTATCAATATCTGAATGCAAATATTTGACACGCACTCCTGCATCTCTAAGGTAATCCGTCAAATCTTCTGCCATCCGTTTGGTCAATGTAGTAATCAGAACTTTATTTTTTTGATTCGTTTCCCTTCGAATCTCCGCAAGTAAATCATCAATCTGTCCTTTGGTCGGTCTTACATCTACCTGAGGATCCAAAAGTCCCGTTGGCCGGATGATCTGTTCTGTACGCATCAGTTCATGTTCGCTTTCATAAACAGACGGTGTAGCAGAAACAAACAATATCTGACTGATATGAGTTTCAAATTCCTGAAAATTAAGCGGGCGATTATCCTTTGCAGAAGGAAGACGAAATCCATATTCAACAAGCGTTGTCTTTCTTGCCTGATCGCCGTCATACATTCCTCGGATCTGCGGAATTGTAATATGGCTTTCATCTACGATGATCAAAAAGTCATCCGGAAAATAATCCAGCAGCGTATTCGGCGGCTCTCCCGGGTTTAATCTGGACAGATGCATAGAATAGTTTTCAATTCCGGAACAGAATCCGGTCTCTCTTAACATTTCCATGTCAAAATTCGTCCGTTCTGAAATTCTCTGAGCCTCCAGCAGCTTATCTTCTTCCTTAAAATAACGTACCCTGTCCTGTAACTCAACTTCTATATCTGCAAGAGCTTCATTTAACGTTTCCGATGCTACCACATAATGCGATGCAGGGAAAACAACCATATGCTCTAACGAACATTTTATCTCTCCTGTCAATACATCTATTTCCGTAATACGATCCACTTCATCTCCAAAAAACTCTACACGTATTGCTGTATCTGCATTGGAAATCGGAAATATCTCCACCACATCGCCCCTTACCCGAAACGTTCCCCTCTTAAAATCCATGTCATTTCTGGTGTATTGGATCTCCACAAGCTTTTTTATCACTTCATCCCTTTCCCGAATCATTCCAGGACGCAAAGAGACAGTCATGTTCTGGTAGTCGATCGGACTTCCTAATCCATAAATGCAGGAAACACTTGCAACAATAATCACATCATTCCGTTCTGTCAATGCTGCAGTTGCAGAATGACGCAATTTATCGATCTCATCATTGATCGCCGAGTCTTTCTCTATATAAGTATCTGTTGACGGGACATAAGCTTCCGGCTGATAATAATCATAATAGCTGACAAAATATTCGACCGCGTTCTCCGGGAAAAATTCCTTAAATTCACCATAAAGCTGTGCCGCGAGGGTTTTATTATGTGCAATGATCAGAGTCGGTTTATTTAATTGTGATATGACATTTGCCATTGTAAAAGTTTTTCCGGATCCGGTGACGCCCAAAAGAGTCTGGCACTGATTCCCTTCTTTAAAACCTTTGACAAGCTGTTCTATCGCTTGCGGCTGGTCTCCGGTAGGCTGATATTCGGAATGTAATTTAAAAATTTTTTGTTCATTTTGCATAGAAGACCTCCAAAAATCGTAACATAAAAGTTTGCCTGTCAGACAGAAATTCGTGCAAATATTAAAATTCAAATAAGCTGATAGACTAATTCTTTCTATCTCGTTATCATCATACCACAATCTTTCAAAAATGTACAGAACAAAAGTTCGATTCCCCCGTGTTTTGTAAGTAGAACTTTTCCCTCCTTTTTTGTGAAACATGCACAAAACTTTTCCATGCTGTTTTTCCTCAAACCCG
>CAZWCZ010000037.1:0-16184 GCA_964632165.1 uncultured Lachnospiraceae bacterium | reverse complement strand
TTGATTTTACTGGGTTTCTTTTGGTCATTCCCTTATTCAAACTCAATCGTTCCCACCGGTTTCGGTGTCAAATCCATCAGTACCCGATTGATTCCTTCCACCTCATGCGTAATACGCTCTGTAATACGATGCAGCAACGCATATGGGATCTCCTCAATTGTCGCTGTCATTGCATCCATTGTATTCACTGCACGAATGATAGCAGGCCACCCCTCATAGCGGGTTCCATCCTTAACTCCTACGCTCTTCATGTCAGGCACCACGATGAAATACTGCCATACCTTTCCCGCAAGACCATTCTTGTCAAATTCCTCCCGCAGGATAGCATCCGCTTCGCGTAATGCATGCAGTCGGTCACGGGTAATCGCCCCAAGACAGCGCACGCCAAGTCCAGGTCCCGGGAACGGCTGACGATATACCATGCCATGCGGCAGGCCAAGTGCCTCGCCCACAACACGAACTTCATCTTTATAAAGAAGTTTGACCGGTTCAACCAGTGCAAACTGCATATCCTCTGGAAGACCGCCGACATTATGGTGAGCCTTGACACCATCCGATTCCAAAATATCCGGATAAATGGTTCCCTGTGCAAGAAAAGAAATTCCCTCTAACTTAGAAGCCTCCTCATCAAATACCTTGATGAACTCGCCTCCAATGATCTTACGCTTTCTTTCTGGATCACTTACCCCGGCAAGCAGATCAAGGAAGCGGTCCGAAGCATCCACATAAATCAGATTGGCATCCAAAGATTTTCCAAACACTTCAATAACCTGTTCGCTTTCACCTTTTCTCATCAACCCATGATTCACATGCACACATACCAGTTGCCTGCCGATTGCCTTAATGAGAAGCGCAGCAACCACAGAAGAATCCACTCCGCCGGACAGAGCCAAAAGCACTTTTTTGTCTCCTACCTGTTCACGGATCTCTGCAACCTGTTCCTCAATAAAAGCCTCTGCCAGAGCACGTGTCGTGATGCGCTCCATTGTTTCAGGACGAACATTTCCACTCATAGTTTTCTACCTCGTCTTAAAAATTTGGTCATTTTTCAAGTTACTGCATCATATAAAATCGAATTATTGATTGTATTTCGTTGTTTCACGACGGATAACATCATGTGCCCCGCCCTCGGCAATACTGACAGCCGAAACCAGAGTCAGAACTGCTTTATCCTTCAGTTCCTGAAGGTTCAGGGCACCGCAGTTGCACATTGTAGACTTTATCTTACTTAATGTTTTTCCGACATTGTCACTTAACGAACCCGCATACGGAACATAGGAGTCAACGCCCTCCTCAAAAGAAAGCTTCTTGTCCCCGCCCAAATCATATCTCTGCCAGTTTCTTGCACGGTTGGAACCTTCTCCCCAATATTCCTTCACATAGTTGCCGTTTACCATGACCTTGTTGGTCGGGCTCTCATCAAAACGTGCAAAATAGCGTCCGAGCATTACAAAATCCGCTCCCATGGCAAGAGCAAGCGTAATGTGATGGTCATGAACGATACCTCCGTCCGAGCAGACCGGAACATAAATACCCGTCTTTTCAAAATATTCATCTCTTGCCTGGCAGACTTCAATCAATGCCGTTGCCTGACCACGACCGATTCCCTTGGTTTCCCGCGTAATGCAGATAGAGCCGCCGCCAATGCCGACTTTTACAAAATCAGCGCCGCTCTCGGCAAGGAATAAAAATCCTTCTCTGTCCACTACATTTCCTGCGCCAATCTTTACGCTGTCGCCATATTTCTCACGTACAAACTGCAAGGTACGCTTCTGCCATTCACTGAATCCCTCGGAAGAGTCAATGCAAAGCACATCCGCACCTGCTGCAAGCAGAGCCGGAATACGCTGTTCGTAATCGCGGGTATTAATACCGGCACCTACTACATATCTCTTATGCTGATCAAGAAGTTCATCGGGATTTTCCTTGTGATTTTCATAGTCTTTACGGAATACAAAGTATTTCATATGACCATTCTCGGAAAGGATTGGAAGCGCGTTGAGACGATGGTCCCAAATGATATTGTTGCACTCGCTTAAAGAAGTGCCTTCTTTTGCTGTGATAAGTTTCTCTAGAGGAGTCATGAAATCAGCCGCCTTCGTCTGAAGATCCATCCTGCTGATGCGATAATCACGACTTGTTACGATGCCCAGAAGTTTTCCGGTAGGAGTTCCGTCCTCCGTCACTGCAAATGTAGAGTGCCCGGTAACTTTCTTGATCGCCAGGATGTCTGCAAGCGTAGAATCCGGCGTAATGTTAGAATCGCTCTGGACAAAACCGGCCTTGTATGCCTTTACCTTAGCAACCATAGCTGCTTCATCTTCAATGGACTGAGAACCGTAAATAAAAGAAACTCCGCCGCACTTTGCCAGTGCAACTGCCAGTTCATCCCCGGAAACCGACTGCATGATGGCAGATACCATCGGAATGCTCATTTCAATGGCAGACGTTTCGCCCTTTTTAAATTTTACAAGTGGGGTTTTTAAAGTTACGTTTGCTGGAATGCATTCGCACGAAGAGTAGCCCGGAATGAGCAAATATTCATTGAAGGTGTGCGAAGGTTCGTTAATATACTTTGCCATAATCTTTCTCCTCTATAATTTTTAGTGCAATCCGCATAGCGGACTGCACTTTGGATCACATTAATTGCATTAATTACTGAAACCATTTATTCTTCATAGCGAGATTACTTTACAAAACAGATATTCTGCCGTGTCAATAGGACAATTATAGCACAGAACCCGACAAGAATCCACCTGTTTTTTATAAAAATTGAATGCCCCGTTCTTTTGCCTGTCTCATCACATGTTCCGGCCAAAGGGAAGACTGCACTTCTGCAATGTGTGCCTTATGCAGGAAAAACATGCAGATACGCGACTGACCGATGCCTCCTCCGACGGTATAGGGAAGTTCTTTCTTTAAGATCGCCTTTTGAAACGGAAGTTCTGCACGTTCTTTACATCCGGAAAGCTCCAGCTGCCTTGCAAGCGACTCCTCATCTACCCGTATCCCCATGGACGACAATTCCATGGCAAGGTCAAGCACCGGATAGTACACGATGATATCCCCGTTCAGCTGCCAGTCATCATAGTCCGGTGCCCGGCCGTCATGCTTCTCGCCGGAGTTAAGCACTCCACCGATCTGCATCAAAAATACCGCCCCCTTTTCCTTTGCAATGTAATATTCCCTTTCTTTCGGGGTTAATTTCGGATAACAATCCTCTAACTCCTGCGTCGTGACAAAGAAAATCTCTTCCGGCAGGATTGCTTCTAAAAAATCATACTTGACTGCAATATCGTGTTCTGTCTCCTTTAGTGCTTCATATACCTGCCGCACGGTATGTTTTAATGTCTCTGTATTTCTTTCTTCCTTAAAAATGATTTTTTCCCAGTCCCACTGATCCACAAAGACAGAATGCAGGTTATCAGTGACTTCATCCCTGCGAATGGCATTCATATCTGCATATAGCCCCTCTCCATGGGAAAATCCGTATTGTTTTAACGCCTGCCGTTTCCACTTTGCAAGAGAATGCACAATTTCCGCTTCCGCATCATTTTGTTCTCTGATCCCAAACTTTACCGGGCGTTCCACTCCATTCAGATTATCATTCAACCCGGATTCCGGAGTGACGAACAGCGGTGCAGAAACCCGGGTCAGATTTAAGTTCTTTGCCAGTTGCCTCTCAAAATGATCTTTCACTCTTTTGATGGCACGCTGTGTTTCCTTTATGCACATTTCTGCATGATATCCCTCTGGGATAAAAAACTGCTCCATACATTTTCCCTTTTCCTTATACCAATAAATTGAAATAAGTGTATCAGTTTCCCATTAAAATAGCAAGAACGTTTGTAAAATACAGCTCCACCCTTTCGATAGCGTGCCGTTCCAAGGAAATCACAATTTTTCCAAAAAAATGTGAAAAAAAATCACGATTTTTACGAAATTTCTGCTTGACAAATGTGCTAAAATGCTTCATACTAGCGTATGCAAATTCTATAACCCAAACTCTTATTCCGAGTGATGGAGAGTAAAGACTCTATGAAATCACGGCAACCCCGTTTTGGAAAGGTGCCAAGTTGAGCAGGCTTCGTCGAAAGACAGCTTGAACAATAAGAGGATTCGGTATTTTGGTAATCCGGTCCGCTTATTGCGGACTTTTTTATTGTCATGGAAATAAAGAGTATCCACAAAAAACAAGGAGGAACACAATGAGCAAAAGATTATTTACTTCTGAATCCGTAACCGAAGGACATCCGGATAAAATCTGTGATGCGATTTCCGATTCCATTTTAGACGCACTCTTAGAACAGGATCCAATGAGCCGTGTTGCATGTGAAACCGCCTGCACCACCGGACTCGTTCTTGTCATGGGCGAAATCACAACAAAAGCAAATGTTGATTTTCAAAAGATCGTCCGCAACACGATCTGCGAGATCGGTTACGACAATGCGGAATACGGTTTTGACGGAAACACCTGCGGTGTTATGATCGCATTGGATAAGCAGTCCACAGATATCGCAATGGGCGTTGATAAGGCGTTGGAAGCAAAAGAAAACAAAATGTCGGATGCTGACATCGATGCCATCGGTGCCGGCGACCAGGGTATGATGTTCGGATATGCTACAGATGAAACCGAAGAATATATGCCTTATCCGATCTCCCTCGCACACAAGCTGACCAGACAGCTGACAAAAGTAAGAAAAGACGGAACCCTTCCTTATCTCCGTCCGGACGGAAAATCCCAGGTAACTGTAGAATACGACGAAGAAGGTCGTCCGATCCATATCAACGCTGTTGTATTATCCACACAGCATGCGCCTGAAATCCCACAGGAACAGATTCACGCTGACATTCAGAAATATGTCCTGGATCCAATCCTCCCGTCAGAATTGACCGATGCCAGAACTAATTTCTTTATTAACCCGACCGGTCGTTTTGTTATCGGCGGTCCGAACGGAGACAGTGGTCTGACCGGCCGCAAGATCATCGTAGATACCTACGGCGGTTATGCGAGACACGGCGGCGGTGCTTTCTCCGGCAAAGACTGTACAAAGGTAGACCGTTCGGCATGTTACGCCGCCCGTTATGTTGCAAAGAATATTGTTGCTGCAGGGCTTGCAAAGCGTTGTGAAATCCAGCTTTCCTACGCAATCGGCGTCGCACATCCGACCTCTGTTATGGTAGATACCTTTGGTACCGGTGTAAAATCCGAAGAAGAACTGGAAGCTATCATCCGTGAAAACTTTGACCTGCGTCCGGCAGGCATCATCAAAATGCTTGATCTGAGAAGACCTATCTATAAAGCAACTTCCGCTTACGGTCATTTTGGCCGCAACGACCTTGACCTTCCATGGGAAGCACTCGATAAAGTCGAAGTTTTAAAAGGTTATCTGAACTAAAAAAATAGGCTGTCACTTAAATTTTAAGGTGACAGCCTTTCTTATTTCTTTATGCTTCTCTCATCCGACTCTTAATTTGAACTTTTTCAATGCCTTTTCATCCTCAGAATCCACTTTTTCCATATGGGCACCAAGAGCACAAAGTTTTCCTTCAAAGTTCTCATATCCGCGTTCTACATATTCAATCTGTTCCACTACCGTATAGCCTTCTGCAACAAGACCTGCCATAACAAGTGCAGCTCCCGCACGAAGATCCGGCGCACAGACCGCAGCTCCGGTAATACCCTTCACTCCGTCAATGATCGCAGTATTTCCCTCTACTTTAATGGAAGCCCCCATGCGGACCAGTTCATCTACATATTTAAATCTGCTCTCAAACATGCTCTCCGTAACCACACTGGTTCCTTCGGACAACGCCAAAAGTGTTGTGATCTGTGCCTGCATATCTGTAGGAAATCCAGGGTACGGCAATGTCTTTACATGCGTATGGCCGAGACGTTTCGTTGCCACAACACGCACTGCATCATCAAACTCCTGCACGGAAGCTCCGATCTCGACCAGTTTTGCCGTGATCGCTTCCAGATGTTTCGGAATGACATTACGTATGGTCACATCGCCTTTAGTTGCGGCAGCCGCCAACATAAAAGTGCCTGCCTCGATCTGATCCGGAATGATCGAATATGTGCTTCCGTGAAGCTTCTTTACTCCGGTAATACGGATGACATCCGTTCCAGCTCCTTTAATACTCGCCCCCATGCTGTTTAAGAAGTTTGCGACGTCTACGACATGCGGTTCTTTTGCGGCATTTTCAAGAGTGGTCTGGCCCTCGGCAAGACAGGCAGCCAGCATGATGTTGATCGTTGCACCGACGCTGGCAATGTCAAGGTAAATATGGCTTCCTGCCAGATTCTCTGCTTCTGCAATGACCATACCGTGCTGGATGGCCACATTAGCTCCCAGTGCTTCAAATCCCTTGATATGCTGATCGATCGGGCGATTTCCTATATTGCATCCGCCCGGCAAAACAACCTGTGTTTTCTTAAATCTTCCAAGCAGTGCTCCGATCAGATAATAAGACGCCCTGATCTTACGAACATATTCATCATCCACTGCCATAGGATGTACATTGGCACTGTTCATTACTACGGTATGCGCATCAATACGCTCAATCTTTGCTCCGATTCCTTCGATTGCCTGCAGCAATACATTAATATCCCGGATATTCGGAAGATTCTTAATGCAAACCGGCTCATCCGTCAACACTGCTGCTGCCAGAATACCAAGTGCAGAATTCTTTGCTCCGCTTATCACGACTTCCCCGGCAAGTGCCGTGCCGCCTTTGATAATATATTGATTCATCCCTCACACCTCGTCTATATTTCCATCTGTGATATTGTCAGTTTTGTCCTTCAGAATAATAAGTATAACCTAACTAACTATATCTTATTCCTTCTGTTTTGTAAAGCCTTTTTTCTCCGCAGATATGGATGGATCCAACTGTTCTTTTACCTTATCCAGCGTTTCGGAAAGGTTCAGTCCGTCACAGCAGACAATCTCATCCGCGTACTTTTCATACAGCGGACAACGCTCCTCATAAAGCGACTTTAAATCCTGTCCGGGACGAAGGGCAACTCCGCGCTGTTTCAGATCTCCCAGACGCATTGCCACACTCTCGTAAGAAAGTTTTAAATAGATTATTCGTGCCGTTTCTTTGAAATGTTCCATCGCCCGGGCTCCGTAAATCACGCTTCCTCCCGGTGCGATCACTGAATTTTCTGCCCGCAACGCTGCATTCACCTCATTTTCTATTGCAAGGAAACGGCTCAGCCCCTCTGTTTCCATGATTTCGCTGAGCAGCCTGCCTTCCTGTTCCTGAATGAGCAGATCCGTGTCAACAAAACTCCTTCCGGTCACTTTGGCAAGCAAAACACCCACCGTACTTTTTCCGCTTCCCGGCATTCCGATCAAAACAACATTTGTTTTCTCCATACGCTCTCCTGATGTCTGCATTCCCCGCACTTACAGGTCAAATATAATGTCTTCCGGAAGGACTGCCTGATAGTTGCCTTCCCTGAATCTTCCTTCCCTTGCCATAGAGAGCAAAACTTCACCGTTCCTCTCTTCCGCACGGGCCAGTGCATCGGTTGCAGCTTCCAAAGTCTTTGTCAGACGTTCCTCTTCACCGCATCGTTTCACGATTTCTTCTATTTTTTCAGCAAGCACTTCAGCCGCCGCCTTATCCACACAATATTCCGCTTTTTCGATAAGGTCATATGCAAATCCAAACAGATCTCCCGCGCTGTATTTCCCAAGAGTGATCCTGTTGCCAAACAAAGCATTCAGGTCTTCCCTGCCGCGCAGCAGTTTATTGACAGAACGCACCGAATCTTCCAGGATCACGCAGTTTCTGCCGGAACAGTTCTTCGCAAAACGCCATACTGCATCTGCAGTTTCCTTTGTCATTCCTCCCGCTTCTTCGATGATGAGGTTACAGTTTCTAAGTTCTTCTTTACAATCATCCAGAGAGATCTGGTTCAGCTGTACCGCCCGGATCGTTGCAGTACGATCGTACCGGATAAGTTCCAGATGGTACAGCAGGCGGATAAAAGCAAACGCAAACGTCGTCTTTCCCGTCTTTTTGTCTCCTGCCACAACAAAAAATGTTGTTTTGCGGTCAGTCAGTACCAGCTCCAGACTTTTTAATATCTGCTTATGTATCTGCTCCATCCGTGCAAAATTTTTCATTTCATCTGCGAGTCTTATCTGCTTCTTTGCAAATAAACCGGCAAGTTCTGTATTCTCTGTCCTGTCTTCCGGAGAAAACGGCACAAACCGTTCTTCTTTTTGGTGCATACTCTCCATTTCCGGGAAACCTAGTCCGGACAAATCGATTTTCGGAAGTTCTTCTCCCTTTTGCACATCTTCTTCCGGTGTTATCTCTTCTACCGGATGACCCTCCGGCAGGATTTCTTCCGCTTTCAGCTGTTCTTTCTGCCCCTCCGGCCATTCTCTTTCCGGCTGCTCCGATCTCTGCTCTGCTTCTTCTGTTATTTCTTCCGATGCTTCTGCTCCCCGGTCGCTTTCCGTGATCTCTTCCTGTATTTCCTGCTGCAGTCTCTGTTTTTCCATGTAACGCTCTCCTGCCGCCTTAATGTCTTCTAAACTGATCTCCCCTTTATAATATGCAAGAAGTGCCTTGGCACGTTCCACTGTAACTCCGGCATCAAACCAAAGAATGATATCCCTGCACTCATTCATGCAGTCTTCTACCCTGCCGCTCTTATGATACAGCTTTGCCAATTCATATGCATATTCTTCCCGATAATCCACCGCCTTCAGTTCCTCCAGGATTGGGATCAGGAGCATGGCATCCCTGCCTTTTTTTTCTTCTATCTTATAACGGTAAATATATAATGTCGCTTTGTCTTCCGATGCGATCCTGTGATACTCGTCAAAATAATTTTCCGCATCCTCAAGCTCTGCTGTCTGAAGGCAGCAGTCCATCAGCTCCACAAGCGTGGCTCTGGAACAGCGTTCCTCATACGAATACTTAAACATCTGCTTTGCCTGACGATAATCTTTATTCTTCTTATATACTCTTCCTAAAATGTTAAATTCCGATGCTGTTTTTACTTTATGAACGGGAATTTTATCTGCTGCCTCTGCTGCTGCTTCGTAATTTTCTTCTTCCAGACACTTTTTCACTTCATCTAAGATCCGTTTGCTGCTCATACCAAACAATGCCATGTTGTCTGCTCCTTTCCCGTTTCTTTCTTTACTTACATTTTACGACTTTTCCTTCTTTTTCGCAACTCTAAGTTCTTTAAAGAAATTGCTGAGCATTGCCGAACATTCCTCCTCAAGCACGCCCTCCGTCAGTTCCGTCTGATGATTAAACCTCTCTTCCTGCAGCAGGTTCAGTACCGACCCGGCGCACCCTGCCTTTGCATTCCGGCTTCCGATGACCACTCGCTTCATTCTTGCCTGCACAATGGCACCTGCGCACATCTGGCACGGTTCCAGTGTCACGTACATTGTACAATCCTCCAACCGCCAGTCCCCAATGACCTTTCCCGCTTTGGCAATCGCAATGATCTCCGCATGAGCCAATGTTGTTTTCTTCAGATTTCTCTTGTTGTACCCTCTTGCGATGATCTTGTCCTCATACACGATCACACATCCGATCGGCACTTCCAGAATCTTTTCCGCTTTCTTTGCCTGGCGTATGGCTTCTTTCATATAATATTCATCCCTGGTCAGTTCACTCTTCCTCGCCATAAAAGCACACTTCCTCGATTACTTCAAATTTCAGTTTTTTATAAAGACACATGGCAGGTACGTTATAAGATCCCACCTGCAGATACAGCTTGGGAAATCTCCGCATCAGTTCCGTCATGCATTCCGTTGCTATTCCTTTTCCGCGTTCTTTCTCAGCTACTTCCACCTCATACACATAGAACCCTCCGCGAAACGGACTCAACCGGCAAAAAAAAGAGCCTTCCCGGTTCTTTACATCATATCCGGATTCTGTTTCTGTATAGAAAACTCTTTCCCCTGATCCTCCAACAGCGTTTTCACCTGTTCCTGCCCCGTTTTCGCAATACATCATATATTCACTGTGCATTTTTGGTACGACATTTGTAGAATCAAGGATCCTCTCCAATGCGTTCCCTTTTTTCAGGGCAAACCATGCGGTTCCAAATCCCTGCATTCGCAGGCTGTCTAACGCATCTTCCACCATTTCAGTCACTTCTTGTATGACTATTTCCTGCTTTTTCTCTGTATAAAGAAGTTCCAGATACTTCTGCGCCTGTACCGCCTCTATCTGCGCTTCTGTCTCTCCTAACGGATAGACCTCAAAACGCAATATCTCTTTCTTTCCCTCTCGAAAGGAAAGTACTGCGGTTTCTTCTTCCTGCTCTTTTGCTTCCGAAAGCCAGAAAAACTTCACTTCTCTTTTTTGTTTTTCCACTCTGTCTTTTCTCCCCTGCTCTTTTACCTGCGGTTTTCCTCCTGCCTTGTCAGTCGGTTTGACAGTTCTGCAAACTGTTCCAAAGTCAACGCTTCTCCCCGTACCGTTGCCGAAAGTCCCATCTGTTCCAGTGCATCCGCCACCTCTTCTTTCGAAAATTCCAGCTCCGGAGCATTCGTTACACTGTTGACCAATGTTTTTCGCCTTTGGTTAAACGAAGCCCGGATGATCTGAAACATCTGCTTTTCATCCTTTACCTGTACTGCCGGATCTTCATGCAGAGTCAGACGGATCACCGCCGAACCGACATTCGGACGCGGCATAAAACAATTCGGCGGTACATTCGCCACAATATACGGCGAAGCATAATACTGCACCGCAAGCGAAAGTGCCCCGTAATCTTTGCTCCCCGGACCTGCCTGCATACGATCTGCAACTTCTTTTTGTACCATGACCGTAATGTTTTTAAGCGGCACATTTGCCTCGAAAAGCCCCATAATGATCGGCGTTGTAATATAATACGGCAGATTAGCCACTACCTTGATACGCTTGCCACCGTTTTTCTCCCGGACGAGTGCGTTCAGATCCACTTTCAGGATATCTTCATTTATGATAGTTACATTATCATACTCTCTTAATGTATCCTGTTCCAGGATCGGGATCAGATTTTTGTCAATTTCGACCGCAATGACTTCTCTTGCATTTTCACAAAGATACTGCGTCATCGTACCGATGCCCGGACCGATCTCCAATACCATATCGTCCTTTGTGATCTCCGCAGAACGGATGATCTTCTCCAACACATGCGTATCGATCAAAAAGTTCTGTCCAAAACGTTTCTGGAACATAAACTGATACTTATTTAATATTTCAATGGTATTTTTCGGATTTCCCAAGGTTGCCATCTGCTTATCTCCCTTCTTTTCTTTCGCTGATCCCATACAATTTTACTGCATTGTTCCATGTAACCTTCTCTACCTCTTCCTCTGTCACATCCTTGATAGCTGCAATGGCAGAAACAACATAAGAAAGATATCCGGAATCATTTCTCTTTCCGCGATGCGGCTCCGGTGCCAGATACGGGCAATCTGTTTCCAACACAATGGATTCTAACGGAATCTCTCCCAGAACTTCTTTCAGTTTTCTCCCGTTTTTAAATGTCACCACTCCTCCGATTCCAAGGAAAAATCCCATGTCGATATATTCCTTTGCCTGTTCCGTCCCATAAGAATAGCAGTGGATAACTCCCCGAAGTTTCCCCCCGGACTGTGCATAAGTTTCTTTCATGACACGCATCGTATCTGCCGCGGCTTCTCTGCTGTGTATCACAACCGGCAAAGAAAGTTCCAACGCAAGAGCAAGCTGTCTCTGAAACCAGTAGTGCTGCACCTCCCGTTCAGAAGCATTCCAATAATAATCCAGACCGATTTCTCCGATCGCCACCACGTTCTTCTCCTGTGCCAACTCTTTCAAAACTGCAAATTCTTCTTCATTTAATTCCTTTGCATGATCCGGATGGATTCCGACAGCTGCATAGAGGAACGGGTATTTCCCTGCCAACGCCACACTGTCTTTTGCCCCCTGCATCGAGGCTCCCATGTTTACCGCGGCGCCAACCCCACGTTCTCTCAACGAAAGCAATACTTTTTCGCGGTCTTCCTCAAACTGTCCATCATCATAATGTGTATGTGTATCAAATATCATAAACTTCTCCTGAGCCTTCGGGCAAACTAAGTTTTTATGGAATAAAATCCGGGTGTCTCCACCCGGATTTATCATATCATTTTTCATTCTCTTTTTCAATCCGTGCATCCGGCTTTGTGCAGGCATCATAAACGGTACCATCACAGTTAGCTCCTCCCCGGCACCCTTACGGCACACAGAAACTTTCGCTTAGTGCTGCTCCATTCCTGACCTGACACGGTTCACGAACCTCTGTTGCGCAAGACCAGGGTATCAACACCACTTATGATGGGCGGCTTTACAAGAACCTGCCCGAGGCCGGACATCACCTCTGCTGGAGCGGATTGCAGATACAGGGCACCGCTGACTCCCCGGCTGCACGGTATTTTTTAGTATACTGATTTTCATAAACTCTGTCAAGCAAATTCTTTCTTGAGTTTCCGCAGCTTTGAAACGTTACAATCATGAAAGTTATTTTTTCAATTCTTTCAGCACCTTTTCTGCGGAAAACAGTTCTGCCTCCTCATCCGAGAGTATCCTGCTCCACGATACACGTCTTTCTGCCGCCCCATCGCCATACGTTCCATATTCCGCATAATCCACCGTTTTCCTCGCTTCCGGCTTGTTCCAGTCATCCCATCCTTCTGCCTTAATATGCGCCCCCAGTTCCGAATGCAGGATCATCGTTTTCGCAAAATTTCGCCACGGTCTTCCAAGATACACCGTCCCCGGGGCACAGTCCGAAGTAAACCGGCACCGATCAAACACATATCCATATTCTCTCCCTTCCGGTGTAGATGCCGCTGTCACATATCCGTTTACCTCTTCCCCACGATCAAGAGAATGTATCTCACACTCCTCAAAATAAGCTGTTGCTCCGCCAAAAATGAAGTCTACATCTCCTTCAATGTAACAGCTTTTATAATAATGCGTTCCGTTTACTCGCGGACCGTTTTCTCCCGGCCCCCGAAACCCTCCCGGTTCTATCACGCTTTCCGGAAGCGGTGCCGTAAACAGCGTATCCTGCCTTCCGAGCAGCCGGCAATCCTCCATGATAAGCTTTCTGCAATCTGCATACAAAGCTACCGCCTGTCCGATCCCACTGCCATACCCGGCCGTATTTGCAATCGTCAGCTTTTTTGCCTCAAACATAGCTGAATGTACATACATCGTATACGATCGGAATGTCCCTAGCTTTTTTCCGTCCGGCATCAGAAAATATCCATAATCCCCATAAGTCAATACCGTTTCTTCCATGCCTTCCCCGATCAGCATAACATTATCCTTATCCAACGACAGCTTTTCCTTATAAATACCGGCACCGATAAAAATTTCTACTTTTTGCTCTGCCGGAAGCTTTTCTGCCAATGCAAATGCTTCCGTAACCGTACAAAAATCTCCCGTCCCGTCTTTTTTTACCGTTATCTTCCTTATGCCATTTACTTTCTCTTCCATTGTTTTCTTCTCCCACTGTCAAATGATTTCCTTTGGTTTCATTTTATCATCAAATTATCATCAAAAAAAGAGCATCCGACTATTGATATGCACCCCAAAAGCGTCTAACTTTTGGGGTGCATATCATTAAGGGGGTGCATTTTTTTAACGTTTGGGTGCAATATGCATTACCATAAATCTTTGATCATCTCTTGAATCTTTAAATCCATATTTTTTATATATTTCATACGCATCCATATAACAGCCTGTGCGTAAAGCCATCTCTTGTATTCCTTCTTTCTGTGCCTGTTCTTTAATTTGATTCAAAAGTGCTGTTCCTATGCCTTTTCGCTGATACTCCGGAAGTACAACCAATAATTCTATGTATAGTTCTTCTCCATACATCATATCTGGTTTTCTATATGCCAAAATATAACCGCACTCATAACCATCAAAAATGGCAATATACGCATATCCTTGTTTCACACTGAAATTTATATAATCACCGAAACCTTTATAAAAATAACTTAAAACTCCCTCTGGTCTTTCAAATGTTTTCTCATATATCAATTTGAGATTATCTACATCTGTATTTATATCGATTTTTCTGATTTCCAACATAACTCATTCACCCTCTCTTTATTTTCTGCTACAATGCACTATTTTCATATAGCAACTCAGGTGTTAATTTATATTCATACACTCTTTCTTCCTCAGCAGATTCGGCATTTTCTCCCCAAAATCGCATTAGATCCCCTTCTATTTCATCTACGCTTACAGTATCACTTATTTGTCCCTTAAAATCTTTTATAAAAGTTTTAAATACACCTTCCGTGGTCTTCAACGGGATTATTCCCATCTTTTCAAAAACATATTTACTATGAGGATTTCTGGATGATATTCTGATCAAAAAGTAGTCCACTTTTCTTACCTCATAACATGCTTTTGCAAATATTTTTACAGTTCTTGGTCCAATCCCTTGATTGCGTTTATTCTCTAATAAGTCAACTCCTATCTCTGGGGTGTTTGTTTCTGGATTTTGCAATTCTATACTACCACAATACTCTCCCTCTTTACTAAAAATGGAATAGACTTTATCCTTTCCAGTTAATACATTTTCCCACATCATATCCTTGCAAATTGGATTTAAAAACAACGTTTCATTGCCATTGAGCTGTCGATGCAATTCCACATAATTATCATGGTCTTCATCTTCTACCGGCAGTATCAAATATTCCTCATCTTTAGCAAATATTTTTCTTTTCACTTTTTCATCTCCAATCGATCAACAATAGCTTCCTGTTTTATTTATCAAATCATTATATTGTTCATCACTCATTATATTTTTGCGATACATTTCATTATTTGGTATGTTCCAATTAAGTGTACAATTGCGTTCCATACTATCTAAATATAAAGCAGTCATAATCAAAACATATTTTTCTGCATATGTTTCCCTCCCAGTAAAATATACATACTTTGCTATCCATTCATTAAATGCTCCCATCCTATTCAAAGGTGTTATTGGAAATGGATATCGATTATCTAAATGTTCTTTTATGCCATCTCTTATACCATATCCTCTACTGCCTAAATTATCTGGATTATGAACTTCTATAAATAGTTCTGTATAATTATGTTCTACATCATAACATATTCCTGTTGTTTTTCCTTTGCCTTCATCCATATTCTGCAAACGTTGATGCAAATAAGATAGTCCTAATTTTATAGCGTTTCGATAAAGTTCTACCTTTTGTACATTATTTTTATTTGTGATTTCTGTATTAAAAATTCGGATAAAATCTTCAAAATTCTTTTCTTGATTATAATATCCTCTTAAACTGTATTCTTTTTCTATTTCTCTTATATATTCAGAATACATAACGAACTCTGTTGGTTGCTTGATGATTTTTTCCCTGTATTTTTCGATTCCTACAACTTCATACTGTTTAACACCTTCTATAATTTTATCAATAAAATCAATACATTTCTTCAAAAACAGTTCAAACTGAGATACTTTTAAACGTATAAATTTAAAATCTGAATCCGAATACATGGGATCATAAATAATCGCTGTTAAATCGTATCCATCCTGTAATGAACTGTCCCAATAAGTATTCCTGCTACAATGATAATTCCTGTAACCATTAAAATCCGGATGAAACGCTGTTCCCAAAGGATGAATAACACATAACGAACGAATATATTCTACATAATCCCAATCGCTTCCATTTCCATCAAAAATATCCTGTTGCGATTTTAATAAGTTCAAGTCTTCTTTAACACCAAATATTCCAGCTAAAATTTGAATACAATCCATTACTATACATTCATTTATGAGAAAATCATAAAAATCAAAAGCTTCTTTCATTTTTTGATTTTTCCCGAGTTTCATACTATTTACATAACATAAGATATCTCTCATTCTATGCAATGCACAGTCTATTCGAACTCTTGACTTAAACTGAATATGCTCACTCCTTTTCTTCTCATTATTAGAAGCAGGACACACAGTTACCCCAGACTCTTTATCGAAACATAAAAAACCCCTATTCCATAAACTCATCTCAAGATCGTCAATTTTGGACATATCAAAAGAAAAAACATATTCCTTCATCGTAGCTTGCCTCCTATATATCCCCATTCTGTATACTCTGAACTATCTTTATCCTACCACATCAACAATCCCTTTTCCA
>CAZWCZ010000036.1:0-16351 GCA_964632165.1 uncultured Lachnospiraceae bacterium | reverse complement strand
CATTTTCAATACATCTGGAGGCATACGTTGCAAGCCGTATGCCTTTCCCGGTATCAAAACTGTCAATTGCTTTTATCAGTCCGATCGTTCCGATTGAGATCAGATCATCCGTTTCATATGCTGTATTGGTGTACTTCTTTACTACATGTGCGACCAGTCGCAGATTATGTTCGATCAGACAGTTTCTGCAGGTTCTGTCGCCTTCTTTCCATCCCTGCAGCATCTTTTCTTCTTCCTGTGTAGTCAAAGGGTAGGGAAAAGATTGCACATAGCTACCAACCTTTTTTCGAAGGTTACTACTACTTTATGCTGTCACGGACTGTCCTGTGAAAACTATTTTTCTTCTTCCTTCTGTCGGATCAGATCAAATGCTTCCGGTATTTCAGAAAATTTCACAAACACTTTCTGCTGCGGATGCGGACAGCTGGTCATAGCATTCCCCTCTTCATCGTGCATGGAAAGTACTGTAGTCATAACATTCTCTCCGTTTTTCTTCATTACTTCCACAAAATCTCCTACAGAGAATTTATTTCGCTGTTCAATAACAGCCTCTCCGTCTTCCGTAACCTCATTTACGATTCCAAGATATGTGTATTCTTTCACATATACATTATTATCATAGATTTGTGCATCCGATTTCGGCTTATCAAAGAAAAATCCTGTTGTAAACTGACGATACGTACATTTTGCGATTTCTTCACGATAGTACGGGAGATTTTCCTCATATTTTTTCGGACTCTCAAAATAATCATCAATTGCTTTCCGATAAGTTCTTGCAACTGCAGCAACATAGAGTGCCGTTTTCATTCTTCCTTCTACCTTCAGACTATTGATTCCAGCATCAACAATTTCCGGAATGTATTCGATCATGCACAGATCCTTAGAATTAAAAATGTAAGTTCCCCTGTCATTTTCAAATACCGGCAAATACTCTCCCGGACGATTTTCCTCCATCAGATAGTATTTCCAACGGCACGGGTGCGTGCATGCTCCCAGATTTGCATCTCTTCCTGTAAAATAGTTGCTGAGCAGGCAACGTCCGGAATACGAAATACACATTGCACCATGTACAAAAGTCTCAATCTCCAGTTCATCCGGTATATTGTTCCGGATCTCCTTGATTTCTTTCATGGAAAGTTCTCTCGCAGAAACTACTCTGGTCGCTCCCAGTTTATGCCAGAAACGATACGTTTCATAATTCACATTGTTTGCCTGTGTACTGATATGACATTCAATTTCCGGTGCATATTCTTTTGCAAGCAAAAAAACCCCAGGATCTGAAATGATCAGTGCATCCGGGCGGATCGGACTTCCATCCGATGCCACATCAAGGCAGGACAGCTCTTTAAAATATTCCGTTACACCGGTCAGGTCACCGTTATGTGCCGTAATATTTGCGGTCACATATACTTTTTTTCCATGCTCATGTGCAAATCGGATTCCCTCTGCCATATCTTCCCTGGAAAAATTCTTTGCCTTTGCTCTCAGCCCATACATTTCTCCGCCAATATACACGGCATCTGCACCGTATAAAACAGCTACCTTCAGTACTTCCAGACTGCTTGCCGGAATCAGAAGCTCAGGTTTTTTATTGCCAATTGTCATATCTGGTTCTCCTTTCCATGCACTCAGCGTTTTACGCTCAGTGCCATCCCGTCTCCTACTGCAACAATAGAAGTGGTCATAGCATCATTATGTTTTAATTCGTACAAGTATTCCCTCATTCTCATATGAATGGTACGGTCTCTCCTGGTGATCGAATATTTGGATTCCATAATGGAGCCTTCCTGCAGCACATTGTCCGTGATCAGCAATGCACCCTGCTCCATCATCGGCAAAATGTTCTGAAGAAAACTCATATACTGTGCTTTTGCAGCATCCATAAAAATGAAATCGTATGTTTCGCCGTTTTCTCTGAGTGTCTGCAACACTTCCTGTGCATCCCCGGTCAAAAATGTAATGTCACTGCTCCTTTTTAACGCTGCAAGATTTTTTTCGGCTTCCACAATACGCATCGGTACTTTTTCGATTGTTGTCAGTCTGCATTCCGTCGGCATGTATTCACACAGGAAAGAGGCGGAAAAGCCAATTGCCGTTCCCACCTCCAGAATTCTCCTTGGTTTTTTCAATTCCAATAAAAGCCTCAGAAAGCTTTGTGCTTCCTTCCGAATGATTGGAACTTCATGCTGCAGAGCATATTCTTCCAACTTTCTTAAATGTTCCGGAAGTTCCGTTTCCAGGGAATTCAGATATTCCACCATTCTAGGTTCTACGATCATCCTTGCCCTAGCCCTCCTCTTTGATTGCATTGGCGGCATTCGTAATCTGTTCTAAAATTTCGTCATACGTCATGGAAGTATTTAATACATACTTTCCCGCCAAAATCTTATAATTCATCAATTGTACTTTTAAATAAAAGGAATAACGGTTTGGAATTACCCGGTTCATCTCCAGTGCAGTCGCCACTTCCATAGTGGAAGCTCCTTTTTTTATATCAATTTCTACATTGATTCCCGGCTCTGCATCCATCGTTGTATCACCGAATACCTGAAAGCAGAAATCCTTTGCCGTTATCCCCACTTTATAAACAGCGAAGATAACAATGGCGTAGAATACGATATTCAGCAACAGATGCAGGATAAATCCCAAAATATCCATTACGATTTTTGTAGCAGATTCTTTCTGCGCCATAGTCCCACTTCCTTTCTTTATGCATCTACTTCCACAATGATTGGAAGAATCATCGGACGTCTCTTCGTTTTCTTCCATACAAAGTCACCCAGGGAATCTTTGATGAGATTCTTCATTCTTCCCCAATCCGAACCATTGCGGTTCAGACATTTATCCAGTGTATCTTCTACTACTGTTTTTGCTTCTTCAAACAGATCTTCAGACTCGCGCACGTAAACAAATCCTCTGGAAACAATATCCGGACCCGACAGAATATAATTGGTATATTTCTGTAATGTCACAACAACGATCAGCAGACCGTTTTCCGAAAGCTGCTGACGATCACGCAACACGATATTTCCGACATCACCGACACCAAGTCCGTCTACCAGGATTCCTTGTGCGGTTACTTTATCTACCACTTTGGCACGGTCCGCTTCCATCTCAAGCACATCCCCCGGAGAAAGGATAAATACACGTTCCTTATCCACACCCATTTCCTGTGCTAGCTCTGCATGACGCACCATATGCCGATATTCCCCGTGCACCGGGATTGCATACTTTGGCTTTGTCAAAGCATAAATCAATTTCAGCTCTTCCTGGCAGGCATGTCCGGACACATGTGTATCCTGAAAAATAACCTTTGCTCCCTTCATGGAAAGCTCATTGATTACTTTTGATACCTGCTTTTCATTTCCCGGAATCGGTGTAGAACTTAAAATGACCGTATCTCCCGGTACAATGGCAACCTTTCTGTGCACATTCGCTGCCATTCTTGACAACGCTGCCATAGCTTCTCCCTGGCTTCCTGTCGTGATCAATACCAGCTTTTCCGGCGGATAGTTTTTTATCTGTTCAATATCGATCAAAATCCCCTCTGGAATATTGATATATCCAAGTTCTGAAGCAGTAGTGATGATATTGACCATACTCCGTCCCTCGATCACTACTTTTCTTCCGTACTTGATCGCAGAATTGATGATCTGCTGCACGCGGTCTACATTAGAAGCAAACGTGGCCACGATAATGCGGTGGCTTACGTTTTCAGCGAACAGGTTGTCAAATGTCTTCCCAACCGTACGCTCTGACATGGTATAGCCCGGACGCTCTACATTGGTAGAGTCAGCTAACAGGGCAAGCACTCCTTTTTTCCCAATCTCCCCAAAACGCTGTAAATCAAAAGCGTCGCCGAATACCGGGGTATAATCGATCTTAAAGTCACCTGTGTGCACAATGGTTCCAACCGGTGTATAAATGGCAAATGCTGCCGAATCCGCAATGCTGTGATTTGTACGGATAAATTCCACACGGAAACATCCAAGATTTACCGACTGTCCGTGTTTGATTACTTTCCGTTTTGTCTGTTTTAAGAGATTATGCTCTTTCAGCTTATTTTCAATGATGCCCATCGTAAGCTTTGTTGCGTAGATTGGCACATTGACCTGCGGCAAAATATAAGGAAGTGCACCGATATGATCTTCGTGTGCATGCGTGATCACGAATCCTTTTACCTTCTCGATGTTGTCCTTTAAATAAGTCACATCCGGGATTACCAGGTCGATACCAAGCATGTCTTCTGCAGGAAATGCCAGTCCGCAGTCTACCACAATAATATTGTCTTCATATTCATACGCTGTAATGTTCATTCCGATCTGCTCTAAGCCGCCCAATGGAATGATCTTCACTCCATGCAGTGGTGCTTCCGGAACTTTCTTTTCCGCTTTTGCCTTAGGTTTTGCTTTTCCTCTTCCTTTTCCGCTTACTTTTTCTGTCTTATCTTCCTTTTCTTTCTTATTTACAGCTTTTCCTTTTGTCATTTCAACTACTTCTTCCTTCGTTGAACTCTTTTTTGCTCTCAAATTTTCCCTCCGTTCCTTACTCCTGTGTCACCAATTCAAGGTCATCTAATAATTCCTCAAAAATAGCGGCAACCGCTGCCAGTTCCTTTTCGTCATCTACAATATCATAGCATGCTTCTTCCGCAGTTTCTTCTGATACTTCCTTCAAGATCAGTGCTTCCTCTTCTTCTCCTTCGATCTCATCTACGACAAGAAGATATTTTATGCCATTGATCTTTGTTTCTTCTATTACACGAAGTGCTGCAACATCTCCGTCCTCTGTTGTAAAATTTACTATCGTTTCCTGTTCTTTATTCATGTTCTGTATTTCCTTCCATTGCTTTCTTGTTTGCCAGATAGTCCAAATATCCTTGAAGAATGAACACGGCAGCCAGCTTATCCACTACCTGCATCTTCTGTTTCAACCCTACTGCTCCGGCATCCAGCACACGATGTGCGGCCACCGTAGTCAGCCGTTCATCCCATAGCACAACCGGAAGTCCTGTTCGCCGTTCCAGATCCTTTTTGAATTCCTCTGACTTCTGCGCACGTTCCCCGATTGAATTATCCATGTTCTTCGGATACCCGAGGACAATCTGTTCTACCCGGTATTCCCGGATCAGCTCTTCAATCCGCTGAAATGTTTTTCGTAATTGATTTTCCTGTTTTCTGCGTATGGTTTCAATTCCCTGTGCCGTGAGCAGCAGTTCATCACTGATGGCAACTCCGACCGTTACAGAACCATAATCCAATCCCATGATCCTCATGTTCTGTTCTCCTAAAAATGATGCCGGATATAATCTCTTAACAGCTCTTCGACAATTTCATCACGTTCTACTTTCATGATCAGGCTGCGTGCACCATTATGGCTTGTAATATAGGTCGGATCCCCTGACATGACATAGCCTACGATCTGATTGATCGGATTGTATCCCTGCTCACTGAGTGCTTCATATACACTGTCAATAACATCCTTTACTACCGGCTGGTTTTCTTTCTGTACCCTAAAAAACTGTGTCTTGTTGATTTCGTTCATTGTTTCCTCCTGCCTCACCAAATAAGGTCTCTTCTTCCTGTGCCTGCCCGGTAATCCACACATCCATAAACCGATTGGAATAATCTTCCTGTGTTTCTACCGCGATACGTACATAACGTTCGTTATACCCTACCTGGCATACTTTTCCATCCACAACACTGCTTTCTTCAAACAAAACTCTTTGAACGGTAGCAATTTCCTTTTCCCGGTAAGCCCGACCGAGTGCCTCCTCTTTCTTTAAAAGCAGTTCACTGCGCTCTGTCTTTTCCTGCTCCGGGATCTGTCCGCTCATACGGTCTGCAACAGTTCCTTTTCGTCTGGAATATTTAAAAACATGTATTTTAGAAAATCCGATCCTCTCTGCAAAAGCAAGTGTTTCTTCAAATTCTTCTTTCGTTTCCTGCGGAAAACCTACGATAATGTCTGTCGTGATCGCCGGTTCTTCATAATACTTTTTCAAAAGTTCCACACTGGCTGCATATTCTTCTGTTGTATACTTGCGATTCATCCGCCTTAATACCGTATCACTGCCACTCTGCAAAGATAAATGAAAATGCGGACACACTTTTTCCTGTCTGACTAAAGTTTTGACAAAATCTTCCGTAATGATACGCGGTTCCAACGAACCAAGACGGATTCTCCGGATTCCCGGAATATCATTTAATTGTCTGATCAGCTCTAAAAGCGGCCGGCTACCCTCTTTTGCAGGCTGCCCATAGGAAGACAGATGAATCCCGGTCAGCACGATCTCCCGGTAACCGGATGCTGCCAGACGTTCTGCTTCCTGCACTACATCTTCCTGCTTTCTGGAACGGATCCTGCCCCGCGCATAAGGGATGATACAGTAACTGCAAAACTGATTACAGCCATCCTGGATCTTAATGTATGCTCTTGTATGTTCTACCTGAGTATCCAGGCTCAGTGTCTCATACTCTGTTTCGTTTCCGATGTCCAGCCGTTCATTTTCTTTTCCGGCCATATAATCTTCCAAAATAGAAACGATCTCTTTCTTTTGATTATTTCCGATGATCACATCGATTCCCGTTTCTTTCAGTGACTCCACATCCGCCGTCTGTGCATAACACCCGGCTGCAGCGATCACTGCTTTCGGATTCTGTTTTTTTGCTTTATGCAGCATCTGCCTCGACTTCCGGTCTGCCATGTTGGTAACAGAGCATGTGTTGACCACATAAATATCTGCCGTGTCATGAAACTCCGTAAGAATGGCTCCGGCTTTTACAAGCAGTGCCTGCATCGCTTCTGTCTCATAAGAATTTACCTTGCATCCTAACGTTAAAAATGCCACTTTCTTATCTTTTATCATTTTTTACACCTTTACAATTTTCACACTTTCGTCCGACGATTCCTATGCAAATTTATAAACATTGTCTATTGATTTTTATACTAAAAAGAAGTAGTATAAATGTGTAAAATAAAACAAGGAGGATCCGCCATGACAACTGTTAAGATTTCTTTGGATTCCATCGACAAGGTAAAAGCTTTTGTCAATGTCATCTCAAAGTTTGATTCCGATTTTGACTTAATCTCCGGAAGATACGTAATCGATGCAAAGTCCATTATGGGTATCTTCAGCCTTGACTTATCCAAGCCAATCGAGCTGACCATACATAATGACGAAGCAGTTGATTCTATTCTCAGTGCATTAGCACCTTATGTTGTAGAATAGATCGGAAAAAGGTATTTGTTACATGGGGAGAATCTCGCAAGCGAGATTCTCTTTTTTCTTTTCCCTTATTTCTTATCCGACTGTCACGACCTCGATCGTGCGGAATGCTTCTTCCATCAGCTCATCGATCTTTTCTTCCAGGTGCGTCTCTGACTGCTCGATCACGGATAATACCGGATGCGTTACCGGATGCTTTGCCACAAAAATTGTACAGCAGTCTTCATAAGGAAGAATTGATGTTGCGTAGGTCTTGATCTTTTCGGAAACCGTTACAATATCCTGCTTATCAAACGCGATCAGTGGGCGGTATACCGGAAGTGTACATACCGCATTCGTTGCCATCAGACTCTTCATCGTCTGACTTGCTACCTGACCGATGCTTTCGCCCGTTACCAGTCCTTCACATTTTCCGTCCTTTGCCAGCTTTTCTGCAATCTTCATCATATAGCGGCGCATGATGATCGTCAGCTGCTCATGCGGACACTGCTCATAGATATATAACTGGATATCCGTAAAGTTAACAATATGCAGTTTGATCGGTCCTGTATAGGCACTGATGATCTTTGCAAGGTCGATCACCTTCTGTTTTGCTCTTTCGCTTGTATAAGGCGGTGCATGGAAATACGTTGCTTCCAGCGCCACTCCTCTCTTGGCGATCATATATCCTGCAACAGGGCTGTCAATACCACCGGAAAGAAGGAGCATTGCCTTTCCGCCGGAACCTACCGGCATTCCGCCCGGTCCCGGAATAATATGAGAATAAATATAAGATTTTGTCCTTACTTCCACATAAACACGTACCTGTGGTTCATGCACATCTACTTTTAACGTTTCAAACCTATGAAGCATGGATTCTCCAAGTTTGCGGCACATTTCAGGCGAAGTAACAGGATAGCGCTTATCAGCACGCTTTGCCTCCACTTTAAAGGTAAAGTCCTTTTTCTCATAGAATTGATCTACATACTCAAGTGCAGCCTCTGTTACCGTATCCCAGTCAGTACTGTCAACCACAACGACCGGACAAATTCCGGCAACGCCAAATACTTTCTGTAATTCTGCCACTGTCTCATCATAATCATATTCCTCCGGACAGGAAACAAAAATCCTTCCCTGTTCTCTGGAAACCTCAAAATTTCCCAGTTTATCAAGATGATATTGTACCTGATCCTTTAAAATATTTTCAAACACATGGCGGTTTTTTCCCTTTAAACCGATTTCTCCATACTTAATCAAAAATGCTTTATACATTTGTTTCCCTCATCTTCCAAGAAATGACCTACCTTATCTTATACATTATAGCATGTCATTCTTTAAATAACAATTATTTTCTGTAAAAGCGACGTAACTTCGGAAGCAGTTCCTCCACGCAGTCTGCCGCATATAACACCTCTTCCATCGTTGTCTGCACCGAAAAACTGAATCGGAGTGTGGCATCCAGTAATTCTTTTTTTACACCGATCGCCACTAAAGTCCCACTGATATCCGGATGATTGGATGAACACGCAGAACCCGAAGATACATATACTCCTTTTTCTTCAAGTGCATGTAAGAGCACCTCACTGCGTATCCCAAGAAAACTTGCACTGAGGACATGTGGTGCCGAAGCATCTATGCCTTCCTTGGGAATCCCGTTGAGTGTGACTCCCTCCAGTGCTGACAGCCTCTCTGCCAACATTTTTTTAAGATCCAGCAGATGCGCCCGATTTTGTTCAAGATTGGAATACATATCTTTCGCTGCCTGTCCGATTCCTGCAATGGCAGGCACGTTTTCCGTTCCGGAACGCATTCCCCGCTCCTGACCTCCGCCGTAAATGACCGGACGTATCTTCGTACGATTCTTTACATACAAGAAACCGCTTCCTTTCGGTCCATGTATTTTATGTCCGCTGGCACTCAACAGATCGATTCCTTCTTTTTCCGGAAAGATCCTGAACTTTCCGAATGCCTGAATCGCATCTACATGAAATATTACACTTTTTTTCTTTTCCTTGATCCGTTTTGCGATTTCTGCAATCGGTTCCACGCTTCCAATCTCATTATTGACATACATGACCGATACAAGAATCGTATCTTCTCCAATCGCATTCAAAAGAGCCTCTATATCCACTCTTCCCGCTTCATCTACCGGAACAAATGTAATTCGAAATCCCATTTCTTCCAAAAACAGCAGTGGTTCATACACCGATGCATGTTCTATCCGCGTCGTTATGATATGATTTCCTGCCCTCCGGTTAGCAATTGCCGTTCCGATCAATGCCATATTGTTGGATTCGGTTCCTCCCGAAGTAAACAGGATCTCCGAAGGTTCGCATTTTAACACTTTTGCGATCTCCTGTCTGGCTTCTTTGACATACTGTTCCGCTTCCATACCTTTCCTGTGCATGGATGACGGATTACCGTAATCTGAAAGAAATACCTGCTCCATTTTCTCCATTACCGCTGCGCTTACTTTGGTTGTTGCAGCATTATCTAAATATGCTTCCATGTTTTATCCTCTATATGCTTCTGCATTCTATCTCATACATCAAAATGGAAAGTGTCGTAAATCCTGCCGTTTCTGTCCTCAGGATACGTTTTCCAAGAGAAACCGGTATGACTCCCTGTTCTTTTGCCCTTTCTGCTTCTGTTTCCTCAAACCCGCCTTCCGGGCCGATAAAAACCGATACCGTTTTCTGCGTAACGGCACGTTCTGCTGCCTCTTTCAGTGACTGCATCCCTTCTTCCAGTTCATACGGGATCAATGCCATTCCTTCACCTGCGGCTTTCTGCAGAGCTTCCTGAAAAGACAAAACTCTCCCCACTTTAGGAATGACCGCTCTTCCCGACTGTTTTGCGGCACTTTCCGCAATTGCCTGCCACCGCTCCATCTTTTTCATTTCTTTTTTCTCTTCATCCAGCTTTACAATACAGCGTTTTGTCATGACCGGTATGATCTCGGCAGCACCAAGTTCTACTGCCTTCTGAATGATCAGTTCCATCTTGTCTTTTTTAGGCAGTCCCTGGTATAGTACCAGTCTTACCGGAAGTTCTGTCTGTGCCTGCTTTTTTTCTAAAATGTGCAAAACCGCCTTCCCATCTTCATATCCGGAAATTTCACAAAAATATTCTTTCCCTGTCCCGTCACAAACCGTCAGAGTTTCTCCTTCCCGCATACGCAATACATTTTTGATGTGATTGACATCCATGCCTTCCAGACGCACGGTATTTCCCGTCACATTATGTTCTTCGCAATAAAAACAATGCATCTTTAATCCTTTCTGATCCTCGGAAGGTTCCATTTGAAATAAGCCGCCAGAATACGGATGACAAATACGGCCACGGCGCCAGCCAACATTCCGACAAATTCGCCGCAGATGTCAACCAGCACTACAGTTACGATCGCTCCGATAATAGAAGCGCTGGCATATACATGCTTCACAAAAATATACGGTGTGTTTCCGGCCATCACGTCCCGAAGTACCCCGCCGCCGACACCGGTCAGCACTCCGACAAACACCTGCAAAAATGCTGTCGTTTCATATTCCATCTGCCATGCAGTAGTAACTCCGACAACAGTAAAAATGGCCAGACCAAGAGAATCGCAGATCAGCATAAGTCTGTCATATGCTGCATACAGTCTGCTTTCCCTCAGTTTATGATAATATGCCGCAACAAATACAAATAATGAAAATGCAATGGCCACCAAAGCATATACCGGATTTTGAAACATTGCCGGGGGTGTGACTCCAAGGATCAGATCCCGGATCATCCCTCCTCCAACCGCTGTTGTCATACCAAGCACACATACGCCAAGGACATCCATTTCTTTTTCCACCGCCACCATTGCTCCTGCCGAAGCAAATGCAATGGTTCCTATCAGTTCCATAATAAATATAAAGGTCTCTGTCTGCATCCTACCGTTCCTTCATCATTTCTTCAATTTCTTCTGTTGTCCGAAGAATCTGTGCAGACAGCACTTCACAGCCGTTTTCCGTGATCAGAAGATCATCCTCGATCCGGATGCCGATTTCTTCCTCATCAATATAAAGTCCCGGTTCATTAGTAATGATCATTCCCGGTTCCAATTTTGCTTTTTCCGGCACGGTCACGTCATGCACATCAATCCCGAGATGATGGGAAACACTGTGCATATAATACTTTCCTACTTCTTCTTCCTTTTCGATCAGTCCCAGCTGCATCAGTCCTTCTGCAAGAACCTTTTTGCAGCAGTTATTCAATTCAAGTAAGGTTACTCCCGGTCCCGCAAGTTCTGTCACAGCCTGATTTGCCTTTAAAACAAGGTCATAGATCTGTTTCTGCCGCTGCGTATACGTCCCGCTGACCGGATATGTTCTTGTAATATCCGCATTGTATCCTTTGACTCTTGCTCCAAGATCTAATAAGATCAATGTATTTTCCTTGCATTCGGCATGGTTTGTTTCATAATGGAGCATCGTTCCGTTTGCACCGGATCCGGCGATCGTCGGAAATGCCATTCCGTCTGCACCGGCCATTTTAACCTTATATTCAAACTCTGCCTGAACCTGATATTCCATCATTCCCGGTCTTAATGTTCTCAGCACATGATTCAATGCCTGATCGGTCACCTCAACAGCCTCTTTTGTCGTCCGGATCTCTTCCGCATCCTTTACCATGCGAAGCCCCGCAATGATCGGATAGATGGAACATATCTCTGTCTCGGGATATAACGTGCGGAATTCACCGGCACGTACCAGATTATAATCCGGCAGATCTG
Source organism: uncultured Lachnospiraceae bacterium (assembly GCA_964632165.1). GTDB lineage: Bacteria > Bacillota > Clostridia > Lachnospirales > Lachnospiraceae > SIG299. The sequence continues at coordinate 4,385 of CAZWCZ010000036.1, read as the reverse complement.
CGCCTGCATGACGGTATGTATCAAAATATACTTTTTTAGGAAGTTTGCGGTTCATAATGGAATCCACTGCTGCCGTCAGGCTGTCTATCCATCGTATCTGTGTGATCCCACTGATTTCTTCTGCTTCTTCCCTGGTCATTTTCTTTCCGACCCAGCGTTCAATTGCAGGATCGATTGGTTCAATGAATAAGGTCTCTGTAACCTTCTCTCCGCATTTATCGATAATAAGTGCCATATTACTTCTGCGTATCCCGGTCAGATAAAAAAATTGGCGATTCGCTTCAAAATGCTGATATGCATCCGCACTGATATGTACAGCCTCTCCCGAATACAGGATCAGGATACTTCCCTGTTCCATCTGTTCTGCCGTTCTGTTTCTTCTTTCCTGATATATCATCTTTTTTTCCGCCTTTCTATCTTTTTCTGACCACATAGGAAAACCAGTCTCCCATCTGTGTTGTTTCTACAAGTTCAAATCCATTTGCCAGCAATGCTTCTTTTACTTCTTCTGCTTTCAGATAAATGATTCCTGAACTGATAAATAAAGCCCCCGGCTTCATAAACTCTCCGGCAACCTCTGCCAGCGGTATGATCACATCTGCCAGGATATTGGCAACTACTATGTCATAATCATTGCCGAGGAGCATACGCGACTCCGGCTCTGTAAGCACATTGCTCAGATAATATCCGCATCCCTTGTTCGCCGCTTCTATTATTTCGCTGTCAGCTTCTTCATCCGTTCCGGGTGCACAAAGTGCAGCTGCTGCCACCAGTTTGTTCTGGATCGCATTTTCTGCAGCCACCTTTACCGCATTTTCATCAATGTCCGTTCCTGCAACATACGATGCGCCGAGTTTTCGTGCCACAATAGAAAGGATCCCGCTGCCACAGCCAAGGTCAAGCACCTTGTCTGCCGTTTTCTCATACTTTTTCAGATTCAGGATACAAAGTTTTGTTGTTTCATGAGATCCGGTTCCGAACGCTGTTCCGGGATCTATCTCTATGACCATATCTCCCTCTTTTGTTTCATCCAATGTTTCCCAGGTCGGTTTGATCACAATGCTGTCGTCAACACGAAACGGTTTAAAAAATGCCTTCCAATTATTTACCCAGTCTTTATCTTCCGTGACGGAAACCGTAAATACCTTTTCTCCGGTATCCACAAAAGCATCCAGTTCGTGCAGACCATTCTGCACCTGTTCGATCACCGTTTCCACAGCTGTATCTTCCTCCACGTAAAAACTGATCTTTGCTTTTCCTTCATCTTCCGGAAGTTCCGGCAAAAAGTCAATGAACATCTTCTTTTTATCTTCCTCCGAAAGCTGCACATTATCTTCAATCTCAATTCCGTCAATCCCAAGTTCGTCTAACATCGCACTTACCAGATCTACCGCTTCCGTTGTCGTCTCAAATGAAATCTTTTTCCACTTCATGTCCTTTTCCTCTTTTTCTCTACACTATAAACGCACAAAAACAGACTAGCACATTTTTTTGTGCTACTCTGCTTTTTCTGCTTATTTCTCATCATCTACCAGATTCTCAAAAAACTTTTCTACTCTTTTTTTTACACCCTTTTTTTCGGACTTTTTTTCTGTTTCTTCTGCGGATGTGTTCTTTTTCTCTCCGCCAAAGCTTGCTTCCAGCTGCTTCAGCAAAGACTTCTGTTCTGCTGTCAGATGGGTAGGCACCTGTACATTCAATGTAACATAGTGATCTCCCCTTACCTGCTTGTTACGCAACGACGGAACTCCCTTGCCGCGAAGACGTACTTTCGTACCGGTCTGTGTTCCCGGTGCCACTGTATATAAAACATCTCCGTCTACCGTGTTGACACGGATATCACCGCCAAGTGCCGCCGTCGTAAAACTTAACGGAACTGCTGAATAAATATCCATATCCTGGCGGCGGAACGTCTCATGATTCCGCACATTTACTTCTACCAGCAGATCTCCTCTTTCACCACCGCGTTCTCCCGGTTCTCCCTTGCCGCGGATACGAATGCTCTGTCCGTTGTCAATACCGGCAGGAATGGAAACTTCTATTTTCTTTCTGACTGTAATATAGCCGCCTCCACGACAATCCGGACATTTCTCCTTGATGATCTTTCCGGTACCGTGGCAATCCGGACATGCCTGAATGCTCTGTGTCATGCCAAACAACGACTGCTGCCTATATACAACCTGTCCGCGTCCTCCGCACTTGGAACAGGTTTCTGCACCGGTTCCCGGCTTTGCTCCGCTGCCATGACAGGTTTTACATTCTTCTTTCAAATTCAGTTCCAGTTCCTTATCCGTGCCAAAAACAGCCTCTTCGAATGAAATACGGATGCCGGCACGCACATTGGCTCCTTTTACCGGTCCGTCATTATTGCGATACCTGCTGCCGCCTCCGAAAAGATCGCCAAAAATGTCACCAAAACTTCCAAACAAGTCACTCATGTCACCGGAAAAATCAAAACCGCCTGCACCGGCACCGCCCTGCTCAAATGCCGCATGACCAAACTGATCATACTGCCTTCTTTTTTCCGGATCGCTCAGTATTGCATACGCTTCGGATGCCTCTTTAAACTTAGCTTCCGCCTCTTTATCTCCCGGATTCATGTCCGGATGATACTTTTTTGCCACCTGACGATATGCTTTTTTTAATTCATCATCAGATGCCCCTTTGGATACCCCCAGGACCTCATAATAATCTCTCTTGCTCTCTGCCATTTTCATCACCCATTTTTTAATAACATATAGGCAGCCGGATTGACTGCCTATATGCATATCGCTCACGCGACTAATGATTTTATCATATTATCCTATAAAATGCAAGTTTTATGCCCACTCAGGTTCCAGTAACCCGCGTCAGACGGATTATACTTCTCTGTAATCTCCGTCTACCACATCATCCTGGAAGCCATCCTGACTGCCTGTGCCTGCACCCATATCAGGTCCTGCACCCTGTGCACCCTGTGCCTGTTCATAAACCTTCTGGAACAGTGCCTGAGCACTTGTCATCAGTTTTTCTTTAGCTGCCTTGATATCAGCCACTTCGCCTTCTGACATCACTTCCGGATTTGTCTTTTCAATCAGTTCCTTTAAATGTGCAAGATCTGCTTCTACTGCCGTCTTATCCTCTGCACTGATCTTATCGCCGACATCAGCAAGTGCCTTTTCGGTCTGGAACACCATAGAATCCGCTTCATTTCTTGTCTCTACTGCTTCTTTACGCTTCTTATCCTGTGCTTCATATTCTGCAGCTTCTTTTACTGCCTTTTCAATATCTGCATCCGAAAGATTGGAGCCTGCAGTGATCGTGATATGCTGTTCTCTTCCTGTTCCGAGATCCTTTGCAGATACATTAACGATACCGTTTGCATCAATATCAAAGGTAACTTCAATCTGCGGAACACCCCTTCTTGCAGGTGCAATGCCGTCCAGACGGAACTGTCCGAGAGATTTGTTATCTCTTGCAAACTGACGCTCACCCTGTACTACATTGATATCAACAGCGCTCTGATTATCTGCTGCAGTTGAGAAAATCTGGCTCTTCTTTGTCGGAATGGTTGTATTTCTTTCGATCAGTCTGGTAGCTACGCCACCCATTGTTTCAATGGAAAGAGAAAGCGGAGTAACATCCAGCAGCAGGATATCGCCTGCACCTGCATCGCCTGCGAGCTTACCACCCTGAATGGAAGCACCCAATGCAACGCACTCATCCGGATTCAATGTTTTGCTTGGTTCATGTCCTGTCAGCTGTTTTACCTTATCCTGTACAGCAGGAATTCTTGTGGAACCGCCGACCAGCAATACCTTACTCAGCTCAGAAGCATTGATTCCGGCATCTCTTAATGCGTTTTGAACCGGAATTGCCGTTCTTTCCACTAAATCATGTGTCAGCTCATCAAATTTAGCTCTTGTCAGGTTCATGTCAAAGTGCTTCGGACCTTCTGCCGTTGCCGTAATAAACGGAAGGTTAATGTTTGTTGTTGTCTGAGAAGAAAGTTCCTTCTTTGCCTTTTCTGCTGCTTCTCTTAATCTCTGCATTGCCATCTTATCCGTAGATAAGTCAACACCCTCTGCCTTCTTAAATTCATCTACAAAATATCTTGTGATTCTTTCATCAAAGTCATCACCGCCCAGTCTGTTATCACCGGAAGTAGCAAGTACTTCGATAACACCGTCACCGATTTCAATTACTGATACATCAAATGTACCGCCGCCCAGGTCATATACCATGATCTTTTGCTCTTTTTCGTTGTCCAGTCCGTATGCAAGTGCCGCAGCGGTCGGCTCATTGATGATTCTCTTTACATCAAGACCTGCGATCTTACCTGCATCCTTGGTTGCCTGTCTCTGTGCGTCATTAAAATAAGCAGGTACGGTGATAACAGCTTCTGT